>CAYXBX010000017.1:0-13915 GCA_964463445.1 uncultured Planctomycetia bacterium
TAGGCCTGGGAGTAAGAATCAACACCATTATGCAGACAGCATTCTTTAAGATTAGTAATGTTATTCCTTTAGATGAGGCCGTCAGGGCGATAAAGGAGTCTATTAAGAAGACGTACGGGAAGAAAGGGGAAAATGTTGTTGAGATGAATATTCGTGCAGTGGATAGAGCTTTGGAGGCAGTGGAGGAGGTTGAAGTTCCCGGTGAAGCAACCAGTAAGATAGAGATGCCTCCTGTTGTGCCTGACGATGCTCCTGAGTTTGTCAAAAAAGTTACTGGTCCTATTATTGCAGGTAAAGGTGATGAGTTGCCTGTATCTAGTTTTCCTGTGGACGGTACGTGGCCCTCAGCTACTTCCCAGTACGAGAAGCGCAATATTACCCTTCATATTCCGGAGTGGGACCCTCAAGTTTGTATTCAGTGTGGCCAGTGTAGCATTGTTTGTCCTCATGGAGCTATCCGAATGAAGATATATGCCAGGGAGTTACTTAAAGGCGCTCCCTCAGAGTTTAAATATGCTCCTGCAAAGGGGAAAGGTTTAGAAGATAAAGCATTTACTATTCAGGTGGCACCTGAAGACTGTACTGGTTGTGGGGCGTGTGTAAATAAATGTCCGGCCTTAAAGAAGGGAGCAGACAATAAACCTACGGGCAAAAAAGCCATTAATATGGTACCTCAGCTCTCAATACGCGAGAGAGAAAAGAAAAATTTTGAGTTTTTCCTTTCTCTTCCCGATATGGAACCAAGCCAGCTGCCTTTTGATATTTCAACCGTTAAAGGTTCACAGCTCTTGAGGCCGCTTTTTGAGTTTTCCGGAGCCTGCGCTGGGTGCGGAGAGACTCCTTATGTTAAACTGCTAACACAGCTTTTTGGAGACAGAGCTTTAATTGCCAATGCTACAGGGTGTTCTTCCATTTACGGAGGTAATCTTCCAACAACTCCTTACTGTGTACGTGCTGACGGAAGAGGGCCGGCCTGGTCAAATTCTCTTTTTGAGGACAATGCTGAGTTTGGTTTTGGTATGCGTTTGGCAGTTGACCAGATTAGCCAGCGCGCCCAATTCCTTATTAAGAAGCTTATACAGACTTCCCTTAAAGATAGCCAGAAACTGGTCGAGGAAATTCTAAATGCTTCCCAGAAAACCTCCGCAGAAATAGAGGAGCAGAGAAGGCGTGTTGAGGCTCTTAAAGGTGTTCTTAAGCAGCAGAAAGATGATGATTCAAGGGAACTGCTGAGTATCGCTGATTATCTTGTGGCAAAAAGTGTGTGGATTGTAGGGGGCGATGGTTGGGCTTATGATATAGGTTATGGAGGGCTTGACCATGTAATTGCACAGAACCGGAATGTGAATATCCTTGTACTTGATACAGAAGTTTATTCCAACACCGGCGGGCAGATGTCCAAGGCAACTCCTATGGGGGCAATTGCCAAGTTTGCCGCTGCGGGGAAGCCCCTTTTTAATAAAGACCTCGCTTTAATTGCGGCAACTTATGGAACGGTTTATGTTGCCCGTATAGCAATGGGGGCAAATCCTTCTCAGGCAATAAAAGCTTTTATTGAGGCGGAGAGTTATGATGGGCCTTCTCTTATTGTGGCTTATTCTCACTGCATCGCTCATGGCATAAATATGACCAAGGGGATGGAGCAGCAGAAGAAGGCGGTTGACTCGGGCTTCTGGATTCTTTTCAGGTTTAACCCACTTCTTATGAAGGAAGGGAAAAATCCTCTTCAGTTGGACAGCCGACCACCTTCAATTCCTCTTGAAGATTATATGTATAATGAAACCCGCTTCCGTGCCTTAAAAGCAATGAATCCAGAGAGGGCAAAGATGTTGCTTGAAAAAGCAGAGAAAGAGATTAGGCGAAGATATAAATTTTATGAGCATCTTGCAAAGATGGACTATAGTGCGATTTAGAGAATCCTTGATTAAAAAGAGCTTGCAATTTTCTTGTGGGTATGCTATAAAAGTTTTTCTTACAAAAGGAGGTTAGAGAATGGCTAAAGTAACAATTGATGAGAATGCTTGTGTGGGTTGTGGTCTTTGCGTAAACAACTGTCCGGATTGTTTTGAACTTACCGATGCTGGTGTAGCAAAGGTAAAAGTGGAGGACTGTACAAATTGCGATGTTAATGAAGTAGCAAGTCAATGCCCTGTTAATGCTATTACAGTAGAAGGTTAATAGCGGATAACTCTTTTTATAGGCGTCTCTTTTTCCAACTGAGCTAAGAATTTAATTCTTTCGATAAATATTTTTTGGGCGCGAATACGTTTCCTATACTCTTCCTTTTCTTTATTAAAACGTGCTTCGTCTACAGGAAGGAAATCATCCAGTCTAATAATATAAAAACCTTTTTTATCTTCTGCTAGTTGATTGTATATTGCGCCTTTCTTGAGGTTAAAGAGTTTTATACGTACAGATAGGCTAATGTTGAAGCCTCTTGGGGGAGTATTGCGTGCAAAGTAATCAGTGGTATTTATGGGGAGCCTGTATTTCTCTGCTGCTTCCTTTAATCCTTTTTGGTTAGAAGTCAGTTCTTTTAATATATCAACGGCAAGTTTTTTTGCTTTTGCTTTTGCTTTTTTTACCTTTATTATCTCACTTATTTTGTCTTTCACATCTTCTATAGGTTTAAGCTTTCCTTTCTTCTCCGCAACTTTTTCAAAGAGAATATATTTGTCTTCTATCTCAATAAGAGGACTTATAGTATTAGGAGGAATGGAGAAGGCAAGTTCATTAACTTTTTTATTCCAGGCTATATTCTTAGGGGGGTGATTCTTGTCAAAGAATTCAGTGGTTCTCGCATTAAGGGATAGCTCTTTTACAATAGAGTCAATTTTGCTTATATCTTTAACATTTTTAAGTATTTTAGCAATGATGTGCGTGTCTTTATTCTTATCAAAGAGTAGATATTTAATTCTTATTTCTGGTTCTGTGGTAAACTCATTTTTGTGTTTGTAGTAGTAATCTTTGATTTCTTCTTCAGTTACGCTGGTTTCTTTAATGAAATCTTTATAGGGGATATACAGGTAGGAAACTTTTATTTTCTCATTATCTTGTTTGTATAGTTCTTTGATTTCTTTCTCGTCTACCTTTACATTTTTTGTATATTTATCTAAAACTTTGTCGGCGGTAAGCATATCTCTTATATATTCTTCAAAAGCATGGGGGGTTAGATTCCATTTACCCTGGACATATCTTTTGTAGTACTCGTTGTCGAATTTTCCGTTTATAGATAAGGCCTTCTTAATGAAATCTATAACCTCTTCGTCGTTAGCTCTGATTTTGTCTTCTTTTGCTTTTTTGAGCAAGAGTATGTATTGGAATGCCTTACTTTCCAACAGTTGCTGTCGGTTGGGGCTGCGGTAAAAGTTTTCTCCCATCATGATTTGATAGTATATATTTGCCATAATAAGGTATTTTCTAAGTTCAGCACTATTTAGAGGGTGTTTGCCAATTATAATTACTGCGTTTTGCCTTCTCTCTCTTATAAAAGACGATATCCCCCAAAAGACAAAAGAAGGGACAATAACGATTAGAAGAATCCATAGAACAGTTTTTATATGGTGGGTTCTAAATTTTTTAAGCATAGTAGAAACATAATAATGTTTTTTTTATTTTTTGCAATAGTTTTTTATTCTTACTCTTTTGGTATAATATTTATGGTAAGATGGGGATTTTAGTAAAAATTTTAGGGTGGTTATGGATTGCGGCAGGTTTTTTGTTCTTCATAAAGCCAAATATGCTGGCAAGAATCCTGCAGAAGAGGAGTATAAGAAGAATAAAAAAGTATTTATTTGCTTTCGCGATTTTTGCAGGAATTCTTTTAATTAAAACTTTATGGGGAATAGAGGGAATTTTACCCAAAGTTATAATGGTAATGGGTCTTGTGGCTATTATTAAGGGACTTTTCCTGATAAAAGGAAAGGTAGCAGAAAGGATAACAGGATGGTTTTCTAAACAGCCTGTATCTTTTTTTTAGATTTATGGCATTGGTTTATATTGGTTTGGGCATTATAATGATAATAGGTCTTAAAAAATGATTTTGCGTGTTATATGGATTTTATAGACTTAGTAAAGAGGCGTAGAAGCGTAAGAGAATATTCGCCTTCTTCTATACCAAAGGAAGTTATAAATAAATGTCTTGAGGCAGCTCGCCTTTCACCTTCTGCGTGTAATTCCCAACCCTGGTATTTTATTGTTGTTCAAGATGAGAAGACAAAGAATGCAATTGTTAAGAGAGCCTTTTCGGGATTATATTCAGTAAATTCTTTTGTAAAAGGAGCAGCGGCTTTCTTGGTAGTGGTAAGAGAGCCTTCTTTGTGGGTAGCTAGGCTTGCGGGAAGATTCAGAGGAGTACAGTACAGTCTCATTGATATTGGCATTGCCGTTGAGCATTTTGTCTTAGAAGCAACAGAGTTAGGATTAGGAACTTGCTGGCTGGGATGGTTTAACGAAGGAGAAGTTAAAAAGATACTTAAAATTCCAAAAAATAAGAAGGTTGATATTATAGTAAGTATCGGTTATCCAAAGGAGCAAGATAGGCGCCCTGTTCAGCGTAAAAATATTCAGGATATAGCTGATTTTGTTTAATAAGTCAGATGAATAACAAAGGCTTAATAAGTTGGTTAATAGCAGGAATTGCAGGAATGGTTATCTTTTGTTTACTCTACAGGCAAGCTCTGCCTACTGCTTCAATAGATATCAGGATAAGCAGACAGGAGGCATTAAAAGCGGCGTTTAATTTTATTAAGAGGGAAGGTTTTCACACAGAGGGTTTTGATTATGCAGTGAGATTCTATTCTTATTATCATGGTTCAGTGTATCTTCAGAAGAATGTGGGTGTGGAAAAGTCAAATGAGCTTATTAAGAAAGGTATTCCTGTATGGTTCTGGAGGGTTAGGCTGTTCAAGGAATTGAAAAAGAATGGTTTTGTTGTTGATGTCAATCCTTCCACAGGAGAGGTCGTGAATTTTTATCATTTTATTCTTGATACTGCCAGAGGAGATAAATTAGATAAAGATACTGCCTATAGAATAGCAGTGGATAAGCTTAAAGAAAAAGGAATTAAATTGAATGATTACTCTTTGATGGATAGTGTAAAAAAGGTGCAGAAGAACCGAATAGATTATACCTTTGTATGGGAAAAGAAAGGGTTTAAAATCAATGAGGCAACATTACGTATAAAGGTGGGTATTCAGGGAAGCAAGCTGGGGTCGTATGCAAAATATCTTGATATACCCGAAGAATTTTTGCGTCGTTTAAAAGGAGATGCTTACTGGGGCAAAGTTTTGTATACAGCCAGTATTTTATCCATATTTCTCCTTGTGGTAGGCGCTGTTTTTTCTTTTTTACTAAAGCCACGGGTGATAGATGTAAAGTGGAAGTTGCCTTTATTCTTTGGAGTGGTCGTAATACTCCTTAAGATAATATCTTTTTTGAATAGTTTCCCTTTAATGTGGAGTTTCTATTACGATACAGTAAGTAAATCCCTGTTTGCAGCAATGAGTTTTCAAAAGACGCTGGTGGATGCTTTTTATACTGGCTTTATGATTTTTTCTTTTGGGGTGTTAGGGGGGCTAACTTCAAAGTTTGCTTTAAAAAGAGGCTGGGTGCTTCTGGGTTCTGAGCAGGCTTTCTTTAGGCCTTCTGTAATATCTACTCTTGTAGTGGGTTACTCTTTAGGGTTTATGTTTCTTGGCTATGTTACATTATTTTATCTTGCAGGAGGTCGCTTTTTCAATATATGGATGGCTCCCTCAACAGGCTATGCTAATTTTTTAAGTACGGTTTCCCCTTTTTTATATCCTCTTACTTTTTCCCTGAGCGCTGCCTTAAATGAAGAGTTTATGTTCAGGCTGTTTGCTATCACATTTCTCTTGAGAGTAGTAAAGAAACGTTGGTTGGCTATATTAATACCATCTTTGTTGTGGGGGATGGCACACTCAACTTATCCTGTTTTTCCTGTATATGTTAGGGCTATAGAACTTACCGTATTTGGATTTATTATGGGATGGGTATTTGTAAATTATGGGATTGAAACGGTGATTATTGCTCATTATGTGATGGACGCTTTGATTGTAAGCTTGCCTCTTTTCAATTCAAAAAGTTATTATTTTATTTTCTCAGGGGCGATAGTATTATTGCTGGTAGGACTACCCCTTTTCTTGCTTATTTTAAGGGGTAGACCTTCTTTTACCGAGAAGGACGGTTGCTTTTGAGTTAAAAATTAAGAATATATTAATATGGCGAATACATTTTCTCTTTCCCCACATACTTTGAATCTTTTTGAAGACTGTCCCCGTTGTTTCTGGTTTCATGTAGTTGAAGGTGCTTTGTACAAAAGGCCGGAACCGCCAGCTTCCACGCTTCCCCGGGGGATGGATAGTTTGATTAAGAAGTATTTTGATGTATATAGAAAAAAGAAATTATTGCCTCCAGAGATAGAACCATTCATTAAAGGCACACTGGTTGACGAAAAAATTATTACTAAGTGGCGTAATTGGAAAACAGGTTTATCGTTTATTGATTACGACGGACATAAACTGTTTGGGGCACTTGATGAGTGTCTTATAAGCGATGGTATTTATATACCTTTAGATTACAAAACAAGAGGATTCAGGCTGAAATATGATTCCACTTCTTATTATATTCTTCAGATGAGCTGTTATAATTTTCTTCTTTACAAGAATAACTACAGGATTTCCTCAAACGCCTATCTTGTTTTTTATATTCCTTCGCAGTATTCTTCCGAAGGGGTTGTTAAGTTTGATATAGAGGTAAGAAAGGTTAATACATATTCGCTGGATAAGGTATATAGGATATTTCGTGAGGCAGTTGATATTCTTTTAGCAGGAGAGCCACCGCCGCCTTCAGATAATTGTTCTTTTTGCAGGTGGGCTAAGATGGTATATAAACATAGGGAGGATAAACAGATGAGATTGTTTTAATATTATGAAGGGTGATAAAGGGGAGGTGTAAATGAAGTTATATCTTGTTCAGCATGGCATTGCTTTGAAGGAGGATGTAGACCCGAAGAAAAGTTTAAGTAGAGAAGGCAAGATTCAGACATTGAGAGTTTTAGCTTTTTTAGGAGCAAAGGGTCTTAATGTAGATGTCCTCTGGCACAGCAATAAACAACGTGCAATTGATACTGCCAGAGTGATAACAGAAAACATTAAAGTTGCTGAAGTGTCAGAACGCAGCGACCTTTCTCCTTTAAGTGAGGTAGGTGATTTACCTGCGCAAATCGTCAACCTTAATAAGAATCTGATGATTGTCAGCCACCTTCCTTTCTTGAATAAGTTGCTTTCAAAGCTTATTCTGGGTGTTGATACCTATGAACTTGTTTTGTTTAAGAATTCGTGTATAGTATGTCTTGATTACAAAGACAGGTGGCGTATAGAATGGGTTGTTTGTCCTGATATTATATGATATTGCTATAGATTTAGCTTAGGTGCTCTGGTATAATTATAGATAATTTTGAATATGGTATCTAAAAGGATAAGTTTAGAGATTATTAAGAAGTCGTTACTGCCGTGCTTGTTGTTTCTTCTGTTCGTTGTCTTAACTGTTTCTTACTATTATTTTGTCAGGCCTTACCTTCCTTCAGATTTGCAAAAGATTGTTGATAGGATTGGGAAGTCTCTTATAGTGGTAAGCATAGCCTTTATCATTCAACGAATGGTAGGAGGCGCGTTTTTATGGTACCAGCATAATATAGTAGTTCTTACAAATACACACCTTGATGATGAGTTTCTGCCTCTTTTTAGAAGAAGTGCTAAAATTGCCCTATGGGTAGTTGCTTCTCTGGTTATTCTGCCCATTTTTGGAGTAAATATCAGTGCTTTAATTGCTACATTAGGAGTTAGTTCTTTAGCGGTAGCATTGGCAGCACAGGATACAATTGCAAATATTATTGCAGGTTTTATGATTATGATTGATAGGCCTTTTAGGGTTAAAGATAAGATAAAACTTCCTTCGGGAGAAAAAGTGGAGGTTATCGATATAGGAATTAGACGTTCAAAATTCTTAAGCGACGACGGAGCAGTTATAATTTTCCCTAATCTGGAGTTGAGTAAAAGCAAGATTGTAAACTATACTTATGGGGAGGAAATAACCAAGAGTAATAACAGGGGATAATCTAGCCTCCTCATTCAGCTTATAAATAAAATAAATTAGAAGTTTATTATGGATATACATTTTTATTCTCAATATGAAGAAGATGAGCTGTGGCTTATAAAAGAAACTGAGTGGGTTAAGAATTTACAGAGTATACGCGAATCACAATTTTCTTTGGGGAATGGTTATATAGGTTGTCGGGGGGTGTTAGAGGAGATTCCTTACGATGCTGCGCCAGGAACTTATATTGCTGGTGTTTATGACAGGATGTCTTCTCAGGTTGCTGAGTTAGTTAATCTTCCCAACCCTTTTAATTTCAAGTTTACCGTTGAAGGAGAAAAAATAGATGTAGTTGCAATGGATGTATTAGAGTACAGAAGGGTGCTTAATCTAAGAAAAGGGCTGCTTTTGCGGCATACTATGTTCCAGAATAGCAGAAAATCAAGGTTTGATTACCACTCTTTAAGGTTTTTATCTATGGATAACAAGAACATTGGCGCTATGCAGATAGTACTTACGTCTCTGGATGAGGATTGTTACGTGGATGTAGCTACCGGTATAGACACTTCTGTTTATAATGCAGGCGTTCTTACAGAGGGAAGAAAACGCCATTTTAGAGTAAGAGAGTTAACACAGAAGATGAATGCAGGGCATATTGTCGTAGAAACTATAGAGAAGAAACACTTGGTAGTATACTGGGCAGGATTTTATTATGAAAAAGGCGGCAGGAAAACATTCGCTAAAGACAATATTTTCAGGTTGAAGCTGCGCAAGAACCGTCCTGTTGTATTTACTAAGATATTTTATATAGAAAGATTTTCTTATAAGGATAACTCGTCTTATTATAAGCGTTATAGAGACATTAGTTTTAAAAGGTTCTATAAATATTTTCACAGTAGCTTTGATAGTCTTATTGACAGGCACATAAAGGCTTGGGAGAAGCTCTGGAAGAGAGCTGATATAATAATTGAAGGCACAGCAGATATACAGAGGAACTTAAGGTTTAATATTTACCATATGCTTATATGCGGCTGCAACAATAAAGGTTTTTCCAGTATTGGGGCCCGGACTTTAAGCGGTGAAGGGTATCGTGGGCATATTTTCTGGGATGCAGAGATTTTTCTTATGCCTTTTTATTTATTTGTTATGCCGCAGGTTGCCCGCAACATGCTTATGTATCGCTACTTAAGGCTTCCCAAGGCGCGCCAGCTGGCAGAGAAAGCAGGATACCGGGGGGCAATGTTTCCCTGGGAGTCTGCTGACACAGGAGAAGAAGAGACTCCTTCCTGGGCCAAAGATATTGATGGGAGTATTATAAAGATTTATACGCATAAAATGGAACACCACATTACAGCAGACATTGCTTATGCGGCGTATAAGTATTTTAATATTACGGGCGATAAGGCTTTTATGGAGATGTATGGTTATGAACTTATTTTTGAATGCGCCCGTTTCTGGGCTTCCCGTGTAGAGCCTGATAAGAATGGCAGATATCATATATATAAAGTTATAGGCCCCGATGAGTTCCACGTAGATGTAGATGATAATGCTTATACCAATGTTATGGCTAAGTTTAATCTATCCTGCGCCTATAGATTGTTATTTGCCTTTAAAAAAGAGTCTCCAAAGAAAGCAGCTTCTTTAATGAGAAAGCTTAATTTGACTTTAAAAGAGGCAAGGCAATGGAAGAGAATAGCCTCTTCTATATATTTACCAATGAATAAAAAACGCATTATTGAACAGTTCAGGGGGTATTTTAGATTAAAAAAAGTTTTTTGGGATAAGACAGACGAGAACGGTATTCCGATAATTTCAGGAAAACTAAAATCGAGAAATTTTTCCAGGACTCAGCTTATCAAGCAGGCTGATGTTTTAATGTTTCTCTATCTTCTCTCAGATGTGTTTTCTTATAGGACAAAAAAGAACAACTATGATTTCTATATAAAAAGAGTTCTGCATAGGTCATCTTTAAGCCCTTCTATTCATGCGGTGATGGCATGCATTTGCGGATATATGCAGCAGGCCTATAATCTTTTTAACCTTTCCTTAAGAACCGATATCAGCAATATCTATGGTAATACAAGCGAGGGGATTCATGCAGCGTGTCTGGGGGGTACCTGGCAGGCGGTTGTTTTTGGCTTTGGAGGGATAAGTTTTAAAAAAGATAAGATTTTTATTAATCCTAAAATGCCTTGTACCTGGAGCAGGATGATTTTCTCTTTACTCATAAAGGGAGACGTGGTAAAATTAGAACTAGCCAATAATATCGTAAGAATTAAGGTTTTGTCTGATAAGAAGAAAAGCATAGATGTAGGTATTTTTGGCAAACTCATCCGGATAAGGCCTAACAGAACTTATACATTCAAGAAAGAAACTCTTTTTATAAAGTCTAAGCACTATTATTATTAAAAATATGAAGAAAAAGTTAAGTATTGTTCATCTTCACTGGGGATTTCCTCCTGTAATTGGTGGAGTAGAAACGCATCTTACCATTATTTTGCCTGAGATGGTAAAGTTAGGTCACCGAGTGAGTCTTCTGACAGGTACCGCTGAAGGAGTAAAAGTAAGATATAAATATAAGGGCGTAGATATATGGCGTACTCCTATTATGGATTTAAACTGGCTTTATAAAAGAGGGTTAAGAGGATTAGAGGAAGAGATAAATAACCTGTTTTCTTCTTTTATTGATAAGACCAGGGCTGATGTGATACACGTTCATAATATGCATTACTTCAGTGAGATTCATGCTAAGGCAATTGAAAGACTGGCCAGGAATAAAGGGATACCTCTTATTCTTACTGCCCATAATGTATGGGATGACCTTATGTTCTTGGATTTGGTTCACAAGATAGATTGGACCCACATTATTGCTGTCAGTCATTTTATTAAAAAGGAAATGATTGGGGTGGGAGTAGATGACAGGAAGATAACGGTAATTCACCACGGTATAGACCAGGATAGATTTAGTCCAGATATTAAACCCACACATATTCTTTCTAAATATCCCCAGCTTAAAGATAAAAAGATTGTATTTCATCCTGCGCGCATTGGTTTAGCTAAGGGTTGCGATACGAGTATAAAAGCAATCAATCTCGTAAGAGAAAAGTATCCCGACATTATGCTTGTTTTGGCCGGGTCAAAGAATATCATTGACTGGGGAGAGACCCAACAAAAAGATATCGCCTATTTTGTAAATCTTATAAGGCATTTTAATCTTGAAGATAATGTTTTGATTGACTACTATTCGTTGGATGAGGTACGGGAAATTTATGCAATAAGTTTGGTATGTGTTTACCCTTCTAGTGTGGGAGAGCCTTTTGGACTTACTATGTTAGAGGCTCAGGCCTGTGCTAAGCCGATGATTATTACTGATGCGGGAGGGATGCCTGAGGTAATTAAAGATGGAATAAATGGTTTTGTTATTGCTATAAGAGATTTTGAAGCTTTGGCAGCAAAGATTATTCAGCTGATTGAAAACGACCGTTTAAGGAGACGTCTTGGTTATACAGGAAGGCAAATTGTAGAGAGTCAATATACAAAAGAAAGAGTCACCAAAGAAATTATCAACATTTACGAGAGAATGATAAGGTAGGTATGCTTAAAGGATGGAATAGAAATACCGTTCTTGATTTAGTTAAAGAAAAGCTTAAGGACTATCTTTTTATTGTAGTATCCAATCGCCAGCCTTATATACATAAGTTTGTAAAAGGAAAAGTTGAATGTATGCGCGGACCAGGAGGAGTTATTACAGCGCTTGATCCTGTTATGAAGGAGTTAAAAGGCCTATGGGTTTCCTCAGGAAGCGGAGATGCTGATAGGCTGGTGGCTAAAGACTCAAAAGTAAAAGTTCCTCCTGAGGACCCCTCCTATATTCTTAAATATGTGTGGCTTACCAAAGAAGAAAATGTTGGTTACTATTTTGGTTATTCCAATCAAGCTCTCTGGCCCCTTATGCATTTGGTTTTTAAGAGACCAATAATTAGGGAGGAGGACTGGAATGTTTATAAAGCGGTGAACAAAAAATTTGCCCAAAGTTTATATGAAGAGATTAAGAACGAGAAGGCTATTGTTTTTGTGCAGGATTATCATCTTACTCTGGTCAGCAAGTATCTTAAGGAATTAAAAAAAGATGTTATTACTCTTCTATTCTGGCATATTCCCTGGCCTACTTATGATGTGTTCAGGATTTTGCCTCAAAGAGAGGAAATCCTGAAAGGGCTTCTTTCTTATAATCTGCTGGGGTTTCATATAAGGTATTTTTGTAATAATTTCTTAGATGCTGTGTCTAATGAGATAGAAAGCAGAATAAATAGAGAAAGTTCTTCTGTCGTCTACGAAGGGAATACCACTTTAGTCAGGGATTATCCTATTAGTGTAGACTTTGAAGGTACAAGTAGAATAGCTTCATCAGACAGTGTAAAAAACGCTATGGATTCACTTAAGGAGGAGTTCGGCCTAAAAGGCAAAAGAATTATCGTGGGATTAGACAGGATAGACTACACAAAAGGAATTCCGGAAAGAATTATGGGAATCGATAAATTTGTTGAACTACATCCTGAGTTTAAAGAAAAATTTATTTTTATACAGATGGGGGAAATATCAAGAATCCATATTGCCCAGTATAAGCGTTTGAATGATGAAATAAATGCTTTGGTGGAAGAGGTTAATTTTCGTCACGCCACTGATTCGTGGAAGCCTATAGTATTTGTAAGGCGTCATTTAAGTTTCAGCGAGTTACTTGCTTTCTACAGACTCGCTGATGTTTGCCTTGTTACCTCTTTACATGACGGAATGAACCTTGTAGCAAAAGAATTTGTGTCTTCTCGGGTGGATAATCAAGGTGTACTTATTTTAAGTAAGTTTACAGGAGCAGCGCGACAGATGAAAGAAGCTCTTCTTATTAATCCCTATTCTTGCAAAGAAGTGGCTGAAGCCATCTATGCGGCAGTTACTATGGATAAAGATGAAGCCAGGAAGAGGATGAAGAAACTAAGACAGGGCGTACAGCGCAACAATATATGGAAATGGATTGGTAAAATCCTTTCCGATATTCCTACCAGTTAATTAAATTTAAAGGCAGTGCAAATCGTTTGAGATAATTCTTCTTTTATTTCATTCGCGAATACTTATTTTAGAAAATCTGAGTTTGTTTTTTTGCTAATTTGTGCTTGGTAAATAGGACATATTTTCGTATAATATTAATATAAAAGAGGTTATAGATGATATGTGTCCTTTCAAGGCAGTAATATTTGATTTAGACGGAGTAATTACTAAAACAGCCATTTTGCACCAGGAGGCCTGGAAGAAGACATTTGACGACTACCTTAAGTTGAAGGCTGAGAGGGGAGGCTTTCCTTTCAAAGAATTTACCCAGGAGGATTACCTTACCTATGTAGATGGTAAGCCCCGTTATAACGGAGTTAAAAGTTTTTTAGAGTCAAGGGGAATCACTCTTGAGTGGGGTTCTTCTACTGATGATGCAAGTAAGGAAACTATTTGCGGATTAGGCAATAGAAAGAATAAAGTCTTTTGTGAACTCTTAAAAATACGCAAGCCAGAAGTTTATCAGTCCACAGTAGACCTCATCAGGGAGCTTAAAAAGAGAGGAGTAAGAATAGGCGTAGCCTCTTCTTCTAAAAATTGTAAATATATTCTTGAGTCCGCAGAAATATCAGGCCTTTTTGAAACAAGAGTTGATGGGGTGGTTTCTGCTCAGCTTAATCTTCAAGGAAAACCTGAAGGAGATATTTTTGTTACTGCTACTGGCGATAAAAAAGTGATTGATTTAAAGCACATA
>CAYXBX010000018.1:0-13844 GCA_964463445.1 uncultured Planctomycetia bacterium
CCATATAAATCTCCTCTGGGATAATTCTGCAAAATTATAGGGACATTGTTTTCATGGGCCAGCTTAACCATCTCTGTCAGATTATATTCAAGGAGTTTCTTCAAGACATTAATGTCTACGTTGCCTTCGTGGGCAATAACTTTGAAAGAATCAAGTTCAGGGGAACTTTTGCCTTTTAGATTTAATTTAATTATTTTTACCATCTTATAAATTCTTAGCTTCGCCATAAACATTTCAACCTGTGTTAATACTTTATTTAGAAAATTATCCCTGTTAATAAACTTGTAAATATTGCTATCTGTGAAATTCCAAGAATCATTGGCTCCGGTCAACACTATAATTAAATTCGGCCTGCCATATTTGTTTAATATATATGCCAGATATTTTAACACTTGGCTAGAGTTGTATCCTGGAATTCCAAGATTAAACACTCTAAACTTCCTGGGAATAATCTTTTTCTCATTGAGAAGGGACTCTAACTGTTTGGGGTAAGAATATTCATAGTCAACCCCTGTCCCGTATGTAAATGAATCTCCCAAACATATAATATCGAAGCTGTCTTCACTAAATTTTCCCAGACTTGGCATCCGCGAATATACAACACTAAGCAATCTGAGAATCAACTCTGTAATAACCAAAATGGACACCACATAAATTGAGACATTCATAAGCATTCTTATAAACCTATAATATTTCATATATAATATTATTTCTTTCTTTTATAACGATGTTCCTAAAAAGCAGAACAGCCTTATCTGTTTCTAAAGAAGAAACAGAAAAAAGAATCTCCTGTATTTCCCAAGAAAACTCTTTTTCTTCCCCAAACTTACCTCCTTCACAGATAGTAAATCTCTTTATAGGGATAGATATCTTTATCCATTCAGAGCTTATGTCTATTCTCATAATGTATTTAACCATTTTATTTTTGAAAGGCCCTTCCTTCAAATAAATTTCCAAATTATTCAAAAAAGAGGCAGACTCTGCACTCTTAACATAAAACTCAAAAAAACCATTCCTAAGATAAGGGCGAAGAACAAATGTAAAATCAAAATGTAAGCCATAGAAATTCTTCTCTCCCCGAACAAATCTAATCCTTAACATTTTGTTAGCTGAACTACCCAAAGATTCTTTAGTATATATGCTTATATTATCAGACGGTGACGGATAAGAACACAACCGAAACGCCTCTTTTGAGCGTCCATATCTGCTGGATATTAATTCTTCTTCTTTCTTAAGATAATTTCCATTCTCTCTGTGCATTTTTCTTCCTTGTGTAAATATAAATAATACTATTGCCACAACAAGCGATATAAATAATATCCCTGTCATTTTCCTAAGCATAAAATTTATTTTTTAAAAAGAAGCATCTATAAATTTTTCAATTGCTCCTGTAACTTTTGTAGTCTTTCTGCTATGAAAGGTTCTCTGAATTTATCTGTATTATACCTTTTAGCCCTAATATAATACTTAAAAGCATTTAAATAGTCCTCCTTGCTATAATAACTGTCAGCAATGCATAAATAGTATTCTGCTGGCCTAAAAAAACTCTTTCCCTCAATACCAATAAAATGTTTATAAAACTTTATTGTATCTATCCTCTTTGCCAAAGAATTGTCTTCTTTCGTAGAATACCAATCATAAAGATTGTGTTCTCTATTAAGTTTTATGCCAAATAACTCCCTATTCTCATCAAGATAAGCGCCCCTATTAATTACTAAAGGATGAAACAACATTTCATCTATAAACTCTTTGTTTCTTCTTAAAAATTTAGCCGTGGCCAGGATATCCTCTTCTTCTTCGCCAGGAAAACCAACTATTATGTTCACACATGTTCTTATACCCATTTTCTTGGTAGACCTTATTACTCTCTCGGCCACCTCAGGAGCAAATCTTTTTCCCATTATTTTTAACATCTTGGGACTTGCACTTTCAAGGCCATAACTTACATGGGAAAACCCCGCTGCTTTCATTTTTGCAATAAAATCAGGAGTCATTTCTTCTCTTATGGCAGCCTGCCCTCCCCAAGATATATCTAAATGGCTATCTATTATCAACTGACACAGCTTATCTAGATTCCTTATATTGCCGTTAATAAGAGAGTCATTGAAGAAAAAATGACTAATTGACGGGCTCCTCTGCTTCTGACATCTTATCTCTTCAAAGATATTTTCTGCATCTCTATACCTGTATTTTCTCCAGAACCTAAATTCACTACAAAACAGACATTTATTAATACACCCCCTACTTGTAGATATGGGTAGTGCCTTTGAAGTATAAGAATCCATCTGAAAGTCTGAATAATCTGCAAAAGGCAAAGAGTTTAAATCATCAACACAAGAAACGTCTCCTCCATCTATAATTTTATCGTTATTTCTATAAACTATGCCGGGAACACATATTTCTCTATTATTATTTATGCAGGTTAATAAAAGAGGCAATGCTTTCTCTCCTTCAAAAGAGCATACAGCATCAACACAATTATTACCTAATAATAAACTTTTTCTCTCCACAGGACTAAAACACTCTGGGCCGCCAAATATAATAATTTTATCTTTATCTTTGTATTTAATTCTTTTAGCCAGCTCTTCTGCAAATATCTTATTCATCGCATTAACTGTAAATCCTACAACACGGCAAGAAACACCAAGAATATACTCGGTGTATTTATCTACTACATAATTATAATTTTCAATAATTTTCCTTACATATTCACTATTTATCCAGTCGGGGGGATTGTTATATAACTGACCATTATTATTTCCTAATAAAGCATTGTAAAACTTTATATTTAAATCCAAACATACAACCTCAAAGCCATGCGACTGGCAAACTGCCTTAAGGAGCGAAATATTATATGGCGGCGTCTCAGTAACCCAACACGGTGGTTGTACCAACACTACCTTCATCCTTATAAATTACTAACTTACCCGGATATTTTCCTTATAGAAACTAATTTAATTTGCTTATAATCAATAAGAATAAAATGCTATCATAGGATATTTTATCGCAATGTGCCTCAACAACTAAAAAGTATCTTTCTTAAATTAAAATACTACAAAGTATGTGCCCCACTAAGCCCCTATTTTCTTGCAAGAATAATCATTGCTGGCTTACCTTTATATTTTTCTTCCTTTATTAATTTAATATTCATAAAGCCAGCGTCTCTTAATAACCTGAATACATCGTCTCTAAATACCCAGAACGATTTCTTCTTAATGCCAGATAGATAATGATTTGTATCTTCACTAACAAATTTACCTCTATAAACTACGTTATTAAACCTAACATCAACCATTTCTCCTGCGGGGTAGCTGTCAACGGAATAATGCGTCCAGATAAACAACGTACCTACTAACTCTCCTATCCGATACACAGTTTCTATAGGGTTCTCCAAATGGTATAAAACTCCTAAAGCTATGCAAATGTCAAATGATGCTGGCAGAATAAACAATATCTCTTCTATATCCCCAAACATTACAGTGCTTCTATCTAGATGAAATGCATTCTTAACCATAAGGGATTTTATGAAATTATCCTCTCTGCCCTCTATAGCAACAATCATCTTTGCCCCCAACAAATGCAACATAAGTGTATGCAAGCCTTCTAAACACCCTAACTCAAGAATTGATTTCCCCTTTATATCCACTTCCTTCATGAGATGCTCAATTCTCTCCTCAAGAAAAGGCGGTCGCCCTTTAGTTTTATTTAACAAACTTAAGTCATCAAAAGGAAATACACAGTGTCATCTTTTATATATAGCAAAACCGTACAACTTAGTTACATCCATATTTCTTCTACTTGTTTTTAAATAAAAATTTCTTTTGAAAAAGTGCTTCTAACTCAAAGAACTCGTCTCTGTATGAACACCACTGTAAACAGGGGGATTTGCATCTTCTTATCAGACGTCTATAGAACTTAGCTTCCTTGGAGAACCATAAATCTTTCAAAGAATCTTTTTCTATATTCCCCAAATTAGTCTCATATGCCTGCTGGCTGACACAAAAGTACAACTTCCCTTCCTGTACTATCTGGACACGATTATAACCAGCATAGCAAGGCAAGACCGATGGTCTCAATCTACCTTTAAAATATTGTTCTATGAGCTTCAAGTGTCTTAAGCTATTGCCAATAAAATCAAAGTTGGCAGGAGAACTCTTCTTATATTCCAATAAATTCTTTATCGCCTCATCTAACACACCAAACCTCTCTTTCTTAACAAATCCTGGCGAAGAGGTATCGCGCTGTGTTTGGTCAATGTTTTTTGCTACAACCGGCTGGAAAAGAACTCTTGCAATATGAAGTCGCCTACAAAGCTCAACGACGCTCATCAGTTCCTCCAAATTGTCATCCATTATAGTACAAACAGAGACTACATTGGGTGAACACTTTTTAAACTGTGACTTCAATCTATTCAGCTTATCTATATTTGACACAATTTTCCCTAATACATTTTCTCCCCTTATCTTCCTGAAACTCTCTTCCGTAGCAGCGTCTATAGATATACTTAACCAGTCAAGATGGCTATCAAAACATTTCTTAATATTGTCTTCGTTTAACAATACTCCATTGGTAACCACTATTGTATTGAGGCCTAAGCCATGTGCATAACTAACCAACTCAAACAAATCTTTGCGCAAAAGAGGCTCGCCACCGATAAATAAAACATTCTTCGTCCCCAGTTCTTTCGTTTCTCTAATAATTTTTCTTATAGTATCTGATTCTATTTCTACCTGTCTACCTTGTTTTTTTAAGTATTCCATCTGGTCATGCATACTACACATTTTGCACCTGAGATTGCACAGAAATGTAAAATTTATTTGAACCATATCAGGAGGAATCAAAGGATAATCAATCTTACGTGACAGCCAGAAAAGAAGATTTCTTTTTGTCAAATTAAACAAATATCTTAAGTTCATACGTCACAAAAGCACGGCAAAAGGCATGGCCATCTACACTTCTTCACCCTCTCCTGAGCCCTCTTCCTGTCTCTACTGTAAACCACATCTGTCAAATTTTGCTCCCTAATACTGCCGTAAACAGAAAAACAGGTAGTAAATCTGCCCTCGTTGGATAAAAGGTACGTTTCTTTTGCTGAATGGCACTCAACATCGTTATAACTTATTGTACCACGGTAGTATTTCTTGATAAGAGACAAATTCCTCTCACTATTCTTTACAAAAACTGGATTTTTCCTCTTAAACTCTATTAATTTATCTATTACCTCATCCAATAAAGACAGACGTTCTTTTTTAACCCAGAAGGGAGAGTTTTTTCTTTCTGCCATCCTCATATTGTTAGGAAGAAGTGGCTGAAACTGCAACGAGTTTGTTCCTAAATAGCGAATAAAATGAGCCAGGTCCAGTAATTCCTCCAGATTGTTGTTCAGTATTATAGTGATTACGTTAAAATTAACAGCAGAAATATCGTTTTTTAAAGAAGAAAGCATCTTTAAGGCAGAAAGTGTATCTTCCCATGCTGAAGGTGAATTTCTTATATAGTTGTGCACACTGGATTTTAAAGAATCAAAAGAGATAACCAGTGAGATTGTATTGTCTTCTATGTAAGTTCTTAACTTATCAAAATGCTTTTTAATAAGTATGCCATTGGTCAAAACGCCTAAATTCTTAATATGAAGATTGTGTGCATATTCGAATATTTCAAAAATATCTTCTCTTAGAAGTGGTTCTCCTCCTGAGAGGGCAATTTCACTAACTCCCAGCTCTTTTGCTTCCCGAAGTATTTTTTTTATATATTCTCTATCTATATCCTTCTCATCATCCATCCATATATTACACATCTGACACTTTAGATTGCAGCGATGAGTGATGTCAAGAATGATAAGATTGGGAACTTCCATATCTTCCTTGCCAGGAATATCACCATGCAGTCTCATAAATTCTTTTATATTCCCAGTAATGTAGAAAATCTTATGAAGACAAAGGCACAAATAAACTTTGGCTCTATCCAGAAAATTTCTCGGGTAAGTTGTCTTAAAAAATCTTTTCCCCATGAGGTAACTGAAACGAGGAATCTTTGCTAAATTTATACCCGTAGCCAGCCAGAATCTTTTTCCAGTCTTAAGTTCCTTCAATAAAGGGTGGTCTTTGTGAAATTTTTGGACCAAGAAATTTCCTCGTCCGTAAATATAGGCTTGCCTAACAAAACTTTTTATTGTTTCTTTCCTGTGGTGTATAACAATTATATCCTTACGCCATACGAAGCGAAAACCTTTCTTAAAAAGTCTCCAGAAGAATTCAAGATCCTCTCCTCCAGGAAGAGGAAACCCTTCGTCAAACTTATGATACTCAAAAATACTACGCTTAAAAGACACATTACATGTAGGAAAAAATACTATCTCTTCCCTGCCCCCCACCTCTGTCGTTATGCTACACGTACTTAAAAACTGGCTTATCAACACATGCATACAACTGCTCTTAGTAAGCGTAAGGCCTCCCACTGCAACAATGGTACTATTCTTACTATGCTCTTCTAACATAAGCCTTATCCAATCTTCATCAACTGTGCAATCATCATCCACAAATCCAACTATAGGCGAAGAAGAAAGCATTGCCCCAGCATTGCGTGCCGCAGCGGGTCCTTTATGTCTCTGCCTAAGATATCTCAAATTCAACCCCTCCTGTTCAAACTCACTAATAAGAGTTTTTGTTTCTTCATCGCCCCCATCATCCACTACTATAACCTCAAAATTTTCCAAGGGGTATTTCTGCCTAAGAAATGACCCTAAACACTTTTTGAGCATTTTTGCACGCCGATATGTAGGAACCACCACAGATATATCCATCACTTTATATTATCCCCATTAAAAATAATCTTTCCCTCACAGTACAGGTATTCCCCAACCTTTATCCTTTCTTGCCTATCATCCACCCACTGTAATAATCTTGCCCGGTGATAAAGGTCTGAATTTACTATGTTTAATCTTCCTGCGGAAAATGCCTTATCTACATAAAAATTTACCTCCGGAAAACCTTCCTTTACTTCATCAACCGCAACACACTTCCCCTTATAATCATTATCGCTAACGATAATTTCCCAGTCACTGTCTATATCCGGACGGAACTCAGGAAAAATTCCTTTTTGAGAAAAAGAGTGCCATTTTTTATATTTTTCTGAAAGCATAACATTTGTCTGCAACCTCTCAACTTCAATATCCTTTTGGACAATCAATATTATCTTAAATAATACTGCACCTGGTAAAACTTCTATGCTCCATTTCTGGCCCAGAGGAATATAATCCCATTCCCCATTAACCTCCATGTTGCTATTCTTATTGTAAGTATCTCGCCAAGAGGCAGAAGAAAAAGAATCATACCATCTCCCCCCTGCTCTCATAGAAGTATAAAAGGAAAGATGTTTTGTTATTTCTCTATCATCCCAGAAAATCCGTCCTCTTCCTTTATCAAAAACAAACTTCACTCTCTTATTGGTAATAACACTGGGTACATTCTCTATATTATAAGCATCTTTCAGGCTCACCTTTATCTTAAAATACGTAAGGCGTCCGTTAACATTCTCTTTTTCCTCTGGAGATACGTTATAGATAACCACAGACCTTCCTCTCTGGAAAATATCGGAATTAAAGATTTTCCCAAAACTTCTGTTGTCCCCTATTACTTTGAAAGAAACAACCGGTATACTCTTCAATTCGCCTCTTAACCCAAACTCTCCCCTGCGAATACAACACTGCAACATATCCTGAGGGTATTCTGTAAAAATAGAAGGGAAGTCGCCTGTCTCATACTCACAAAAATACCTTAAATACTCTTTACAGAATAGAAACTCTATACGCCTCTCAATCACAGCGGATGTATGAGAACCTTCCTCCTCCACTTCCCAGACGAAAGAATCATCTTCTATGACTCTTATATGCCAATGCTGCGTAAAAGAAACACCAACCCACTTCAGCATAACATATAGATAGTTATCTTCTATTTTATCCACATGCCACGAAGCCATCGTAGAGTAATACCATCTGTCGTTTATGTGTATAGCAGTAAAAGCATGAGGGAATTGGGTAATAAAACGGTTATTATAAAGAAGAAGCAACTTTCCTTGTTGAAATAGTAATTTCATTCTCTTAGATAAGAGTGTATATTCTGTAGATATTTTCTCTATATAAGAGGCGGCATCCGGAACATTAAACTTTATAGTAACAGAGGGCGTCAAGAAAAAACCTCCAACAGAAGGAGATGTCTCGCCACATTTCATTATGTATTGCAGAATTCGACAGTTAGTTAAGTAGTCAGAATTTAAAATGTTCGTCTGACTAAAGTAACTATCCTCATCATAACCAAAAACAACAGAAGGCAACTTTTGTTTATCTGTTTCATGCGCTTCAACTCCTACAAATTTCCCTAAGAGACCTCCTGAAGCCACTGGATACCAATTCCTCATATCTTCTGGTATAGAAGGAAATTCTCCCCTTGCAGTATAACTTTTCCAAGAAATATAACCCTTATCCAACATAAGATTAAAACATACTTGTTGAATGCTTGTCCCTTCTTTAACTCTATTTTCAACAATCCACTTAAGACTGCCACCATTTAAACTTAGTCTCCACACTTGGGTGATAAGCAAGGGATAGAAATTCCCAATTACTTCAATATTATCCTCTTCGCTCTTTGTCACCTCCCACTGAGCCTGAAAGGAATTATACCAGTTCCTCTCTACCTCTATGCTTACATATCCACCATAATGAGGAGTTATGAGTCTATCCTTCCAGTTAAGAAACAACCTCCCAGCATTAAAAACAATATGCAAATCTCCTTTCTTGAAAGATGCTATTTCGTTCCTGTTTCCAGAAAACTGACTATACAAAGGGACAACGGTATCTATATTACTATCTTTAATTATCCTGCCATCTTTAAGAAATATTACTCGGCTACACAACTTCCTTAACATGCCTATATCGTGTGTTACAAAAACAAATGTCACACCCTTTTCACGAATCTCAAATACTTTTTTAAAACACTTCCTTTGAAAATTTTCATCACCTACGGCAAGGGTATCATCGATAAGAAATATATCAGGTTCTATATGAACAGCTATAGAGAAGGCCAGCCTGACAAACATTCCCTGTGAATAACATTTAACCGGCGCATAAATAAATTTTCCCAATGAAGCAAACTTTACAATTGAATCGTACTTCTTCTCTATCTCTGCTTTTGATAGTCCAAATAGGCTACCACAAAGATAAATATTATCGTGTCCTGTAAGCTCCGGCTCAAACCCCGCCCCCAGCTCTAAAAGCCCAGAAACTCTTCCTTCAACAGTTATCTCTCCCCTGTCGGGTGCGAGCATACCGGCAATTAACTTTAAAAGGGTTGATTTCCCAGCTCCATTGGGGCCAATTATCCCCACTGCCTCGCCGCGGGCAACACTAAAACTTATATCTTTAAGCGCCCAGATGTTGTCCCACTTAGTTTTACCGTCAATAATAAATTTGACACGGTATATCTCCCATACATTATCTAACCTTATACTTTCCATATTTTAGATACGTTTTAATATCCTTGATTCAAACCTATCGAAGAATACAACCCCCGTCAGAAAACAGACTAAAGACCATAAGACTACTTCAATTAGCGCACAAAAAGAAGGGGATTTCCCCTGAAATATTATTATTCGGTAACAATCAATAAAAGAAGTCATCGGATTTAGACGAAATATAATGCGGAGCTTGTCAGGAACAAAATCTAAAGGGTAAAAAACAGGAGTAATCCACAACCATAGCATAATAATTGTGCTTAGAAAGCTTACAAAATCTCGAAAGAATACATTAACCAGAGAAAACATCATCCCCAGACCAACAACAAAAATAAAATGTAAAATGATTACGGCGGCCAACAGCGGTATAAATAGTAATACTCTGTGATTTAATAAATAAAAGAATGGCATCATAACCACCAAACCTACAATAAAATTAAAACAGTGGGCGAAAACAACGGAAATAGGAATTAGTTCCTTGGGTATATTGAACTGATGTAATATGTTCTTATGCACCAGAAAAGACATCGTAGCATCAAATAAAGCCGAGCTGAAAAACAACCATGGAAAAATTCCAGAAATGATAAAAAGAGGAAAATTATCTATCTCAATCCTAATTATATAAGAAAAGACAAAAATAATTACGAAAGCAAGTAACAAAGGATTTACAATCGCAACTCCTATCCCTGTCAAAGAAGCCGCGTATTGCGCTTTTATCTTTTTAACCGTCATTTCCCATAAGAGATGACGAGAAGAATATATTCTCTTAATATGCTTAACTGCTAATCTATGCAAAGACATCTGCCAGACTCTGCGCCTCCTCTATTACATCTTCCATAGATAGATACTGCCAACCGCCAACGCGTCCACAGCATACAATTCCCTTGCTGTATAGAAAGCTAATTATTTTTTTTCTTACATTACAGTACTCCATATCATAAATAGGGTATGCATACTTAATCTCATTCAAATCACCTACACATAACTTTGTATTTCCCGACAAAACGCCTACTTTCTCCAAATCATGTTTAGCCAACGAGGCTATATTTTCTCTATTAACGCTTTTCTCATTTCTATAAGAAATCTCAACATACAAAGAACTTTTCTTCTCTGGTGTATTATAAAAAGAAAAATTGTGATAAAAGCCCACCCGGAAGAAGATAACTTCTTTATCAGGAAAATATATCCAGTGTCTTCTGGATTCCACAAGGCCATCTAATCCTAAGTTCAAGTTATAAATTGAAACCCACTTCAATTTTCTGAAATATTTCTTTATGTTGTTGGGTAAATCGATAACTATATTTCCCAGTTCAGGCAAAGGAATAGTAGAAATCGCTCTATCAAATCTTACAGACCTGCCATCCTTAAAGTTTATAATATTTTTATTCAAAGAAATTGACTCAACAGCACAATCGGTATAGACGTTTGGAAGGTAGGAGTGGAATGCTTTAACAAGAGAGAAGATTCCTCCTTTCTTGGGATACCAAAAGTAAACATTATAGCCTACATCCTGGCTATTGCTTCCTGAGTACCGTTGGGCTATATGTTTTAAGGCAGGAATAAATATAAATCTCTCTGTCCAGCTGTGACTTAAATCCTCTAAAGAAATCTTCCAGAACTTTTCATTGTAAGGAACCATAAAATAGCGGGTTATTGAACTGCCAAATATACAATGTGACCACTCAAGAAAATTCTTAAAATTCTTGCTCTTACCGTTATTCTGTGCTTCTGTAAAGTCCTTAAGGCATGCTTTTGATATATCTTCTGGTAGCTCGGTAAAATATACCTGGAAGGGATAGGGAATTAATCTTTTAAAAGAATATACCCACGAATTTCTTCTATGTTGAATCAAATTATCGCCCAAAAGCCCCTTAACAATGTTAAAAATTCGTCTATGTTTAAAATGAAGAAGATGCCCGCTAAAGTCAAAAGTAAAACCATTTTTTTTATAAGAACGGCATAACCCTCCCGGGGTATCTTCTTTTTCGAAAACGTACGCATCGACGCCCTTTTTCTTCAGAAAATAAGCTGTTGCTAATCCTGATAATCCTGCCCCAAGAATAACAATCTTTTTTGTTTTACTCATACTAACTGTTATGCTTACATGAAATACTTAAGAACACTTTATTCAATATTATGACAAAACACATAATGCTCCTTATTAATTTCTTTTATTAAAGGAGTATCCTTACAAATCTTGCTTTCTCTATTGCATCTTCCACGAAATACACACCCGCTTTTCTTTTCCTCTTCTAAAGTTCCTTTTATTTTATAGTTTGCAGCTTCAATTAGTAAACGGGTGTAAGGATGAAGAGGGTTTTCATAAACCTCCCTGCAGCTTCCAAACTCCACTATTTTACCATTATACATAACAAACACATAATGGGCAATTTTTCTCACTAACTTAAGATTATGGGATATAAAGAAGTAACTAAGAAGTTGCTTATCTTGAAGGTTCTTAAGAAGGGTTATAATCTTTGCTGAAGTCGAAACATCCAAATTTGTAGTAGGTTCGTCTAATATAACAACAGAAGGGCTATTGATTAATGCCCGCGCAAGGGATAATCTCTGCAACTGGCCTCCACTCAACTGGTGAGGATAATGGTTAAACAATTCACCGCTCAACTCTACCATCTTAAGAACTTCTTCAATAATAGGGTAAGCCTTTTTCTTTTTAATATGTCTGAATACACTTAATGTTTCATATAAAATACTAAACACAGTATAACGAGGGTCAAAGCTCAAAAAAGGGTTCTGAAAAACAACCTGAACATTTCTTTTGATAATACTCCTATCCCTATAGGGATGAATCTGGGTATCTTCATAATATATCTTACCCCCATCTGGCTTATAAAATCCTAAGATTATACGTGCAATAGTAGTCTTACCACACCCTGATTCACCTACAAGGGCAGTTATCTTTCCCTTTTTAACAGAAACATCAACACCATCAACTGCTTTAATAACAGTCCCTTTTTGCCGAAAATACTTGCACAATCCTTCTGTCTTTATAATATCTTCCATCATAATAAACTATTCTTGTACTTCTAATTCCTTAAAAGAAGCGAGTAGCTCTCTTGTGTAGCCGCTCTGCGGGTTGGAAAATAATTCCTTTTTGTGAGATATTTCCTGCACCCTTCCCTTATAAATAACCACTACCCTATCACAAAGAACATCAATAAGAGCAAGATTGTGGGTAATAAACAAAACAGTAAGATTCAACTCTTCTTTAAGGCTCTTTAGTAAATTAACAATCTGGCTCTCTATAGTAACATCCAAGGAACTTGTGGGCTCATCAGCAATTAAAAGTTTAGGGTTAGTTGATAAAGCCATTGCAATCATTACACGCTGAAGTTGCCCTCCGCTCAGCTGATGCGGGTAACTCTTTGCTACTCTCTTTGTTTCTTTTAATCCCACTTTATTAAAAAGTTCCTCCATCTTATTACAGCAATGTCTCTTTGTCTTTACTTTAAGCTTCTGCTGCATAAACTCGACAAACTGATAGCCAATACTTAATACAGGGTTGAAACTTGCCGCGGGCTCCTGAAAAACCACCCCTATCTCTTTACCTCTTATGGCATCCAATCTGACTTCATCCAGAGACAATAAATTCTTGTTTTCAAATACCACTTTTCCTTTTATCTCTGTCTGGAGAGGAAGGACATTTAGAATAGAGGAAGCCAAGGTAGTCTTACCACTGCCCGACTCACCAACAATGCCTAAAATTTCTCCTTTATAGAGGTCAAACTCTATGCCATTTAAAGCTGGTTGGCTTTTTTCTTTATATCTCACTGATAACTTCTTTACTGTTAATAGGGGTTTCATCTTTAGAATATCTTTCTTTTTGGGTCAAGGATATCCCTTAAAGCCTCGCCTATAGTATTAAAACATATTGTGGTTATAAGAATTAAAACACCCGGGGCAAGCATCCAGGGATAAAATCTAATATTAACAATCCCTAAAGATGAAGCCAGCATATTCCCCCAGCTTGCCTGTGGCTCCTGAATTCCCAATCCAAGCAGGCTTAAAGCTGCTTCGCCGATTATGTATCCGGGAATACTTAAGAATATCGCCACCACCGCATAAGAAAGAGTGTGGGGAATAATGTGACGGATGATTATCTTAAAATCACTCAACCCTGAAGCTTTTGCTGCCAGAACAAACTCCCTTTCCCTTAAAGACAAACACATTCCTCTTATAACACGGGCGATAGAAGCCCACCCAATCAAAGAAAGAATCACTACAATAAGAAGATAAACTTGCGTTGAGCTCATATCTGGAGGAAAAGAAGCGCGAAGCGCAAGCATAAGATAAAAAGCAGGAACCATCATCATCAT
>CAYXBX010000019.1:0-13572 GCA_964463445.1 uncultured Planctomycetia bacterium
TTTCTTTTACAACCAGCAAATGCAGGATATCGTGAATCTTCTCTTCAACAGTAAATTCATCTTTAACAACCTCAAAGAATATATCCTTAGGGACGTCTTTAAGAGCTGTCTTAAAAGCATTAATAAGGTCGAAAATCGAAGCCTCAAAATAAACCTCTTCCTGAGGGATTTCAGTTGAAGGGCGAGTAACATACCTAAGACGTTCTTTTTCTTTCTCTTTGAGATAATTTGCTACTTCTTTAAACTTCTGGTATTCAAGAATCTTTTTTACCAGTTCTTCCCGGGGGTCAGCTTCCTCCTGGGATGCTTCCTCTTCTCTTGGAAGCAACATTTTTGATTTTATATGAATAAGGGTTGCCGCCATTACCATATATTCAGAAGCGATATTTATATCAAGGAGCTTCATAAGCTCCAAAAACTGCAAATACTGCTCACATACAGTTGCCACAGGAATATCGTATATATTAAGATGGTTCTTCTTTATAAGGTATATCAGTAAATCTAAAGGCCCCTCAAAAATATCCAGACGTATCTTCATTTTTACCTTAAGACTACTTTTTTGACCTCTTCTATTGTCTTTCTAGCAACACTTCTTGCTTTAGCTGCTCCTTCTTCTAAGACGTTAGGGATAAACTTCTTATCTTCCATTATTTCTCTCTTGCGCTCTCTCTTTTCTCTTATAAGTTCTATAAGCATCTGCGATAATATTTTTTTACACTCTTTACACCCCTTCTTAGCATTAATACACCAATCATAAACATCACTACACATACGGGAGAAAAACACATTGTAGTAACTGTAAACATTGCAAATATCAGGATGTCCCACATCCTTTTTCCTTAACCTTGAAGGGTCGGTAAACATAGAAAGTACTTTCCTGACGAGAGAAGAATCTTCCTCATCCAAGGCAATAAAGTTGTTATAACTTTTGCTCATTTTTCTTCCGTCAATACCTAAAAGTTTAGCTGCGCTGGTTAATAGAGGCTGGGGCTCAGTAAAAACTTCGCAATTGTAAATAAAGTGAAAACGACGGGCTATCTGGCGGGTAATCTCTAAATGAGGTAACTGGTCTTCCCCCACAGGAACACAATCGGCCTTATAAATAAGAATATCTGAGGCCTGAAGCACAGGGTAACCTAAAAAGGCATAAGTGTTTATATCTTTATCCTTAAGCTGTTTTATCTGTTCTTTAAAAGTTGGACAACGCGACAATAACCCTAAAGGAGTAAAGAAAGAAAGATATAAAAATAGTTCCAGGTGCTCTTTAATATCAGATTGAACAAAAACAACAGCCTTTTTGGGGTCTATACCCCAGCTAATCCAATCAGCCACATTATCTAAGATAATATCTTTTATGTTATGAGAATTCTTATACTCACTCATAAGGGCATGCCAATCAGCAACCATAAAAAAGCATTCATAATCATTCTGAATCTTAACCCAGTTGGAAAGAACTCCCGCCCAATGCCCCAGATGAAGTTTACCAGTTGGCCTTATGCCGCTTAAAACTTTCTTCTTCATATTCAAGAGAGCTTTCTTTCTATTTTTTCTTCCACAAAAACATCGATATAATCGCCTTCCTTTATATCACGATAATCTATACCTATACCACACTCCATTCCTTCAGAAACTTCCCGGACATCATCTTTAAATCTTTTTAAGGAAGTAATTTTGCTTCTTACAACAACATTATTGTCTCTTATAAGCTCGCAAGCATAGGAACGTATAATCTTGCCTTTTTCCACGATACAACCAGCAATAAATCCAGCTTTTGAAAGTTTAAATACCTTTTGAACCCGTGCCCTGCCTATAAAAACTCTCTTAAAACGGGGCGATAAAAGCCCTTCCAACGCTTGCTTAACATCATTTATAAGTTCATAGACAATCTGATAAACACGGACCTCTATACCCTTCTTCCTTGCCAAATCCTTGGCCTGAGGGTCAACATCAACCTTAAAACCTACAACGACAGCATCGCTAACTTCAGCTAAAAGAATATCAGAGTAATTAATAGAACCGACTCCGCGATGGACAAAATTCAACTCTACCTCTTTAGTAGAAAATTTCTTTAATGCTTCTTCTACCGCCTCTAAAGTTCCCCCTACATCGGCTTTCAGAATAATTTTTAGCTGTCTAAGGTTCTCTTCCTGTATTTTTTTATGTAAATCCTCTAAACGTATATGAGAAGGGGTAAATTTCTTTTTTTTCTCCTCCTCTTTTCTTCTGTCTACAATACTACGTGCTTCTTTCTCATTAGGAACAACAAAAATATACTCACCCGGTGAAGGAACACCGTTTAGCCCAATAACCTCAACAGGATAAGAAGGCAAAGCTTTTTCTACACTTCTTGCCCTATCATCGTAAAGAGCACGTACTCTTCCCCACCATAAACCACTAACACATATATCTCCTACTTTAAGTATTCCATGCTGAATTAAGGTAGTAATTACAGGGCCTCTCCCTTTAGAAAGTTTAGCTTCTACAACTACTCCCAAAGCAGGACGGTCATAGGAAGCTTTTAACTCCATAAGCTCAGCATGAAGAAGTATCATTTCCAAAAGTTCGTCAATGCCTTCACCTGTTTTTGCAGAAACTCCTACAGTAACAGTTTTACCACCCCAATCTTCAGGCACTAAGTCATACTTGCTTAACTGCTGTTTTACCATATCGATATTAGCATTGGGTTTATCTATCTTATTAATAGCTACAATAATGGGTACCCCTGAAGCACGAGCATGGTCAATAGCCTCAACAGTCTGAGGCTTTATCCCCTCATCAGCTGCCACCACAAGAATAACCATATCCGTAACATTTGCTCCTCTTGCTCTCATTGCCGTAAAAGCCTCATGACCAGGAGTGTCCAAGAAAGTAATCTCGCCGTTTTTAAAGCTAATACGGTAAGCGCCGATATGCTGAGTAATTCCTCCTGCCTCTTTATCTACTATTTTGCTTCTGCGTATATAATCCAATATGGAAGTCTTACCATGGTCAATATGCCCCATAAGAGTAACCACAGGAGCACGTTTTTGCATCTTCTCTTCTTTATCTTCTTTAAAAATCGTCTCCTCATAAGTAGGCTTCCTCTTAAGGGTTACCTTGTAGGAATAGGCAACCAAGGAAGCAGTTTCCTCATCAAGATTATGGTTAATAGTGACAAATTTGCCTTTTCCCATAAGAAACTTTAAAATTTCCGAGGGTTTTTTGTTCAGCTTCATTGCTAAATCCTTAACTGAGATGGGAAAATCAACCTCAATTACATTACTTTCTATCTCTTTCCTCTTAAGCTCTTCTATCTCATGCTTAATTATCTCTGCAGTCTCCTTGTCAACAGAAGACATGTGACTTTTCACGGGGAAATTAAGCTCCTTAAGCTTCTCTATAAGCTCCTTGGAATCAATCCCTAATTCTTTTGCTAAAACATATATTCTCATTTCTCACCTACTACTTTCTTTGCCTCTTTTATTATACCTTTCGCCTTCTTCTTTCCTATCCCTTTAAGCTTCGCCAAATCATCTTCGCTAGCCTTTGCTATTGTTCCAATATCTCTATAACCGGCGTCAACCAAAACAGCAGCAATCTTTTTACCAATACTCTTTATCTGAGAAAGTTTCTTTGTCTCTTCTTCTAAGACCTCCTTTGAACGAACATCAATCTCCCACCCTACAAGTTTAGAAGCTAAGCGGACATTCTGTCCTTTTTTGCCAATAGCCAAAGACAACTGATCATTAGCTACCAAAACTTTTGCCCGCTTGTTCTCGCGGTCTAACTCAATTTTACTCACTACTGCAGGCGCAAGGCTTGCTTTAATAAACTCTTTTATATCTTCGTTCCACCTCACAATATCAATCTTTTCTCCCCGAAGTTCTTCTATTATATTTTTCACTCGCGAACCTCGTATCCCCACACAAGCCCCCACACAGTCAACTTTATCATCTTTAGAAAAAACTGCTATTTTTGTACGCTCCCCTGGCTCACGGGAAATAGATTTAATCTCCACAATACCTTCGTAAACCTCTGGAACCTCAAGCTCAAAAAGCTTCTTCACCAAGCCTTCGTGTCTGCGGGAAAGGATAATCTGCGCACCTTTTTCCTTTTTAACCTCATAAACAAGTGCCTTGGCACGCTCCCCCATCCTGAATTTATCAAGAGGAGACAAAAATGACTTGGGGATTACCCCTTCAACTTTTCCCATAAGGTCTAAAATAACAACTTTTTTCTCAATCCTATAAACTACCCCTCCTACTATATCTCCTATTTTGTCTTTAAACTCGTTATACACATTGTCCTTTTCCGCCTCACGAATCTTCTGGATAATTACCTGGCGGGCTGTCTGAGCAGCAATTCTGCCAAACTCCTTAGAAACAACCTCTTTGTCACCTATATAAACATGAATATCACCCTTTGTTCTATCTATCTCTACTTTAACTTCTGCGCCAGGAGAAGTAATCTTAGATATTTTTTTCGCCGCTACTGTCAAAGCATGGGTAACAGCTTCTAAGAGTACTTCTTTGTCTATGCCTTTTTCTCTTTCTAACTGCTCTAACATACTTAAAAATTCCTTATTCATAGCTTAAGCCTCCTAATATCTACTATTTTTACACTATCTTCTGTTTAACAGTAGTAACAATACTAAAAGGAATCTCAAAAATATCTTCCTTAACCTTCAAAAAGAAAGCATCCTCAGTAACCTCTGTAATCTCTCCTTCTATATAGGTTTTCTTCTTTAAAGATTCTTTAAGCCAGACACATACAAGTTTACCTTTGGCACGAATAAAATCCTTTATTTCCTTAAGAGGCCTGTCTAATCCAGGTGAATTAACCTCAACGACAAAATCGTCTCCCAACATATTCTCCTCCTCTATTATAGAAAAAATAATTTTGTTCAACAAAGCACAATCCTCCATAGTTACCCCACCAGAAGGATAATCAACAATACTCCTTATCACCCAAGAACGACCTTTAGGAAACATCTTAAAATCCACAAGGCACAACCCTCTTTCTTCAACGACAGCTTTGACCCTTTTCCTTATCCCATCTGATATTTCTTTATCTATCACCATACTCTCTCTGTAAAAAGTTAATTAGTTCATCAGAATTAAACATATGCTTAGACCCATTTTTACGCACTTCTACTTCAAACTTTTTATGCCTTTTGTATTTCTTACCTATTATAATAATAAAAGGGTTACCAACAAGATAAGCATCACGAAATTTAACTCCCGCAGCCTCCCCTCTATCATCAAAAAGAACATCAAAGCCAATACCTGTCAATTTTTTGTACAAAGACTCTGCCTCTTTATATAAAACTTCGTCTTCTTTTTCAAGCAAAACTAAAGTGGCATCAAAGCCACTTACACCTTTAGGCCATACCACTCCTTTATCATCATAATTTTGCTCAATAATTGCGGGTAAAAGCCTGCTTACCCCGATACCGTAACATCCCATGATTATAGGTTTTCTCTCGCCTCTATGATTAAGAAAATATGCCTCTTGAGCAGAAGAGTATTTTGTCCCCAGTTTAAAAATATGCCCAACTTCAATCATTCTTTTCTCCACTAAAGTGGCCCCACAAGTCTCACATTTACCATTTCTCTTAAGATATTTTTTACAGTTATTGCAAAAATATAACACATCTTCTCCAATCTGGGCAGGCACCATAAACTCATGAGAGAAATTTCCTCCCATTGCTCCAGGATCAGCCTCAGTAATAACAACTTCTAAGCTTAAATCTCTGAAAATATTCTTATATGCCCTTAGCATCTTATTATAGCTTACATCAAGGGAATTCTCATCTATATCAAAACTATAAGCATCCTTCATGATAAATTCGCAGCTTCTTATCAATCCAAAACGCGGACGCGTCTCATCCCTAAATTTTGTCTGTATCTGATAAAGAATTAGCGGCATCTGTTTATAAGATAAAACAAATCTCTTTGCAATTTCTGTAATCTCCTCTTCATGGGTAGGCCCTAAACACAGCTCTCTTCCCCTTCTATCCTTAAACTTAAGCATGACTTCCTCGAGGGTCTTATCGCGCCCCGTTTGTTTCCACATCTCTATGGGCTGAAGGGCGCTCATAAAAAGCTCAATCGCACCTTCTTCGTTCATCCGTTTTCTTATAATATCCTCTATCTTTCTTAATATCTTGTATCCAAGAGGCAAATAAGCATAAATACCCGATGACACCATAAAAAGCAATCCTGACTTCAGCATAAACCTATGGCTTGCACACTCAGCATTCTTAGGGTCTTCCCGTAATGTAGGGATAAAATATTCTGATAGACGCATATCTACTCTTTAAAAATACTCTCTTTCAAGTCAATACCTTTCTTTATCAGCTCACTGTAGAATGTAGGCTTATCCAAAGCTATAAATTTCCCCTTTATTCTTCCATCATCCTTTACCCCTTCTATTTGGTAACGAAATAAATCGCGCAAAATTATATTATCATTTTTATCAACACCCACCACCTCTGTAATGTAGGTAATCTTACGTGAACCATCTATAAACTGCTCGTGCTGAACAATAATATCAAGACCAGAAGCAATCTGCCTTCTTACTGCCCAGCTTGGCAAATTAAGACCGGCATAAAGAGCCATTGTCTCTAAACGAGTGATGGAATCCGTAGGGGTAGAAGCATGCAACACAGCTAAACATCCCCTATGACCACTGTTTAAAGCCTGGATATAATCCATCGCCTCAGACCCTCTTATTTCTCCCAGAATAATCCGATTAGGCCTCATCCTCAAAGAATTAATAAATAAATCACGAATGGTTACTTCACCCTTGCCCTCTATGTTAGGGGGACGTGTAAGAAGCCTTACGGTATGCTCTTGATTCAAAGTAAGCTCTAAAGCATCCTCAATAGTAATTATTCTCTCTTCCTCATCAATAGAAGCAGAGAGAACCTCAACAGTCGTAGTCTTACCACTTCCTGTAGCGCCAGAAAAAAGCATATTAACTTTGCCTTGAATACAAGCAACAAGAAATTTCCCCATCCTCTCGTCCAGCGTCCCCATATCAATCAAATCCTCAACGCTTCTTATAAGATGTGACAGTTTTCTTATGGTAACAACAGGGCCATATACCGAAAGTGGGGGTATAATGACGTTAACTCTGGAGCCGTCGGGCAAAGAGAAATCCGCATAAGGATAGGACTCATCTATCCTTCTTCTTGAAGGAGCAATCATCCTCTCAATTATATACCGCAGGTGTGCTTCATCATCAAATTTTATATCGGTAAGATATTTTCTTCCATTTTTCTCTACATACACACGGTAAGGACCGTTAACCATAATCTCTGTAATGGAGACATCGGAAAGAAACTCACTGATGGGACCGTAATGAAGAAAATCATCTGTTAACTCTTTAATTACCCTCTTTTGAATATTTTCATCAATGGTAATTCTTTTATGTCTACGCCAGTTCTCAAAAATACTTTTCATTACATTCTCAAGGTAAACCCTGTCTACCTTCTCTTCGTCGTCAAGCTTAAAGAGAGTAATCTCTTTACGCATATCTTTTTTTATCTTCTTTATCTCCATATACTTCCTCCTAACTTCTCTAACAAAACATTCAGGGCTTTATTCTCATCGGTCCAGCCAATAATCTTATCTCCTCTAAATATTGCCGCCTTCTTCTTGCCAAAAGCAAGACCAATATCTGCTTGACGAGCCTCTCCCGGACCATTCACCACACACCCCATAATAGCAACCTTAGAAGGGAGTTTTGAGTCTTCTGACTTATCTATCTCTTTTCTAAATCTTTCAACCATTTTCATCAAGTCCACTTCACACCTTGAGCAAGTAGGACAAGATATAATCTCTGTAAAAAACTGACGAAGACCCATAAACTGTAGTATATATTTAGCAACTCTTATCTCCCAAAATGAAGGAGCAGTAAGAGAAATTCTTACCACATCACCCAAACCACAAGAAAGCATCATTCCCATCCCTAACGATGATTTAACCACCCCCTCCATAAAAGGACCGGTGGCAGTAATCCCTAAATGCAAAGGGTAATCAAAATGTTTAGAAAACTCTTTATTTGCTAAGAAAGTAGAATAAACGTTGGATGTTTTTAAAGAAACTATTGTATCAAAAAACCCCACTCTTTCAATAATGCGGATATAGCGGCTTACTACCCTAACCATCTCCTTAGCCATACTGTATTCACTAGAGAATTTTCTCTTAAACCCGCCTGAATTAATTCCTACCCTTAAAGAAATCTTTGCTTTTTTAAGTTCTCTTGCCACTTCCTCGACTTCCCTTTTCTTGTAAATATTCATAGGGTTCAGGCGTATCCCGTCAAAACCTGCCTCTATAGAAAATAAAGCCAGCTTATAGTGAAAATGAATATCAGCAACAACGGGTAGAGTTATTCTCTCTTTTAGCTTAGGTAAAAGCTTAACATCCCTCTTTTCTTTAACTGCTATCCTTATACATTCTGCACCTTCTTCCTCTAACCTCCTTGCCTCAGCCAATACCCCTCTTATATTAGAAGTAGAGGTTTTAATCATTCCTTTTATGCGAACAGGGTTATTCGCCCCTATTCCTAAATGTCCTATCATAACTTTCCTGGTTTTATGCCTTTTTTCCATAAGTAAACTTCACTTACGAGAAATGATACTGGTAATATCATTATAGATAACAAAAAACATAATTACACTTATAATAGCAATCCCAATACGCGTAAGAATATCTTCTGTTTTTTCGCTTACAGGTCTTTTTCTTATCTTTTCTAATAATATAAGAAAAACATGTCCACCGTCCAATACCGGTATAGGAAAAATATTAACTATTGCTAAACTTACCCCGAGAAGACTAACTAAGCTCAGTAGTGCCACGAAACCTCTGTGAGCTACATCAGAGGTTATCTCAAAAAGTTTAACCGGGCCTGCTACTGCTTCTCTTATGGGTAAAACTCCTGTAAAAGTATAATAAAACCCCTTTATAATTAAGAAAGTAAGTTTTACGGTACGCTCAACACTCTTCATAAGAGCAACTGCAGGATTATACTGTTTTATTACCACAGAAGGATAAACGCCAATCTTACGGCGCTTTACGGAACGTCCAAAAATATCTTTAGACTCTGTTTCCTTCGGCATAACTTTGAATCTTAAGGTTTCTCCATCACGTATTACAGTAATATCTATTTTGCCCTCAGAATGAATTATCTCACTACGCAAGTCATCCCAACTTTTTATTTTGTGATCGTTTACCTGAACTACCCTATCTCCTTTCTTTAGCCCTACCTGCTTAGCAGGCATATCATCTATCACTCCTTCTAAGGTAGTATCGAAAGTAGGCATCCCTATCATAAAAGCAACCCACAAAACAATAAAGGAAAGAAGATAATTAAAAAATGGGCCGGCTAAGATTACTTTTGCCCTTACACCTAGGGGCTTAGAGAAAAACTCATCTTCTTTCCCTGAACAGGAGTTTCTGTCTTCGCCTGCCAGCTTAACAAACCCCCCTAAAGGAATAGCGCATATCAAAAATAAAGTATCTTTTCTCTTTATCTTAAAAATAACCGGGCCAAACCCTATAGCAAATTTCTCTACCCTTATGCCACTTCTTCTTGCGGCAATAAAATGTCCAAACTCATGAGAAACAATGAGTACGCTTAAAATAACAAGAAAAATTAAAGCATCTATTAACCACATAGGTTATTTAAGAACTCCTCTGTTTTCGCTCTTGCCCATCTATCCCAAAAATACACACCCTTAAGATTTGACACTTTATCTTTCCTGGTTTTACTGAAAATGTATTCCACTGCCCGATATATATCATAAAATCTTATTTTCTCCTCCAGAAAAAATCTAACCGCTACCTCATCAGCTGCGTTAACCACTATTGGAAAGTTTCCTCCCTTTTGAGCTGCCTCAAGAACTATCTTAAAAAGAGGAAACTTATGGTAATTGACCTTCTCAAAAGACAAATTTAGTTTTGAAAAAGAAACCTCAAGGCCATTGCCCGGCAAGTTTCTTTCAGGATAATATAAAGAAAACGCCAAAGGTATAACCATATTGGGTTTATACCAACACGAAAACAACATATTATCTTTTGTCTCTATAAATGCGTGGATGTAAGACTGCCTGTGCACTACAACATCAATCATTTTATAATCCAAGTCAAAAAGATAATGCGACTCCATAACTTCAAACCCTTTGTTCACTAAAGTTGCGCTATCCACAGTTATCCTTTCACCCATACGCCAGTTAGGATGAGCAAGAACCACAGAAGGAGTAACTCTTTTTAATGAAGAAGAATAATCTAATAATGCCCCCCCAGAAGCAGTGATATAAATTTTCTTAAGATGTTTTCTTTTTATACATCCTAAAAGCTGAAAAAGAGCATTGATTTCACTATCCACGGGGATAAGTTCGGCTTTGCTTTTCTTAAGTTCTTTTTTAACGATATCACCAGCAACCACAAGAACCTCTTTACTTGCTAAAGCAACTCTTTTTGAGTGTCTAAGAGAAACGATAAAAGGCATAAGAGAAGAAATACCTACTATTCCCATTACAGAAATGTCTGCAGATAAAGAAGAGAATTCTCTTAAACCATCGATACCATATAATACCTTAACCTTACCCACAAGTTTTTTCTTTAATCTTTTCGCTGCCTTCTCGTCTACAACACAAACATAAGAAGGAGAAAACTCTCTTATTTGCCTGTAGAGTACATCAATATTTTTATTCACAGACAAGCCTAAAATCTTAAAGTTTCTCTTATTCTTTCTTATAATCTCCAGTGTGCTTCTGCCTATAGAACCGCTTGAGCCAAAGATTAAAACTTTTTTCATAGTCCTAACGCATCATTGTAATATAAAGATAAAATATGGGCGCAGTAAAAATAATACTATCAATAACATCTAATACTCCGCCCATTCCCGGAAAAATCTTCCCTGAATCCTTCACTCTACAATCCCTTTTAATCAAGGACTCAAATAAATCACCCAACTGACCAATAATGGGCAGAATAATAATAAGAAATATTTTCTCCCACAAAAATAGCCCTCCAATAAAAGAAGAAAAAGCTAACCCTACAATCACAGCAGTAACAAATCCTCCTACTGCTCCTTCCAAAGATTTCTTAGGGCTTACTCTCTTGGCTAAATATGTTTTACCAAAACGCACTCCCCACAAATATGCACCTATATCGGAAGCCTTCGTTACAAGAAGAAGAAAACCCACAAGCCAAGCACCGTGAGGAAGTTGCCTTATCTTGATAACAAAGCTAAAACACCATGAAATATACACAATACCAAAAATTGTGGCAGAGATAGATAGAACTGGCTGATGACGCTCTTTCTTTGTAAGTTCAAGCAAAAACAAAAGAAACAAACCAATAACTACAAAAAGGAACTGCCATCCTTCTTCCACATTAAATTTGAAATATACAGTAATGGGGATAAGCCCTCCAATAAATATCCCCAAAGACTTAAAAAGCCTTACTCCTTTCTTCTCCACCATATAAAAAAACTCATAAAGGGCAATCAGGGTAAGCAAAACAACTAAAACACCGCATAGAGGGTAAGAAATAACTGCAAAAGCTCCAATCACAATTAGAATACTGGAAGTTATAGTCCTCTTACTCATCCATCAACCTTCCCAAATTTCCTTTTTCTTCGCGAGTATTCTCTTATTGCCTCCATAAAAGCTTTCTTGCCAAAATCGGGCCATAACACTTTTGTAAAATAAAGTTCGGAATAAGCTAACTGCCATAAAAGGAAATTGCTAATCCGTATTTCCCCTGATGTTCTAATAAGAATGTCGGGAGGAGGAAATTCTGAAAGAGAAAGGTACCGAGCAAATACCTCCTCGTTCACCTCCTCTAAAGATATTCTTTTCTTAAGGACATCTTTTGCTAAGTTTCTGGCAGCATTAACTATATCCCACTTACCACCATAGTCAAAAGCAATGTTTACAATAATACTTTTGCATTCCCTGGTAAATTGCTCTACCTCATAAATCTTATCGAAAAGCTCTTTTCCTATTCTTTTCTTATCTCTACGGCCAATAAATATAACCCTTATATCTTTTTCTACAAGTTTCTTCTTGTCTTTTTCTATACGCTCCTTTAGATAAGAAAAAAGATGTTTTATCTCATTCTTTGGCCTGTCCCAATTTTCCGTAGAAAATGCAAAAAGGGTAAGTATCTTTATCCCAATCTCTTTAGAACACTCAATAATTTCTATTATCCTCTCTGCCCCTTTTTTATGGCCAAGATTACGTGGTAACCCTCTTCTTTTTGCCCATCGGCCATTGCCATCCATAATTATAGCTACATGATGTGGCACCTTCATAAAAGTATCTCTTAAAATTTAAGGGGGCTGTTGCCCCCCTTAAAGTAATCCGCCTCTTTTAAACCCTCCTTTACTTCTGCTGCATAGGCTTTGCAGGATTTTGGGAAGATGAGCTTTCTTTCATCAGCTCATCTTTCAATTTCTCTTCCAAAACCTCATTAAGCTTTTTAAGCTTATCTATCTCGACAGTCTTAGCAGTAATATCTTCCTTTAGATCCTTCACAACTCCCTCTAAAGTACTATTTTCTTTCTTGAGACTGTCATTCTCTTCTATAAGAGAATTAATTTTCTTTTTAAGACTATCATTTTCCTTAGAAAGTTCCATGTTTTTTAAAGCCTGAGCCTTGTAAAGTTTGTTGATGTTACTCAGCTTAGCTACTAAAGAGGCACCCACAATAACAAAAACCACAATAATCCCTATAATGATAGAAACAAACAAAGGTTGATTCTTCATTTTAACTCCTCCTTATAAACCTTTTCTTCTGATATGTTTCCAGGAGCCTCTTTAATCTTTTTTATCGAACGAGGCAAAATCACAATCTCTACCCGTCTGTTTAGCTGTTTATGCTCAGGAGTATCATTAGGAGCAACAGGACGGTACTCGCCATAACCTATAGCGGAAAGACGGCGAGGGTCTATTCCTTTTGACTCTAAATAATGCAAAACACTTAAAGCGCGGTGCGCAGACAACTCCCAATTAGACTTCCAACGAGAATACTTTATGGGCTCATTATCGGTATGTCCTTCTATGCCTATATTATTTTCGGGTACATCTTCTTTTAATACCCTAACCACCTTATCAAGGATAGGCAAGCTATCCCGTCTTAACTTAGCTTTTCCTGAATCAAACAGGACCTCCGCCACAAAAGTAATCACCAAGCCCTTCTCTTCCATCTTCAAACTTACCTGTTTCTCGCCAATCTCTTTGGACAAGCGACTCTCTAAGAGTTCCTTGGTACTCTTTAGCTCTTCCAGTTCTGTCTTAAGCGACTGAATCTTCTCAATGTCAGACCGCCTTCCTTTCTGGATAACTACAGTGCATCCGCTGACAAGGAATAACAATATAAATAATATCAATCTTTTTGTAATCATTCTCTTCATAATTTACCCCCTTTTTGTAAGTATAAATAAATTATCACAAGGGCTTTCCTAAGTCAAGCGCTTTCCTGAAAGCATAGCGTCAAGAAAATTGTGGACTTTTTATTTTATCGTTATACTTTTCTATTAAAGCTAACCCCCTGTATTTAGGGATTAATCCTTCTG
>CAYXBX010000020.1:0-1285 GCA_964463445.1 uncultured Planctomycetia bacterium
ATGCCTTTGCATAATAAGGATAAGAACATATCTTTGGTTTCGTCTTTTCTTAAGGTGCACAAGGCTCCTAGAGGAGAGATTGTACTTAAAAATAAAGAAAAGATGCATATGGAGTCACTTGAACTTAAACCATCAATTTTTGTTTCCACTTATTCTCGTTCACGTATTAAAGTTTATCCTCAGGATAAGCTTAGAGAAATTTTAAAACATTTTCTTCCCGAATATTCTGTTGTTCTTCTCGGTGACAAAAAGAGTTCTTCTTATTATAAGGGTATTAGTCTTATGGAGGGGGTAGTCGATCTCTCTGGCGAGACCACCCTCGCAGAAGTTTATTATCTTATGGTTCATTATTGTCAGGCAATTCTCTGTGTTGACTCCAGTCTTCTTCATCTGGCAAGTTATCTGAATCTAAAGATTGTTGCCCTTTTTGGGCCTACCGATGAGAATTGTTATGGGCCATTCTCCCAGGACTATAGAGTGATTACTAATGATAGTATTGAGTGTCGACCATGCAATAAAGCAGAGTGTTGTCGTAACTGTGAGTGCATGAAAGAGATAGAGTCCAGGAAGGTGATAGAGGCATTACGAATGATGCTTAAGGCTGACTTATCATGAAAGAGCCTAAAAAGATTCTTGTTGTTCGTACGGACCGTTTAGGCGATGTTATTCTTTCTACGCCTGTAATAAAGAATTTGCGTCTTGCTTATCCTTCAAGTTTTATTGCCTTTATGTGCCGTCCGTATACAAAAGATGTCCTTTTGGGCAATCCTTATCTTGACGAAGTGATTATTTATGATAAATATGGCCGGCACAGAAGCGTTGTCTCATCTTTACGATTCGCTTTTTCTTTGAGCAAAAAGAAATTTGATTTAGCGTTAATTTTGCATCCTACAAATCGTGTGCATATGATAACTTTTTTTGCGAGGATTCCTATGCGCTTTGGCTGGAATAGAAAAATGGGGGTACTTCTTACCCACCGTTTACCTCACACCAAACAAGATGGCTTCAAGCACGAGATGGAATATACCCTTGATATTCTACGTTTAGCAGGTATCCCCGTGGTTGAGCGGACTCTTTTTTTTCCTGTCCGGGAAGAGGCGAGGAAGAGAGTAGCTGTCTTGTTGAGGGAAAAAGGGTTAAGCGATAATGATAAGTTTTTTGTTATTCACCCCTCAGCATCGTGTCCTTCTAAACGGTGGCCTATTTCTTATTTTGGTAAACTCGTTGATATGATTAAGAATACTTTTGATAAGCCTATTCTGGTTATTTCTTCAAAGGAAGAAAG
>CAYXBX010000020.1:1385-13265 GCA_964463445.1 uncultured Planctomycetia bacterium
TGATTAAGAATACTTTTGATAAGCCTATTCTGGTTATTTCTTCAAAGGAAGAAAGGAGATTTTGTGATGAACTGTTTAAAGGGAGGCTGTATCTGGTTGATTTACGAGGGGAATTAAATATTGGGCAGCTAGGGGCCTTGTTGGAGAAAGCAGAGCTTCTTATTTCCAATGATAGTGGTCCTGTGCATATTGCTGCTTCTTTAGGTACACCAGTAATATCCATATTTGGTAGAAACGATGCCGGGCTTTCTCCCCGGCGCTGGAGGCCTCTTGGCAGCAGAGCATTTTACATACATAAGGATGTAGGATGTAATCCTTGTCTTGCCCACAACTGCAGAAAAGGTTTTCTCTGTCTTAAGGCAGTAGGGGTTGAAGAAGTATTTAGCCTTGTAAGACGAATATTAGAGAAATAAAGGATTACATAAATATTTTTGTTGACAATAATGCTTTTGTTGGTATACTTTTTTCTTAAAAATTATTTTTATGTCCTTCATTGTGAAATAATTCACAATCTAACATGAAAGACACTTTTGTAATAACAAAACAGAGTTTTTTAAGACTCTTAGATAGTATTTCTAAAACTCACAATGTCGTCTCTCCTTATGGTGATGATAACTATATCTTTGAAACTTTTAATGGTAGTTTTACCTTTAATAAGTACCGGGCTGTAACTTCTATCCGCCAGTTTCTTTTACCTTCCCAGCAGTTAATTGAAGGCTATTTTCAGGAAGACAGCTACTATAAAAGGCCTTTTTGTGTTGTGGGGGCTAAGGCTTGCGATTTGCAGTCGCTTAAGGTTCAGGACTATGTGTTTCTTGACGGCGATGTTGATGAAGATTATAAGCGCATGCGCGAGAATAACATTATTATTTCCAGCGACTGCACAGGGTTTAAGGATGTGTGTTTTTGTTTAGCTTTAGACATAAATCCTTATCCCGAAGATATGTTCGATTTAAATATTTCTCCTGTTGACGATATTTTTATCGTTGATATTGGTTCTGAGAAAGGAAGAAAAGTAGTTGATAATAACCGCAACCTTTTTCAGACTGTAAGAGATGAATATATCAATGAGCGTCTTAATAACCGCCAGAGAATGCTGGATAGTTTGAAAGAAAATATAAAAAAACAGGGGCTTGTCCCAAAGGGCGCTCTTTATGAGCTTATAAAAGGCGGATATGAAAATGATGTGTGGGAGCTTAAAGCCAAAGATTGTGTGGAGTGTGGAGCCTGTATTATGAACTGTCCTACCTGTCACTGTTTTCTTCTTTGTGACGCAAAGAAAGATTCGCAATTCGTGCGCGGCCGTATCTGGGATGGATGTCAGTATAAGAATTTTAGCCGTGTAGCAGGCGGAGCCAACCCTTTAAAATTACGCAAAGAGCGCCTGCGCAACCGCTATATTAAAAAGTTTGAGTTTTTTCCTGACAGGATTGGGGTTTATGCTTGTACAGGGTGCGGGCGTTGCATTGAGAGCTGTATCGGAAAGATTGATTTACGGGAAATTTTTAGGAATCTTTACAGCAAAAAAGCCAAAGTATAAAAAATGGGTATTTATTCTCCTATAAAAGCAAAAATTACAAAGATAATCGAAGAGACCCCCAGCATAAAAACGTTTGTGCTTGAAACAGAAAGAGAATTTTCTTTTTCTACAGGACAGTTTGTAGAGTTAACCTATCCTGGGGTAGGAGAAGCACCTTTTACTCCATCTTCAAGTCCTTTGCGTAAAGATGAGTTTGAAGTTACTATTATGAGAGTGGGCAGGGTAACTAATCTTTTTCATAATGCTAAGGTTGGAGACGTATTGGGTTTGCGTGGTCCTTACGGGAAGGGTTATCCTGTTAGCGAATTCAAGAATAAGGAGATTCTTATTGTAGGAGGGGGTGTAGGTCTTGCGCCTTTGCGTTCTCTTATCTTTACTCTTTTTTCGCAGATTAACGAGTTCAAGAAAATTATTATTTGCTATGGGGCAAGAACGCCGGATGATATTGTATATAAATATCAGATTCATGAATGGCCAAAGAAAAAGAATGTACAGCTTAGGCTTACCGTGGATAGAGGCGATGCCGAATGGAAAGGAAATACAGGGGTGGTAACCACCATTTTAGATGATTTGCCTATTAAAATAAAGGAGGCAATTTCAGTTGTATGCGGTCCGCCCATAATGATGAAGTTTACCACTTTAAAACTGCTTGAGCTGGGCTTTTTGTCTTCCAACATCTATCTTTCCATGGAGAAAAATATGAGTTGCGGTTTGGGTAAATGCGGGCATTGCCGTCTGGGTAAATATTATGTGTGTAAGGACGGACCGGTGTTTAAGTTTGAGGATATAAAGGATATACACGATATATGGGATTAACCGTATGAAGCGCCTTTTTATTGACTTAGAAAAATGTGATAACTGCAAAGAATGTGTGGTAAAGTGTAGTTATATTTTTCATCCCCAGAATAACGGTATTACTTCTATAAGAGAGTTGGCTACTTTTAGTGTATTGTGCCGTAGATGTGAAGAAGCTCCTTGCGTCAGCTCCTGTTATCATAATGCTCTCAAAAAAGATGAAAATGGCATCTTAAGGCGTGCCCGTTTCTTATGTACTTCTTGTAAAACCTGTAGTATTGCCTGTCCTTTTGGGACGATTCTTCCCGATTTCTTGAGGTTTCTTGACTCTAAGTGTGTTCTATGTCTTAGCAGCCAAAAAGCTCTCTGTATAGACACTTGTCCGTATTCTGCTATAGAGATAAAAGATATTGAAGAGGAAGATATAGATAAGGGTGTGTTTTTTGTTTCTGATAAATTAGCGGTACATTCTCCCAGGTGGTTTAAAGACGATACGATTCTTTATAAGAAAAGATAATGTTTATAGTTGATTATTTTATTTTTCCCGGTTTTCTGTTTACCCTTATCCTTGGAGGATGGGGGTGGTGGCTTGAGAGAAAACTAACCGCACGTTTTCAGTATCGTGCAGGTCCTCCCTGGTATCAGAATTTTCTCGATATTGCCAAACTATTTTGTAAAGAGCAGATTATACCTGAAGGAGCAAACAAGCCGCTTTTTATTATCTCTCCCCTTGTAAGCTTTGGAGCAGTCTTACTACTTTCTTTTATAATCAACGCAAGTTACCTATATACACAAGGGTTTGCAGGGGATGTAATAGTTATCCTTTACTTACTTATTATCCCTTCTCTTTTTATTGTTCTTGGGGGGGCAGCATCTTCTAACCCTCTTGCTACCGCCGGTGCCTCAAGAGAAATAAAACTTATGCTTTCTTACGAGTTCATTTTTATTGTAAGCTTGGTTATTGCCATCATTAAATCAAAAGGGCTAATATCTCTTGTGGGTATCATAGATTATCAGAGAGAGTATGGTTCGCATATTTTCAGTATATCAGGTATTATAGGTTTTATTTTAGGTGTATTTTATATCCAGGCAAAACTGGGGATTGTTCCTTTTGACGTAAGCGAGGCAGAGCAGGAAATTATGGGGGGACCGTTCATTGAATATTGTGGCCCTCTTTTAAGTTTCTTTAAGGTTACCAAAGCCCTGCTTTATTTTATCCTACCTGTGTTTATAATTCTTCTTTTCGCAGGGAAGAATTTAGGTTGGCATTTAATTTATAAATATATTATAATGGTGCTTATTATCTCTGTGTTAAAAAACACCAATCCGCGTCTGTGCATAAAGGATATTTTGGGATTCTTTTGGTTTTTTCTTTTTCCCCTGGGGTGTATTGGCATAATTTTTGCAATAATGGGTTATTAGCATGGGTTTAAAAGAAAAGATTCTTACAAAGTCTCTGTGGGTTTATCATGTAAGTGCCGGTTCCTGCAATAACTGTGACATTGAGATTCTTGACTGTCTTACCCCTCGTTTTGATATTGAGAGGTTTGGTATGCAGCTTGTGGGTAGTGTGCGGCATGCCGATGTTTTGCTTATAACAGGGGCGATGAACAAGAAATCCCTTAAGCGGTTTATGCGGGTTTATGAGCAGGCACCTAAGCCGTGTTTTGTTGTGGCTGTGGGCACATGTCCCTGCAGCCAGCATATGTTTCGACCGTCATATTCGATGGAAGCACCTTTAGATGAGATTATTCCTGTTGATGTTTATATACCAGGTTGTCCTCCCAAACCAGAGGCAATAATTGCAGGCATTGTCAAGCTTATTGAGAAGGTAACAAAAAATGATAAAAGACGAAGTTAAGAAAAAGCTGGAAGGCAAGTTTAAAGATTGGTCTGTTAAGAATCCCCGTCGCGTTTATTTTACAGTTGATAAGAGCGATTTGCATTCTGTTGCGGAAACTCTTTATAAAGACTTTAAGATGCGCCTTTCTACTGTAAGCGGTGTGGATAACGGGGATAATTTTGAACTTATATACCATTTTGGTTCTGATAAGACCGGTGAGTTATTTAATGTGAGGGTTTTTGTGCATGAACAGGATAACCCTGAGGTAGATTCTCTTGTGCCGATGTTTCGTGCTACTGAGTGGGTAGAAAGAGAAATTCATGAAATGCTGGGGATAAAATTTATAGGACATCCTGATTTAAAACATCTTCTGTTGGATCACGATTGGCCAGAAGGCAAATATCCTTTAAGAAAAACCTGTATTCTTGAGAAGAAGCCTTATCCCCAAGACAAAGAGGATGAAAATGGCTAACAAAAAGAGGAAAATAGTCCCCATTGGTCCTTATCATCCTTTGCAAGAGGAGCCAGAGTTTTTTAAGCTTGTTGTAGAAGGAGAGAGTGTGGTAGATTTGGAAATTGAGATTGGTTACAATCACCGCGGGATTGAGAAATTATCAGAGAGCAAACACTGGGACCAGGTAACTTTTCTTGTGGAAAGAATATGTGGGATATGCTCCACTTCTCATCCTTTTGCATATGTTTTAGCTGTAGAAGACCTTTTAGGAATAGAGCCATCAGAAAGAGGAAGTTATATCAGAATGATTGTTGCTGAACTTGAACGTATTCATTCCCATCTTTTATGGTTAGGTCTTGCAGGCCATTTTATCGGATACAATACAGTGTGGATGTGGGCGTGGAAAGCAAGAGAACCTGTTCTTGATTTATTTGAGCTTATAAGCGGAAACCGCAACAGCTATGCTATGATGAAGATAGGAGGGGCACGCCGTGACATAAAGGAAGAGGACTATTCTGCTATCAGAAAGACTATCAAGGATGTGTATAAAGATTTGAGATTGTTTCAGAAGGCCGTTGAAGACGACCCTATAATTCATAAACGAACAAAAGGAATTGGTGTTCTTTCTTACGAAGATGCTGTATCGTTTGGTGCGGTAGGGCCTACAGCGCGGTGCTCAGGCGTTGATGTGGATGTCCGCCGTGACGACCCATATGCGTTTTATAAAGATGTTGATTGGAATGTTATTGTCTTAAAAGACGGCGACGTTTATGCTAAGGTGGTCGCAAGGGTGTTAGAGATGTTTGAGTCCTGCCGTATTATTGAGCAGTGTCTTGATAAGATGCCGCGGGGTGAGATTGCTGTTGAGGTAAGAGATATACCCGCAGGTGAAGGTATAGGGCGCGTTGAGGCACCAAGAGGAGAATGTTTTCATTATGTTCGTAGTGACGGAACAAATCGTCCTGTACGACATAAAGTAAGGGCTCCTTCGTTTATGAATGTAGCAACCAATCAGGCAAGTGTTCCCGGGTATACAATATCTGATGCGGCTATAACTCTTGCAGCAGTTGACCCCTGCTATTGTTGCACAGAGCGTAGCGTTACTTTTGACAGAAAAGGGAACAAGCTTTTAAAAGGAGAAGACCTTATTAAGCTTTCTCAACGCAAAACAGAAATTTTAAGAGAACAGTTAAGAAAACAATATGGCAAGTAATATGTTTATTTTTGATGGGCTTTCTTTGTTTGTGGGGATTTTTGTTGTTTTCTTTACCGTAATTATTTTTATCTATTCTTTGGGGTCTATCAAGAAGGACAGGGCGGATTATTATGTGTGGTTTTTTGCTACGTTTTTTGCCAGCCTGGGGACAGTTTTTTCCCGTAATGTGTGGCTTCTTATGATTTTCTGGGGGTTTTTGGGCCTTGCTCTCTTTAAGCTTGTTAACTTATCAGACTCTGATGAGACCTCGTCTGTGGCTAAAAAGGCTTTTATAATAGTAGGAGGAAGCGACGGCCTTATGCTTCTGGGTTTTATTATTTATATGTATTTAACTTATCACCGTCTAGCAATCAACTTTTCTCTAAATAATTATTCTCTGTCTATAAACAATGGATTGTCTCTTCTTTCATTTATTCTCATCGCCAGCGGCTGTTTTGCCAAAGCGGGGGCAATGCCATTTCATACCTGGGTTCCGGAGGTTTCTAAAGAAGCAAAAATACCTGTTGTGGCTTATCTGCCGGCTTCTTTAGACAAGCTTTTAGGAATATATCTTTTAGCGCGTATCGTAAGAGACAGCTTTGTTCTTAACAATACGGCAAAAATAGTTCTTTTAGTCGTGGGGGCGGTTACGGTAATTGGTGCGGTAATGATGGCGCTTATTCAGCACAATGTAAGAAAGCTTTTAGGTTACCATGCTGTTTCGCAAGTTGGGTATATGGTTTTAGGCATTGGCTGTGCTACCCCAATAGGCATAGGAGCAGGCCTTTTACATATGCTTAACAATGCCATTTATAAGTCATGCTTATTCCTGGGGGCAGGGAATGTAGAGACTGAAGCTAAAAGCAGTAATCTGGAAGAACTGGGGGGGTTGGATAGATATATGCCTTTAACATTTATTATTACGATTGTTGCGGCTTTTTCTATATCCGGCATACCTCCTTTTAATGGTTTTGTCTCCAAATGGTTAGTTTATCAGGGTCTTATTGATTCATTTATGCATACCTCAAGCATTCTTGTTAAGGTTGTCATTAGCTTGTCTTTAATTATGGCGCTTGTAGGTTCAGGCCTTACCCTGGCATCTTTCTTGAAGCTTATCTGCGGCGTATTTCTGGGCAAAGCAAAGAGAAAAGTAAAAGAAGTGGGAGTGATTTCTTATTTTTCTCCTCTTATGCTTGCCTTTCTATGTATTATTTACGGTTTATTTTTCAGTTCTACAGCCCTTAAGTTCATCATAAGCAGCGTGGGTAGCATTCCTATCAAGGGACTGTGGAGCCCTGTTTTAGCCACCAACCTTATTCTTCTTGGTATTCTTATTGGGGTTGTTGTGTTTGTTTTTACCTCGGGAAAGGTGCGTACCAGCCCAACTTATCTGGGTGGCGAGCAACTTGCGGATAATGTAAGTGTGGAAGATTTCTATGAGAGCATAAAGAAATTGCCCTTATTAAGAGGGGTTTATAAAGAAGCAGAGAGAAAGGTGTTTGACCTATACGAGGAAGGGAAAAAACTTGTCTTCTCTTGCATGGGGGCTTTAAGATACCTGCACAACGGAGTTTTGCCTACGTATCTTGTGTGGTGTCTTTTAGGAGTAATGGGTTTATTTTTTATCTTTTTTAAGTGATATGTTGATGCTCGACATTCTTATAATCTTTATGATTCTTGGGGCGGTGATTGCCCTTGAGGTTAAGGATTTGCTTTCTGCTGTTGTGGCTGTGGGTGCGGCAGGGCTTGCTTTAAGTATTTCTTTTCTTCTTCTAAAAGCTCCAGACTTAGCTATTACCCAGTTGGTAGTTGAGATACTGATTCTGGTTATTCTTATTCGTGCTACCATAAAAAAGGATTTACCTTTTTCTACTACAGGACGGTGGTTTTTTAATACAACGGCAACTTTTGTATTTCTGGTGGTATTTTTATATTTTGGCTATTCTGCCTTGAAAGATTTACCCCGTTTTGGTGAACCTGTGATGCGGGTTTCGCAGTTTTACCTTAAAGAGGGATTAGCAAAGACAGGAGCAGCTAATCTGGTTGCCAGTGTTGTTTTAAATTTTCGTGCTTACGATACACTGGGGGAAGCAACAGTCCTTTTTGCTGCTGTGGTAGGGGTTCTGGCTGTTATGCGTAGAAAAGGGAGAAAAGAGTTAAGTGAACCTGAGAATGAAGAAGAGCTATAGTCAAGAACCAGGTATGAGTCTTATAGTTAAGGTGATTACTCGCCTTACTGTGGGGCTTATTCTTCTTTACGGGATATATATTGTTACTCACGGACATCTGTCTCCCGGTGGAGGCTTTGCCGGAGGCGTGATTATTGCTTTATCCTTTATCCATCTTATGCTTGCTTTTGGTAAAGAAGAGGCTCTTGGAAGGCTTTCTAAGCGTTTTGTTTCTTTGTTTGAAGGATTGGGGGGGCTTTTATTTCTTATTGTTGCCATATTGGGGTATAAAGCAGGGTATTTCTTTTATGACTGGTTTGTCTCTAAGGGTAAGCTTTTTAGCCTTTTTTCAGCGGGGACAATCCCTCTTTCTTATCTTGCTATAGGGCTTAAAGTTACATTCGGTCTTTTCGCTATATTTTTAGCTTTAATAACCATTAAACTTAAGGCGAAGAAATGAGTAGCTATATACTGTGTTTTGTACTTTTTCTTGTCGGCATTTACGGAATATTGCGCAAAAGAAACCTTATTAAAATAATAATTGGCACTGTAATTTGTGAATATGCGGTAAACCTTTTTCTTATAATTTTCGGATACAGGCAGGGAGGGCATGCGCCTATTTATTCTCACGGTGCTGATATTTCCAATATGGTTGACCCTCTGGTGCAGGCACTTGTTTTAACAGCTATTGTTATTGGCCTTGCGACTACTGCCTTGGTTGTGGCGGTAGCCATAAGAATTTATGAGAAATACGGGACTTTTGATATTACCAGGATACGCAAACTGAAAGGGTAGTATGATACCTTTATTTGTTATTGTGCCTCTGGCTGTGTCGTTTATTATTGTGATTGTGGGGAAGAAGTCTGATTTTCTCTGCGATATTTTATCTAACTTAGCCAGCGGTTTCCCTTTTGTTGCCTCCTGTTTTTTGCTGTTTGTCGTAGGTAGCTCGCCGTTGGGGGCGGTTGTCTATAAGGTGGGGGGCTGGAGTGCTCCTTATGGCATCAATCTGGTTGTTGATGGTTTAAGTGTTTTTATGCTTGTTACCATTAACCTAATAGCTTCAATGATTAATATCTTCTGCATAAGTTATATGAGAAAATACACTGCCAAATGGAAATTTTACACTCTGTTTCTTCTTATGCTTGTTGGTATGAACGGTATTGTTATAAGCGGTGATATCTTTAATATGTTTATTTTCTTAGAGATTGCTTCTGTAGCAAGTTTTGCTCTCGTTGCGTATGGAGTAGAGGCAGAGGAGTTAGAAGCTACTTTTAAATATATTATAATGAGTGTTCTTGCCTCTTCTTTTATTCTTGTTGGCATAGCATTTCTTTATTCCTATGCTTCCACTCTTAATCTTGCTGATTTGGCGGCCGTTTTACAGGAGAAAGCGCCAAGTAATGTTGTTGTTTTTGTGAGTGTGCTTTTTATTATGGGCTTTGGTTTAAAGGCTGCAATTGTTCCTTTCCATGCATGGCTTCCTGACGCGCATCCTTCTGCGCCTGCTCCGGTTTCTTCCTTTCTTTCCGGCGTCCTTATAAAAGCCCTGGGAGTATATGCCCTTTTAAGAATTTTCTATAATGTTCTGGGGGTAAACAGCCATCTTCTGGGGGTTTTTACTTTTCTGGGGGTTCTTTCTATTATGGTGGGAGTTCTTTTGGCAATCGGGCAGATGGATTTAAAACGCCTCTTAGCTTATCATTCCATCAGCCAAGTTGGCTATATTATCTTAGGGTTGGGGTTGGGTACGCCTCTTGGCATTATGGGAGGATTATTTCATCTTTTCAATCATTCCGTGTTTAAATCTTTGCTGTTTCTTAATTCCGGGGCTATTGAATATTCTACGGGCACACGGAATTTAGAAAAGATGGGGGGCTTAAGGAGGAAAATGCCGGTTACTTCCTCAACCAGCTTAGCCGCCTCCATGGCGATCTCCGGTATTCCTCCCTTTAACGGCTTCTTCAGCAAGTTAATAATAATAATTGCCTGTGTTCAGGTACATAAAATAGGACTTGCCTTCTGGGCAGTCCTGGGAAGCATATTGACTCTTTCTTCTTTTATGAAAGTGCAGAAATATGCTTTTTTTGGTAGTCTTAAGAAAGCCTACGCCAGTTTAAAAGAGGTGCCTTGTTCTATGCAGTTCTCTATGGTAGTTCTGGGTATTATCTGTATTGGAGGGGGGGTTTTAATCTTACCCTATATTAACTCTGTTTTTCTTTCTCCTGCTGTAGAGGCTGTAATGAAAGGTTTAGGGTATAAGTGCACGGTGTTTAGCTTATTGCGATGAAAAGCAGATTTATTCTTTTTATTTTAGGATTCATAATCTGGATTTTAATCACTTTTTCTCTGGATTTAGACAATGTTATTACAGGTATTCTTGTGTCTTTGCTCGTTGCTTTCTTAACGGGGGATTTGTTTACGTGCCGCCCCTATGCTTTTAAGCACATTAAGAGGTATTTATGGTTTCTTTACTATATTCCTATGTTTGTATGGGAATGTTTTAAAGCTAATGTAGATGTTGCCTATAGGGTTTTACACCCTAAGTTGCCTGTCCGTCCCGGTATTGTTAGAGTGAAAACAACTCTTAAATCAGATACCGCTTTAACTTTCTTAGCAAATTCCATTACTCTTACGCCGGGAACATTAACGGTTGATATTGATAAAGATAAAGGCATACTCTATGTTCATTGGATTTATATCCGTTCTAAGAACATAGAAGAGGCCACTAAACGTGTTGTTTATCGTTTTGAGAGAATATTAAAGAAAGTTTTTGATTAAAATGAAATACACAAAATATATTGTAGGGTTATTATTAATTGCAGTGATTTTGAGTATAGTAATATTTTATCCTTTGGAGGTAATCTCTTGTAGAGGTGTACCGTTTGAGAATTTTTTTAAACGAGGATTATGTATTATTGTTTTGAGCGCTTTCTTATGTCTCTTCAGGATTATGCGCGGGCCCACTGCTTCTGACAGAATAGTGGCTATAGATATGTTGGGTATTCTTATTATTGGAATATGCGCTCTTTTAACTATTACAACGAAGAGAAACTGGTATATTGATATAGGCATTGCCTGGGCGCTGCAGAGTTTTATCTCTACTCTTGCTCTGGCAAAGTTTCTGGAGGGTAAGGATTTCGATGAATGACATTATAGGGCTTATTTTTATCGGATTGGGTCTTGGTTTTGATTTCTTTGGATGTCTGGGCCTTGTGCGTCTGCCTGATGTTTACAATAGGCTTCAGGCAGCAACCAAATGCGTTACTTTCGGGACATGCAGTATTCTTTTCGGGACATTTCTTATTATGGGAATATCGCTGGCAGGAATTAAATGTCTTCTGGCGGTTATTTTCTTGGTTTTAACTTCGCCTACTGCTGCTCATGCTTTGGCGCGAGCTTCTCATCGTGCAGGGGTTAAGTTATGGGATAAAAGTGAGTGTGACCAGTATCATAATGATTAGTTTATATAAAAGGAGATGGTATGAGATATCCTAAATTAAGAGAGATTAAGAAAGCATTGGAAGCTTTGTTCAGTAAGCCTTACACTACGAAGTTTCCTTCACAACCCCATATACCTTTTATCTCTTTTCGCGGCAAGCCTTATTTTTACGAGGAAGATTGCGTAGGCTGTGGCGCCTGTGTTAATGTTTGCCCAACAGGCGCTCTTTCTTTAAAAGATGTCCAAACAACCTCGGGATACAAAAGAGTACTTACTGTGCGCTGGGATATTTGCATTGAATGTGGTCAGTGTCAGCTTAACTGTTTGACAGAAAAAGGGATAATGCTTTCCAATGAATTTGATATTTCTACTACAGAAAACAGAAAGGAATTGTTTCAGGTTATTGAGAAAGAGCTTGTTGTCTGTGAGATTTGTAAGAAACC
>CAYXBX010000021.1:0-13195 GCA_964463445.1 uncultured Planctomycetia bacterium
GAAGGATAATCTTTGAATTTATCTTTTATAATATCTACATAAGTAATAAACTTTTGAAAGAAAAAGGACTCTTCTTTAAAAAGAGTATTTTTTATAACTTGTTTTAAACATTGTTCTTCATCAGAATGGTGGTGCCTTTTTATTTCATCAGCAAAGATATTATAGTATGTAATATTCTCTCCTGTTATATTGAGAAAGAATGATACAAACATAGGCGATGGCTTGATTGGTTTTAGTATTTCTTTAAAGTAAAGATAGTTTTCCAGCAGTATATTTTCTCCCAGATATATGTGTTCGAAATTCCCAAAAAGAAAATTTAGTTCCGAGGAGAGAATACTTTTTGCAGCGTCGATATTAGAGCTGGTTATAATGAGCATGCACTTTCTTTGGAAGATTATAAACTGAGAGAAATCCTGGTGAAAATTCTTGAAAATTCTTTTTAGTTCTGCAAACTCATCTATTATAAATATGCACTCTTTATTTGTTTCGTTAATAAATTTGTTGATTAGTTCCAAATCTTTTATAAGGGGAATGGTACTATTTTGTCTTAGTGTTTCTTTTATAAACGATGTAGTCATGGGTGAGAGCTGGGAAGCAGAGTATATTAGTGAATCCAGTGACCCATGTCTGCGTAGGTATCCGCTTAATATAGAGTAAGCAATATTGGTAAATATTTCTTTTTCTCCAATATAAGAAAGGTCAATGTATATTGTAACTATATCATCCAGCGAGGAATAATTGGAAAAGAGGTGATTACGAATGTAGTTTATTCTTGTTTTGTTCCCTAAAAGGGCAATATTTTGTCTATATCCATCTTTTAGGGCTTGAATTCGTTTGTTAATAGTTTTTATTGCATGCCAGGAGGCAAAGCTGTTCTTATTCATCTTTTTAATGTAGGTATAGTAAAGGGTTTTGTGTCTTGTACCCTTTTCTTATTTCAAAATGTAACAGATATATATTCCTTTGAGGGTCTTTTCCTACTTTACCTATGGCTTGTCCTCTTTTTACATAGGTTCCCTCTTTAACAAGTATTTCTGATAGATTAGTGTAGACTGTGGAGATATCATCTGTATGTTTTATTATAACGGTTTTACCGTAGCCTTTTATGTAACTGCTAAAGGTCACCTTTCCCCTTTCGCAGGCTTTGACAATAGCTCCTTTTTGCGTGGCTATTTCTATTCCTTTGATTTTTTTGTTGTTAATCCTTTCACCAAAATGAGTAAGTATTTTACCTTGAACTGGCCATAAAAACAATAGTTTATTTGTGCTTGTATAGTATTTTTTCTGTATTGGTTGAGAAGGGATGATTAGTTTAATCCCCGCCTTTAACATCCCAGGAGAAGATAAATTATTCCTTTCCATTAATGTTTTTACGTTTATATTAAATTTTTTTGCAATTGAAAAAAGAGTATCTCCTTTCTTTACAATATAATAAACCTCTTTCTTTCCTCCTCTTCTATAAGTGTAAGGAGAGGTGGCTTTTGTAGTCTTTTTGTAAGATGAGGTGTGTTCTGAAGGAGCTAGGACAGTCGTAGATATACATCCTGTGCCAAAAGAAAGGAGAAGAAATAATAAATATATATTATGTATTTTGTTGTGTATTTTATCACTATTCATAATCTACATAGCAAGAACATAAAAGCGGGCGAGCGGAATCGAACCGCCACCACTAGCTTGGGAAGCTAATGTTCTACCATTAAACTACGCCCGCGTATATCCAGCTGCTTTCTGTTATAGAAAGAACATTTGTTGTTTTTTAATAACAAAGCAATGTAGGCAATCGTTAAATATAAACTTCGAGACTCAATGGAGTAAATTGCAGCTATCAATTATTTTCAAGGAACAGAATTTACCGCACATTGTACATATATCCATAGATGAAGTCTTTAGGGATTTTCTATATTTTTTTGCCTTTTCTTCGTCAAGGGCAAGCTTGAATATCTCATTCCATTTTCTTTTTGCACGATAACGGGAAAGTTTTAAATCCCGTTGCCACTCATCTTGAAATCTTAAGAGATCTACTGAGTGGGCGGCTATCTTTGAAGCGATAACACCTTCTTTGATATCTTCTTTAGAAGGATGACGCAGATGTTCTGCAGGAGTTACTACGCACAGAAAATCAGCTCCTGCTAAAGATGCAATTGCTCCTCCAATAGCAGCGGATATATGGTCATATCCGGCAGCGATATCAGTTGGCAATGGGCCCAGAATATAAAAAGGAGCGCCATGGCATAATTTCTTCTCTAAAATTACATTGGCATATATTTCGTCAAGTTTTATATGGCCAGGCCCTTCTACCATTACCTGAACACCTTTCTTAAGGCATCTTTTAACCAACTCTCCCAGCGTTATTAACTCAGAAAGTTGTAACTTATCAGTAGAGTCGGCTATAGCTCCCGGCCTTAAAGCATCCCCTAAGCTTATGGTTACATTATATTTTCTTGCTATCTGTAGAATAACGTCAAAATTGGTATAGAGGGGATTTTCTTTATTGTTAGTATGCATCCAGCGGGCAAGGATAGCTCCGCCTCTGCTTACAATGCCACCGGTTCTTTTCTCTTTAATAAGAATATCAATTGTTTTATGTAGGATTCCAGCGTGAATGGTAAAAAAATCTACTCCTTCCTTTGCCTGTTCAATAAGGATATCGGCAATATCATTGAAACTCATTTTGTCGAAATTACCTTTACGTCTTTCTAACTCTTTGGCTACTTCGTATATAGGGACAGTTCCTACAGGAACGGATGATGAATCAATAATTTTTTTTCTTACTTTTTTTATATCCCCACCTATACTTAGATCCATAACAGTATCTGTACCATAGCGAATAGCAGTCTTAAGTTTTGCTAATTCGTCATTTAGGTCAGTTTCTTCGGTTGAAGTCCCGATATTAGTGTTGATTTTTATTTTCAAGTTTTTACCTAACGCTGTAGGTATACAACCAGAGTGTTTTTTATTATAAAGAATTACCGCCTTCCCTTCTTTAATGTTATTCTCTAATAGTTTAAAGGGAACCTTTTCTTTCTGGGCTACTTTTTTTATAAGGGCTTTTGTAAGCATTGTTTTATTAACCTTGTTGTTTCTTTTGGCTGGGGGCTAGCAAGGATACCACTGCAAATTGCCACATTGTTTATCCCCTTATTAGTTAATTTAAAAATATTTTTAATATTTATTCCTCCTATTGCAAAAATTGGTTTATTACATAAAGAATAAAGTTTACAGAATTTTTTTATTCCTGTTGCCTTAAGATTGTCTTTCGTAGTAGTGGGAAATACAGGGCCAATACTTAGATAATCTGCTTCCTTGCCGAAAAGTTTCATATCTTTATAAGAATGGATGGTTCTTCCAACAAGTTTATTTTTGCCTAAGATTTTTCTTGCGTCTTTTGTACTCAAATCCTCTGCACCAAGATGAACTCCATCAGCATGGGAAAGAAAGGCAATGTCACAGCGGTCATTTATAACAGTAATTACATGTTTTCTCTTTAACATAGAAGTTATTTTTCTTGCTATCGTCAACGCTTCACAGTTGGATAAATTTTTAAATCTAAATTGTACCATATCAACCCCTGAACTTGCAAGCCCATCAAGTAGTAAGAAGATATCTTTTCTTAATTTTTTGATAACCTCAAAATCAAGTATTAAATAAAGAAGGCCACCTTTTGAAAGTATCTTTTTCTGTTCGGTAAAGGTCATAACGTATCTTCTTGCTAATTCTTGCTATGTCAAGGTCTATTATCTTAAATAATTCCTCCATTACCCTGCTTGCTTCTTTTGCACGCTGAAAATTTACGTAAATTACATCAGTGAGGTCTTTGCGTTTCATTTCGAGCATATCGAATTTTTTGCCCCTGTCGCTATTGACGTTACGAGCATAAAGCAAGTTTCTTTTCAATTTATTCTGTTTGCCTACTTCGTCAAGTTGATGTCGTATGCGTCTCAGTTTCCTTCTTAAAAAATCATCTTGGTAAATAAAACGGAAGATGTCCTCTACTGTTCTTATACCTTCACGGCAACGGTTAATATTAGCATCAATAGCCCGGAATAATCTGGTTTTAACATCCATATTTTTCCAGAATGTTCTTTATTATTGACGATGTAGAGTATCCTTTGATGAGTTTTACTCTGATAACTTTTTTGACAAATTGGCACCCGACGATATTATTTTCTTTCCAGTCACTTCCTTTTACAAGAATATCAGGACGTATGGATTTAATGAGTTTATAAGGAGTTGGTTCTTCAAAGATTACTGCACAGTCAACGTACCTGATAGCAGAGATAATTTTTATTCTTGCCTTTTCATTAAGGATAGGTCGGCGGTTTCCTTTTATGTTCCTTATGGAACGGTCTGAATTTACAGCGACGATAAGTATATCTCCGTATGATTTTGCTTTTTTTAGAAGAGCAATATGCCCGGGGTGAATAATATCAAAGCACCCGTTAGTAAAGACTATTTTTTTATTTTCACTTCTTATTTTCTGGATATACTTTCTAAGAGTAGTTTTATCTTTTAAGGTTAGGATTGATGGCATATTTAAATCACCAGTCGTAAACTATTAAATAGTTTTCTCTCAACTATTTCACATATAATATGACCAATAAGGATATGAGCTTCTTGTATGCGCGCAGTATCATCTGAAGAAATAATCAGAGGGATTTCAACCGCATTCTTAATTTCCCCCCCGTCTCTTCCTAAAAACCCTACGGTTTTCATTCTTTTTTCTTTTGCTTTTTGTAGTCCGCACAGAACATTCTTTGAATTTCCTGAAGTAGAGATGCCTACGGCAATATCACCAGGATTCCCCATAGCTTCTATCTGCATAGAAAATACATATTCAAAACCAAAATCATTTCCTAAGGCAGTAAGTATAGAGGTATTTGTTGTTAATGCCAATGCGCTTAAGGGGCGGCGTTTCTTTTTGAATCTGCCAACAAGTTCTGCAGCAAGATGTTGGGCATCGGCGGCACTGCCTCCATTACCAAAGAAGATAATTTTTTTATTACGTCTAATAGCAGAGGCAAAGATAGAAGAAATTCTTTTTATGACAGGGGTATAGCTTTCCAGGCTCCTTACAGTATTAAGGTGGTCTTCTAAAGAACTCTTTATTATTTCACTCATTCTCAATAGTTTCTTAAAGGTCCTTCTTCGTCTTCTTCTTCGAAATCTTCCGCTTCTTTCTTGGAGAAAGCTATCTTTTTCACTTCTATGTTGATTTTTAATGGCTTTTCATCTCCTAAAATAGCATGCAGCTGTTCCCTGAGTTTGGCCTGAATGTTTTCAGCAAGCTCTTTTAAGTTTACAGCCTCTTTTAAGGCAATCTTTATATTTGAGACTATCTCTCTTCTTGTAGCAAATATTTTTGGTTTTATATGAAAAATTATATCCTCCTTTGCCAGGGTCTTTTTAATCATATCTTCTATGGCTGTAAGGGTAACACTTATAAAACCTTCATCGGTTTCCGTTTTTATTGTTTTTTCTCTGCGGTAGCGCATCATCCCTTTTTGTATAAACCTTAGGAAAATGAGAATTACCAGAGCGCCGGTTAGAAATGTGACTATGCGAAGAGGAAGATTTTGTGCTATTGCGGTTTTTAAATAGATTAGATATGTAGTTATATCTAAATATTCTACATTTAAGGAAATTCCTATAAGTCCTATGCCTACAGCAAGGGAGATAATTACATAGATAATTATACTAATAAAATTCATCCTTTCCTCCTTTTAATAGACCAACAATTACCTATTCCTTTTCCCCTTCTAAGAATTTATTTAAAAAGGAAGTATTATAGTTACCTCTTTTAAAATCAGGGTCATTGATGACCCTTTTACAAAAAGGTATAGTTGTTTTTATCGGTTCTATCAGGAATTCATCAAGTGCCCTATTCATTCTGTTTAGAGCTTCTTCGCGGTTTTCTCCTTTTGTTATCAACTTAGCGATAAGAGAGTCGTAGAAAGGCGGAATCTTGTATCCCGAATATATATGAGTATCGATTCGTACATCTTTGCCGCCAGGAATATAGCTAAACTCTATAAGGCCACAGGAAGGAATAAAATTGTTATCAGGGTCTTCGGCATTTATACGGCATTCTATAGCGGCGCCGTCGAACTTAATATCGTCCTGTTTTATATTAAGTTTTTCTCCTGCGGCAAGGAGAATCTGCATTTTTACCAAATCTATTCCTGTTATTGCTTCTGTTACGGGATGTTCTACTTGAATTCGTGTATTCATTTCCATAAAGTAAATATTGCCTTTTGTGTCCATTAGGAATTCCATTGTTCCTGCGCTTGTGTATTTTATGTGTTTTGCTCCTCTTATAGCATATTCGCCCAGTTTTTTTCTCATTTTTGTGTTTACAACAGGAGAGGGAGATTCTTCTATAAGCTTTTGATGCCGTCTTTGGATGCTGCAATCGCGTTCTCCCAGGTGGACTACGTTTCCATAGTTGTCGGCGATGATTTGTACCTCGATGTGGCGGGGATTTTCGATATACTTTTCCAGGTAAATGGTAGAGTCTCCAAAGGCGGCTTTTGCCTCTGATTGGGCAGTCATTAAAGCTCCGATTAGACGCACGTCACTGTGACATACCCGCATTCCCCTTCCTCCACCTCCCGCCTTTGCTTTCAACATTACAGGATACCCCATTTTTTTAGCCATCTTTAGAACTTCTTCTTTTGTCTTTATTCCTTCTTCGCCACCCGGTATTAGAGGAAGGCCCGCTTTTCTCATTGATTCTTTTGCTTTTATTTTATCTCCCATTAGTTTGATATTTTCACTGGTGGGGCCAATAAATTTTATGCCACAGGACTCACAAATTTCCGCAAAATGGGGGTTTTCTGCAAGGAAGCCATAACCGGGATGAATAGCATCACTGTCAGTAACTTCCGCAGCACTTATAATATTAGAGATGTTGAGATAACTTTCTTGAGGGGTTGGTTTTCCTATACAAATTGCTTCATCGGCAAACTCTACATGGAGACAATTCTTGTCCCCTTCAGAGAACACCGCTACAGTTTTTATGCCCAGTTCTTTACATGCACGTATTATACGAATGGCAATCTCTCCTCTATTTGCAATAAGAATTTTAGAAAACATATTATTATAGAGGTTTGACTAAAAAGAGAGTCTGTCCGAATTCAACTGGTTCAGCATTTTCTACTAAAATCTTTTCAATAATACCTGAGACATCCGACTTTATTTCATTCATAAGCTTCATTGCTTCTATTATACATACAACATCACCTGGCTTTATTTCATCGCCAACATCAACATAAGGTTTAGCGCCTGGTGAGGGAGCACGATAGAAAGTTCCTACCATAGGAGATTTAATCTCAATAACGTTGTTTTCTTTTGCAACAGTTTCTTCTTGTTCTGCGGTAATTTTATTCTCCTTAATTACTATAGGAGCTTCTTGGTTTGCCCTTTTTAGTTTTATTCTTTTGCCCTTTTCCTCAATTTCTAACTCACAAAGGTTATGTTCGTTCATAAAATCAATCAGTTCTTTAAGTTCTTCTTTGTTCATGGCACTTCTTCCTTTCTTTATATTCTTCCTATATATTCTTTTTTCTCGGTATCTACTCTTATCGTATCTCCACTATTTATGAATAACGGGACAGGGATGATTATACCTGTCTCTAATTTTGCTGGTTTCGTATTTGCTTTGACACTGTCTCCTTTAAATCCTGGCTCGGTGTCTATCACCTTTAACTCAATTACCTTAGGGAGTTCTAAGTTTATAAGTTCGTTTCTATAAAAAAGACCGGTTAGTTCCAGATTATCCTTAAGCCATTCTACTTTATCTTTAATATGCTCATACTCCAGGACGAGGTCATTATAGGTATCTAAATCCATAAAATGAAAAATATTGTCTTCGCGGTATAAATACTGAAGAGTGCGTCTCTCAATAAAGGCTTCTTGTATTTTATCAGAATCACGCAATGTGAAATCTAACACCTGAGATGTTTTTAGATTTTTTAATTTTACTCTGCAGAAAGCAGAACCCCTTCCCAGTTTAGCGTGTTCGCATTCTAGAATAGTATAGAGCTCGTCGTTGAATACAATAGATATTGATGGTCTTAAATCACCAATTGATAGTGCCACTTAATATCTCCGCTTTATTTCTTTTTACTAGGACCATATCTTCTACTCTTATACCGAACTTCCCCGGCAAATATATTGCCGGTTCTATTGTAATGACCATGCCGCTTTTTAATACTGTTGAGCTGTTATGGTTGACAAACGGCTTTTCATGTACATTTAGTCCTATTCCATGGCCCAGTCCGTGCCCAAAATATTTACCGAACCCTTTCTTATCGATAAATGCACGCGCTGCCTTGTCTACTTCTTTTGCTTTTATGCCCTCTTTTATTTTATCTATAGCTAACTGCTGCGCTTTTCTTACAATATCGAAGATTTTCTTTAAAGAAAGAGGCATTTTATCTGAAAAGAATACCCTTGTCAAGTCAGCACAGTATCCATAATACCTTGCCCCTAAGTCAATTAGGACAATCTTGTTAGTTTGTGAGTATTCCTCGGTAGGGATATGATGGACAAAAGAAGAATTTTTGTTGAATGCAACAATAGGATTGAAAGAAGGGGATGAGCCATTTTTTAAATGCAAAAATCTTATTATTTCAGTCTGCAGGTCTTTTTCTCGTGCATAATGATCTTTTATTTCCCTCGCAAAGAGAAGAGCATCTTTGGTTATATGGATGGCTTTCTTAATTAGGCTTATTTCCTTTTTTGTTTTTATCATTCGCATTCTTTCTGCAGGCGACTCCTTTGGTAAAAAAAATATATGTTCTTTTAAGGCACACTCTTTAAACTTCTTGTATTCTAAGTAAGAGAGATGTTTTTCTTCAAACCCAACTTTCTTTATTCCCATCTTTTTTATAGTCTTTATTATCTGTTCAAACATATTCGAGCTTATTGTTTTAAGGCACCACGTCTTTATCTTATTTGCTTCTTGGGCATATATAAAATTAGTAAAGTATATTATTTTATCACGGTTAAGAAGAAGGTACCCTTCGGCTTCTCTAAAACCAGTAAGATAGGTTATATTTATGGGGTTAGAAAAGAGAAAAGCCTCTAGATTATCTTTCTCTATAATATGTAAGGCTTGATTGACCCGCTTATTCACTTAAGATACTTTTTACTGCTTCCAACGCAAGCAGGTAACTTAGACTGCCTAAGCCTGTAATTGTTCCAATTACTACATCAGAGACAAGGGATTTCTTTCTGAATTCCTCTCTTTTTGCTATATTAGATATATGTACTTCTATTGCTGGTTTGTTCCTTGCCAGCAGGGCATCTCTTATTGCCACAGAAGTGTGAGTATAGCCGGCAGGATTGATGATAAGAAAATCGTAATTGCCCTTTGTTATTTTATCAACAATTTTTCCTTCCGAATTTGACTGAAAGATTTCCAGAGATACATTGAGTTTTTTTGCCTTTTCTTTTAACTGTTTGTTTAACGCTGCAAGCGTACACTTCCCGTATATAGAAGTTTCTCTCTTACCAAGCATATGAAGGTTGGGGCCATGAATGAGAAGTATTTTATGTTTCTTTCTTTTCTTCAATTTCTGCCTCCTCAATAAGCATAATGGGTATACCGTCTCTAATAGGATATCTTCGTTTGCATTTTATACATACTATTTTGTTGTCTTTCAATATAACATCTGCTTTGCAGGCAGGACACGCCAGTATTTTAAGAAGTTCGTCATCAATCATTTTTCCGCATCTCTTTCTTTTACATATAGCATTCTTAGATTGAATAAAGACTCTTCCAATACTGCTTCTTCTTCCTTTGTAAGATTCCCTTTAGTTTTATCTTTTAGTATGCCGAGCGTATCAATCAAATATTTAGCTTGTTCCATATTCTTCTCCAGCTTATTTGTTATGGGATTTTCTAACTTTCCCATAGCTATCATCGCCTGCATACTCAACGAAGATATAAAAATTGTAAAAGTAGGCTCGTGATAGGTGGTTTGGTTTTCTTTGGCCTGCTGTTTTTCTTTATTTACCTGGTTTTTCCAGCTCTCATCTACTTTCTTTTTTATTTCTTCTTTGTTCATCTTTCTCCTTTCTAATAAATCACTGCCCCTAAATACCCAACAACCGATGAGTAGTCACCACTTGTGTCTGCACTTGTCTGATAAAGGGTTACGGTTGCTTTGTGAGCCTTTAATAGTTTGCAGCAGGCAATAAGAATACAAACCGGTGCTATGCCACACATAGATATATTGTTTTTTCTTGCTTGTTTTAACAGATTTTCTTCATCGAGTTTCATTATACTTTCTATGGCGATGCTGTCTTTTTTTCTTGCTTGGGAGTCTTCTTCGTAGTGGGTCATATCACTGCTGGCTACAATCAGAATGTCACTTTTGTTATTTACTGCCTTGGATATATCATATGCTACCTTGCGGTACGTTTCTAAATCTGCTGTTGCACATACAATAGGAACCAGTTTGAATTCACCGAAGAAATGGTACAGAATAGGAAGCTCTACTTCTATAGAGTGTTCATGTAAGTGTGCTGCATAGTCTTCTTCAATTATATTGCTGTTGCTAAGTATTTGCTGGGCGAGTTCTTCTTCAACCCTTATTGTTCCAAAAGGAGTTTCCCATTCTCCTTTAGCAAACATACTGAAGGGTTCTCCTAATCCTGTATGATTTGGCCCCAATACTATAACTTTATTTTTCGGCTTTATTTTCTCTACAGTTATAGTGGCTACTTTTCCTGAATAGATGTATCCGGCATGGGGAAGAATTACTCCTTTAGCGTCTATCTTAGAGGTTTCTTTTTCTCTGAACCCCTCTATTGTTTTTTTTAACCTATGGGGGTCTGCACTATAAAATTGATCTGCTACTATAGGTTTTCTTGTCATTTTACCCTCAGTTTTTATTATGATAGCACCAAACCTATCAATGTCAATTGTTTTTGAAGTATATAGAAACATTAAACTGCAGACGCGGGTAATTCAATTCAGGAGGAAAAGGCGGAAAAGGAGCAGCTTCTTTTATGCTTTTTAAGGCGATTTCTGTTAGCTCTTTGTTTCCCGAGGAGGTAGTGTTTAGATATATTTCTTCTAGGTTTCCCCCATTGGATACAATAAAAGTTAGAAAAACTTGCCCCTGGGAGCTAGAGTTGTAATACCGATAAGCATTCACTCTTATTTTCTCTCTTATCAGGTGATAATAGTCCATGTAAGCAGGATTCTTCTTAAGCTCTTTTTCTCTTGGCAGGTCTGCAAGAATAATACTTTTAAGACTGTTATCTAATATTTTTGGTTTTTTCATGACAATATGGTTTTTGTTACCGATATTGATTTTATTTGCGAGATTCTTTATGTAGGGCGGTGGTTTTACTGTATTTAATGGCTTATTATTGTGAGCCGTTTCTTTCTTGTGAGGAATTTCTTTAAGTGACGTTGTTATAATTTCTATATCTTTTTGTTTGATATTCTTTGTAGTAAGTGTCTTTTTCAGGGCTACCTTTGGAATGACTACAAGAGCTGTTATATGCAGCAATAAAGATATAGATAAGGCAAGATACCACCTACTTGCTTGACTGTTCATTGTCTTTCTTTTGTTTTTTCTTCTGGGTGCCGTGCTCATCTACAATCTTAAAAACGACACCTCTTTTATCCTCATAAAGAATTTTAAAATGGGGGTTACTTTTTATGTTCATACTGTAAAAGTTAGCGTTTTTCCGTGTATAACCATATGAGGCGCTGAAGTATTCTTTTATCATCAGTTGGGGGTTTTTATATTGTCCGTCTGCAATATCTCTGTAAATGTTGTATAACCTTTTATTATAATAGATCATAAATATGGGGTCGAGCATTAAGATATATCTATTCTTGGGGTTCATATAGAAGAAATAGGGAGAGTCGCTGAAGTAAGCATGGTATACAGTCTCTTTTGGCGGTATGTTTTTTTTCATCCACTTTCCTACTAATTCATAGTGGGTATTCCTGGAGGCATCTGCAATGAAATAGTGTAACAATCTTGAAGCGGCAAGTCCCCATAGTACTATCACTGAACATATAAAAAGCGTAATAAGAATTCTTTGCTTTCTGGGAGTTATTGTAACCTTGTGTTGTTCTAGAAAGTCTTTTAAGTAGGATGCAGTAAATATAACAATGAAAATATCTGCTGGATACCAGAATCTAACGCTTACACATCCCATAAGGATATAAAAATTTGTTACAGCAAATAAAAAAATAGTGGAAAAGCTCAATCTCAACTTATTTATCATTTTGTGCCAGACAGCTATAATCAATAATGCTATGGCAAAGAAGTTGAAGGAAAGTACTATTTTTGTGCTTACAGGAAGGAGCTCTCCACCAAAGGGAATTTTCTTATCGAGAAACATGTAGAAAGGCACCAGCACTGCGTTAAGATAAAAGACCAGAAGGTTGTTAGGAAAATAGGGATGAAATACACATCCTATTGATACACCGAGGACCGCAGCGTAGATATTTCTTAAGAAAAAATCCTTACAATATAAATACCTTACTACCTCACAGAGAATAGCAAAGAAGATAATAAGAGGAAAAGATATATGGGATAAAGGGTAGATTAGGGATAAAAGGAAAACCATTTTCCACTTCTTTTCCATAAGAAAAGTTATTGCAAGTATATTTATTATAGTTACTACATTGGTAGGCCTTAATTTTACATAATAAAGAAGAAAGTATGGAATGAGAAATGGAAGAAAAATAAAAATAGCTGTTAGAGAATAGGAGAGGTATTTTCTTATCACAAAAGCAAGTGATAATAGAAGGAGAATGTTAAGAAATACAATAGTTGCCTTGGCAGCAACCTTAAGGTTTCCTAGGTAGGTGAAGGGTATAGCAATTATGTGTAGCGTTAAGTCTTTGTCGCCAAAGTACTTAGCCAACACAGAGAATCTTGCCCACCAAAAGTTGCGAAAGAAGCCATTTGTTCTTATCAAAGAGGATAGCTTTATATGATAATACCCATCTATACCGTATAATGTGGGAGAAATGTATTGAAATATAACAGATAAAACGATGAGGGCAAAAAGAGTGATGCTTAAAACTATTTTTGGTGAAATTTCTTTTTTAAGAAGTCCCATTGAATTATTTTATCTTATAAAGCATACTATGGCAAGAAATAAGACTCTAAAGCACTGTCAACATTTATTCGCAAGTTCTAAAGAGTAGCTCTCGGTT
>CAYXBX010000022.1:0-13185 GCA_964463445.1 uncultured Planctomycetia bacterium
TATTGTCTTTTAAGTAAAGCGTATGAAGAAAAGAGAAAATAACGGTTATGTAAACAAAAATATTGACGCTTATCGTTCAATTGTAGGTGATGAGGCTATAGATGAATTATTTATTATTGCAGAAAAACTTAAAAACAGAAGCATTCAAAATATAAACTCTACGTCTTTTGGAGGAGGAGTGGTAGAAATTCTTTCCCGCATGGTGCCTTTAATGCAGGATTTAGGAATGAATGTGTGGTGGGATGTGATAAAGGCTGATGCCCGTTTTTTTGAAATAACAAAGAGGATACATAATGCCTTGCATGGAGTTGATGTAGTACTGACCCGTCACGATTTAAATTATTTTGTAGAAGTTAACTATTATAATGCTGAGAGCATAAAAAGATGGGCGGATATAGTATTTATTCATGACCCTCAGCCCATAGCTATTATTAAGAAAAAAAAGAGAAAGCTTAAGAATAAATGGGCGTGGCGTTGCCATGTGGATTTCTCTCATCCCAAATCGGAAGTGTGGCTCTTTTTAAAGAAATTTATAGAGAAGTATGATGCAAGTGTTTTCTCTTCTCCTAGTTTTTCCCATCGTCTTAAAATAAGGCAGGTACTTATCTGGCCTTCCATTGATCCCTTAAGTGATAAGAATAAAGAGCTTTCTCCTAAATTTGTTGATAGTGTCTTAGATAAATTTAACATAGATAAAGACAAACCTATTATTACTCAAGTATCCCGTTTTGACTATTTAAAAGACCCTCTCGGCGTAATTAGAGCTTATAAACTGGTGAAGAAATATGTTGATTGTCAGCTTGTTTTAGCAGGGGGAGGAGCGGCTGATGACCCTGAGGGCAAGAAGGTTTTAGAGGAAGTTAAAAATGAAGCGGCAGATGATAAAGGTATTTTTATTCTGCATCTTCCCCCCAATAGCCATTTAGAGATAAATGCCTTACAACGCGCTTCCACAGTTATTTTACAAAAATCTTTAAGGGAAGGATTTGGTCTTACTGTTGCAGAGGCGCTCTGGAAAGAAAAACCGGTGATTGCCTCTGCGGTGGGAGGGATACCTCTACAAATTTCTCATAAGTATTCCGGGATTTTAACTTATACCGTTGAGGGGACAGCTTACTGGATAAAACAACTTATTCATGAACCAGAATATGCAAGATGGCTGGGTAAGCGCGGTCATCTTCACGTTAAGAACAACTTTCTTATTACCCGTCACATCCAGGATTATCTTCTTCTTTTTCTTTCCCTATACAACAGTGAAGATATTGTTTATCTCTAAAAAGATATAAGATAAGTATATGTAGGGGGTAAAACGATCCTTGACATATGATACACTGAGAGTATCATTTTAGGGGGATGGCTCTGGGGGTGAAGCAATGAAGTTGATGACTAAAGATACGGGATATGCTTTGCGAATCCTTGTTTATATGGCACAGCATAAAGGTGGCATATTTTCTGTACGCAGGATTGCCCGTGGCGTTGAGGTTCCTCATGCTTTTGCCCGGTGGATATGTCAGATGATGAGCAAAAAGAAGGTTATATCCTCTCAAAAAGGCAAAGGGGGAGGGTTTATGTTCTCCGGCAATCCTGGTGATGTGTCTGTGATGGATATTATCCGTATTTTTCAGGGTGAGATAGAGTTTCTTGATTGTTTTATAAGAGACCATATTTGCGGACGTATAAAGGGATGTAAATTGAGGAAGAAATTAAAAGTACTTGAGAAAGAAGTTGCTTTGAAATTGGATAGAATAACCCTAAAGGATTTACTATAAGGATAGAAGGAGGAAAGAAGTATGCGGGCAGCACCATTAGGTCCAGATATATACTGGGTAGGAGGTATTGACTGGAGTCTAAGGAGTTTTCATGGTTATCTTACTCAGAGGGGTTCTACCTATAATGCATACCTTATTATCGATGAAAAAGTTGTCCTTGTAGATACAGTGAAACATTACCTTTTTGATGAGATGTTATCGCGCATAAAAGAATTGGTAGATCCCCAACGGATTGATTATATTATCTCAAATCATACGGAGATGGACCATTCGGGTGCTTTACCCAAAATGCTTAAAATAGCAAAGAACGCTGTAGTTGTTGCCTCTCCCAACGGAGAAAAGGGTCTTAGGAAACATTTTCCTGCAAATTGGAATATTAAAGTGGTTAAAGCAGGTGATACTATTAATATAGGTAAAAGAACCTTACAGTTTATCCTAGCGCCGATGGTGCACTGGCCGGATTCAATGGCTACCTACATACCCCAGGAAAAAATTCTTTTTTCCAACGATGCTTTCGGCCAGCATATTGCCAGTTTTTCTCGCTTTGATGATGAGATGGACGCGGGAATCATAAAAGAAGAGGCGGCCAAGTATTACGCCAATATTGTTTTACCTTTTGGCGAGCAGGTTAAAAAGCTGCTATCTGCTGTAGGCGAACTTGATATAGAGATGATTGCTCCCAGCCATGGAATAATATGGCGTAAGAACGTTTCTGAGATTGTCAGTCTTTATGAAGGTTGGGCGGATAATGTAACCCAGCAGCGGGCGGTTATTGTTTATGATACAATGTGGGGTTCCACAGAAAAAATCGCCTATGCGATAGCAGATGTGTTTTCCCAGGAAGGAGTCCCTTATTCTTTAAGAAAGTTACAGATAGCTCATATTTCCGATATTATGACAGAAGTTCTCTCGGCAAAGTATATGTGCGTTGGTTCTCCCACACTGAACAACGATATTCTTCCCTCTGTTGCTTCATTCCTAACCTATCTTAAAGGGCTTTCTCCGCGTAACAGAGTGGGGGTTGCTTTTGGTTCTTACGGATGGGGAGGACAGAGTGTTGCAAAGATAGAACAGATGCTTGAGGAAACAGGGTTCAACGTTCCTGTAAAGAACCTAAGAATTCAGTATGTTCCCCAGGATAAGGAGGTTGAAGAGGTAAAGAATAAGGTGAGGGAAGTGGTAAAGGAGGTCAAAGATGGATAAGTACGAGTGTACAGTTTGTGGATACATTTATGACCCTCAGGAAAATAATAATGTTGCTTTCAGCGATTTGCCTGATGACTGGGTGTGCCCGGAGTGCGGCGTGGGCAAGGATAGTTTCAAGAAGGTTGACGTCTGAGGAGGTTGGTGAGAGAATGGCAGATGTTTTGGGTTCGGATAGGGAGGCCGGGGTTTATTTTAAGTTTGGTAACACAAAAGGGTATTATTTTTAAAGGAGGTGTCGTATGGGGACAAAGGGAAGAGAAATTGTAGGTGTTGATGTAAAGAAACTTATTGACCTTTTAAACAAGGCATATGCTGATGAGTGGCTTGCTTACTATCAGTACTGGGTAGGGGCAAAAGTTGCTGGGGGAAGAATGAGAGGTATCGTTGTTTCTGAGTTAGAAGAACATGCAAAAGAGGAGCTGGGGCATGCAGAAAAACTTACGGAGAGAATTATTACTTTAGGCGGCTCTCCTCTGTTGAGTCCGCAGGACTTACTGAAGCAGACAAACTGCGGATACGATACACCTTCTGACCCTGATGTTAAAAAATTATTGGAACAGAATATAAAAGGAGAACAGTGCGCTATTGCTACGTATTCTAAACTGCTTGAGTTTGTAAAGGATAAAGACCCTATTACCTATAAAATGGTTCTTGATATACTGGAAGACGAAGTTAAGCACGAAGAGGATTTAGAATCAATCCTTCAGGATGCACAGCAGAGAATTTAATAGTTTATAAACAGGAAGGGTAAATGTCCAATGTTCTTAGTCCTCAGGAAATATTAAGGATTGCCGTAAAAGTTGAAGAGCGGGGAGAGAATCTCTATGCTGTTCTTGAGGAAAAAGCGGATAGTGAGAAACTGAAGAAACTGTGGAAGTACTTAAAAGAACAGGAAGAACTTCATCGGCAGATATTTCAGAATATGCTGGAAAAGATTGGTGACTATATTGTTTATGAGTTCAGCCCAGGTGAGTATGAGGCATACTTGCGGGCGATTTCTTCACAATACATTATTACTCAGGCGTTGATTGAGAAAAAGACAAGGGAGCTTTTTGCATCAGATATTGAAGCAATAGATTTTGCTATTGGCATAGAGAAAGATTCAATTCTTACTTATACTGCCTTACGCGACTATGTTCTTGCAGAGAAACAGCCGGTTCTGGATAAGGTTATTGAGGAAGAAAAAAGCATCTTGCACAGCTTTTCTTGATTAAAGAGGAAAACAAGGAAGCGTAATTATGACAGTTAAAGTTTACTCTACCCCCACATGTTCTTACTGTAAGATGGCAAAGGAATATCTTTCTTCAAGTGGTTTAATAAAAGGATAATTATATATTAATTAGGGTGAAGGAGGTATTGTTGTGGGAAAGGCAATAAGTGTGTTTATCATTTCTTTTTTGCTGTGTTTTCTAGTTTATGCTCATCGGCCTACTGCTATTAATATTGAACCTGACTTTAAGAATAACAAATTAACCGTTGATATTGCCCATCCTGTTGTTAACCCCCGTAATCACTATATCCGTAAGGTTGAAATTTTCATAGATGATAAGGAACCCCTTACTTACCGTTTTTTCTTTCAGGTAGGCGACAGGAAAAAGTTTACCGTCTCTGTGGATGAGCTTGATAAGGTAGAAAAAATTATTATCAAGGCTTATTCAAATAGAGGGGGTATGCGCGAGGAAGAATTTAATATGAAAGATTTTAAGAATAAAAAAGAATAGCTCACTTATTGTAGTTTAAAAATTTTAATAACCTCATGCAAAAAGAAGCGTTACTTTATAATAAGTTAGACAATAGTGCCGTAGAATGTTGTCTGTGTGCCCACAACTGCAAGGTAAAAAACGGTAGCTTTGGTATATGCGGAGTGAGAAAGAATACAGAAGGAGTGCTTTATACGCTTGTTTATGGAGAGGCAATTGCTGCTAATATTGACCCTATTGAGAAAAAGCCTCTCTATCACTTCCTTCCTGGTTCAAATTCATATTCTATTGCCACAATAGGGTGCAATTTTAAATGCGGTTTCTGCCAGAACTGGCAGATTTCCCAGAGCAAAAAAGAGGATTATTCTTTATTTAGAAGTAAAGAGTTAATACCCGAAGATATTGTGAAAGAAGCTAGAGAAAATAACTGTAAGAGTATTTCTTATACTTATACTGAGCCAACAATTTTTTTCGAATATGCATTTGATACAGCAAAGTTAGCTAAAGAAGCAGGACTTTATAACAATTTTGTGACCAATGGCTATATGAGTAAAGAGGCTTTGGATTTAATTTCTCCTTATCTGGACGCTGCTAATGTGGATTTAAAAAGCTTTCGTGACGATTTTTATAGAGAAAACTGCAAAGCACGTCTTAAGCCGGTATTAGAGACTATAAGATATATGAAGAAAATTGGTGTTTGGGTGGAGGTTACTACTTTGATTATACCGGAGGAGAATGATTCAACTGGTGAATTGAAAGATATTGCTGGTTTTATTGGAGATGTTGATAAGAACATTCCCTGGCATATATCCCGTTTCCATCCCGATTACGAATTTACAAATCGCAGGCCAACCCCCATAGCCACCCTTTATAAAGCAAAAGAAATTGGCGAGGCGCGCGGTCTTAAATATATTTATCTTGGTAATGTTAGTGAAGAGACTAATACTTATTGTCCTGAGTGTAAGAAGCTTTTGGTTAGAAGATTATATTTTTCTGTACTTGAGAATAATATTGAAAATGGTAAATGCCCTTATTGTGGAGTAGAGATAGAGGGTGTTTGGAGTTAAAAGGAGGCTCTCTTGAAAAGGAAGCACAGAGGAGATAGTGGTTTTACCGATCTTTACTGCGCAGGCAAAGTTTTAAAGGACGATATACGCTGTGAAGTATGCGGCACTCTGGATGAACTTAGTGCTTTTTTGGGGCTAGCAAGAAGCACAAGCAGAAGCAAGAAAATACAAACAGTAATTGAGCACATTCAGAAGGATCTTTTTGTTATAGGGACAGAGATTGCCACAAATAAAGAAAAGATACCCCACCTTAAGGAGCGTATTGATAAAGGCCATATTGATTCTCTGGAGAGTATTATTGATAGTTTTGGCAAAAATTATCCACAAAGTTTCGTTCTCTTTGGCAGAGAAGTATCATCGTCTTTGTTAAATGTGGCGCGGACTATTGCAAGAAGGCTGGAAAGGCGGCTGGTTACATTAAAAAGAAAAAGAATGCTTATTAATGATAATATTATTGTTTATACAAACCGTCTTTCTGACTTAATTTTTGTTTTAAGTGTATATGCGCAGAGAGGAGGGAAGGCATGGCGAGGTTAGTTCGCGGTTCAAAACTTGTATGCATTCCTTGCGGCAGAGAGATTGTTGTTACATCGGAGGGAGTTTCTTGCACTACTATCTGGTGTTGTGGGAGGCCCATGAAGAAGAAAGAGGCCGTTTCTTCTAAAAGAAAGAGCAAAAGAGTAAAAAGGTAGTCTTTGTTGAAACAGTTCTTATAGCTTGTATGAGTAAAAGTTGCAGAAATATTTCTTTGCGTTTAAGGAGGGTTTTCGCTCTGGATAATCATCCTGTAGGGGTTATCTGGCATAAAAACAAAGCAAAGCGTTCAGAAGTGCTTGATAAAACTCGTATGTGCCGGGCTATTATTAATGCTTCAAAGGGGCAGACTGTAAGACTAAGCAGAAAAAATAACTCCTGTTTTGGAGCAGTATGGCATTTAGGATTTGAGCGCCTTGACGGAAAAAAGGAGGCGATGGTAAGGAAATTTGTCGTAGAAGGGGAAAAGCTGTTTTCTTCTTACCGTGCCTTAGATAATCTTATTTCAGATTTCGAGGATTTACCGGATAATAAAGACGGCCTTTTTATCTTATCTCCCTTAAAAGACTGCAGACAACCCCCTCAGATTGTTGTATTCTTGTGTAACCCTGATATAGCCTGCCGCCTTCTTACTTTCGTTACCTTTTTTGACGGCAAAATGCCTGGAATTAAGATAGGAGGTCCGACCTGCAGAATGGCGATTATGTATCCTCTTATCAAGAAAGCCGTAAATATATCTTTTTATGACTATACTGCAAGGCGCGTGTGTGCGGTAGAAAAAGATAAGCTCCTTGTAACTGTTCCTTATAAAACCGTGGTTGATATCTCCAATAACATTGATAAATGTTCTGCAGGCACCGCTTTTATAGAGTATCCTTCAGAGTTCAAGAATTTTCTGCGTAAAAGGAGGAAAAGCTGAGAGACAGCATTGTTATTGCCCCTTTTTACAATGAAGAAAAATATTTGAGAGATTTTACCCTGCTTTTACGGCGCTACTACCGCGGAGACGTTGTTTTTATTAACGACGGCTCTACGGATAAAGGCCCTGATGTTTTGTTGTCTCTTCTGGATGATAATATGTATTTTGTGCATCACAAAAAAGAGAAGGTCGTGAGCCTCTTTAAGCAGCGGATTCAGTTTTACCAGAGATAATGGTTGCTTGCGGGCAGTTACTATTGACGTGAATTTGCAGCATAACCCCCAGCGTCTGCCGCTGTTTTTTAATGCACTGAGTGAATATACGGTCGTTCTGGGGTCAAGGCATATTTGCTTAGGCAGTATCGTTAATATTCCTATTTTTTTATAGAACCTCAGAATTTAAAGCAAAGAGTAGAGAATATGTTAACCGATTATTTTGATTTACAAAAGAGGGTGGTGTTGAAAAGAAAGCTTATTTTTTTAACGACCAGTCTTTATAGCATTATGAATTATTATTACGTTCTTTCATTTTGCATTTATTAGGTTATGCAATTTTAAAATCAGGCGATAAGTTTAGATAGATAGTTTTGTGTTAATGACAGAGGACTTTCACAATTATATTAAATATGATAGAATACTTTAAGGGTCTATTAATGTAATGTAGTAAATAAAGGAGGTGTGCTATGCGTGATGCTAAGCTAAAAGAGGTGGTAAATAAAATTTGGCCTAAGACAAAAAAAGAGTTAGAGAAGGTAAGAGATAATGCAAAAAAACTGATTGATAAAGGAGAATCTTATATAAAGTCTTTTTCTGAGAAAAGTGCTGATAAAACAAAAAAGATATCTTTAAGTTTAAAGAAAGAGCAGCTTTGTTATAAGCTGGGCAAGCAGCTCGTTCAACTTCCTAAGAGTAAGTGGAGTAGCAGTAAGAAGGTTAACGATTTGGTAAAAGAGATAAAGGCTATTGACAAGATAACGAAGAGGATTAAGTAGGTTTTGATTGTGTGGTTTAGAGGATACTGAGTTATGGCGAATTGTTAAGGGGCAATAGTTGTTCTTTTAATGCCTATAGGTAGGTAAAAAGCTTTCCGAATTGTTCTATCATTCGGCAACTCAAGCCTTTACCTTCAGATGACATATCTTTTCATATAATATGTTCTTGCCTTAAAAAAAGCTTGATAATCATTATGTATATTGCTATAATTTTTATTTGCTTTTATGGGCCCGTAGCTCAGCTGGTCAGAGCAGTTGACTCATAATCAATTGGTCCGGGGTTCGAATCCCTGCGGGCCCATATTAGACATACATAAACGCATATACAGATGATTACATATACACCAAGCCACAAAGGCACCAGGTTGCAAGTTAGAAAAAGTTGTGGAGATTTCTTCTTTATTATCTTTTAGGTTGTGCTCCTTTGTAAGGCAACTTTGTGGCAGTGTGATATTGTAACTTTTTTCTGTGTTAATCTGCGTATTATGCGTAGCATAATTTGGGCGATTAGCTCAGTTGGTTAGAGCGCTACGCTCACATCGTAGAGGTCACAGGTTCGAATCCTGTATCGCCCATAGTGACAAGATGAGGAATAAAAATGGAGTTAAGTTATATAGAAGCCGCCGATAATTGTGAAGAATATATACATAAGTGTGTAGAGATGGTAGTCTCTTTTCTCGATTGTAGCAGGAATAATAATGGATTTAAAAGAAGAGATTAGGAAACTCATTGAACTTCAGGAGCTGGATTCAAGAATACACTCCCTACTCCACAATAAAGATGAAGAAATACCTTCCAAATTAGAAGAGTTAAAAAACAATTTTAACGAGAAGAAAAGCTTATTGTCTTCCTTTGAAGAAAAAGTAAAGCAACTTCAGTTAAGGCGTAAAGATAAAGAGTTGGATTTGTCTGCGAAGGAGGAGAATGTTAAAAAGGCACAGTCCCAGTTGTATCAGCTTAAAACAAATAAGGAATATCAGGCAAAGCTTGTAGAAATCAGCTCATTAAAAGCAGACGTATCCCTTATAGAAGAAGACATTATTAATTTATTGGATGAGTTAGAAAAGGCAGAAAAAGAATTAAATGATGCAAAGAAAAAATTAGAGGAGGATGAGAAGAAATTTAAGGAAGAGGAAAGCCGTTTAAAAGAAGAAACAAAACAGTTGGAAATTCAGATAAACAACCTTAAGGATAAACGCAAGATAATAGCAGATAGTATAGACAACAATATTCTGTCTACCTACGAGCGTCTACTTAAGACCAGAAACGGTATCGCTATAGCAAGTGTAGAAAACGAAAATTGCAGTGCCTGTCACATGCGAGTTACTGCTCAGACAATAAATGAAATAAAGATGTATAAGGATTTGGTTTTTTGCGAAATGTGCGTTCGTATTCTTTACATTAAGGAAGATTTTTCTTAAGGATATGATAAAGGTTTATGTTGATGGTGCTTCTGCAGGTAACCCTGGTAAGATGGGTATAGGCTATGTAGTCTATAAAGATAAAGTTCTTTTAAAGAAAAAAAGCGTTTACCTCGGTATAGGAACAAATAACTTTGCGGAATACTGCGCGCTCATTGCGGCTCTGATAGAGGTGCTGGCATTGGGAGAGAGAGTGTGTGAGGTTTACACCGACAGTAAGCTTTTATGTGAGCAGATAAGGGGAAACTTTAAGGTTAAAAGTAAAAGCATCTACCCTCTTTTTATTTTATTGAAAGAAGCAGTAGAAAAATTTCATAGCTTTAAGATAATTTATACACCAAGAGAAAAAAACAAGGAAGCAGACAAGTTAGCTAAGCAGGCTGCAAGCTTTCTTTTTTATAGTTAGTTTGCAGTTAGTGGTTTAGAAAATTAATAAAGGCAAGGGTATTTCCTTATTATGAGGAGGTAAGAATGAGTGGTCATTCAAAATGGGCAGGGATAAAACATAAAAAAGCAGCTCAGGATGCAAAGCGAGGCAGACTTTTTACCAAGCTGATAAGAGAGATTACAGTTGCCGCAAGAGAGGGGGGAGGCAATCCTGATACCAATCCGAGATTGCGTACTGCGATTGACAGGGCGCGTGATGCTAACATGCCTCAAGACAATATAGAAAAAGCAATAAAAAGAGGTACAGGAGAGTTGCCAGGAGTTACTTATGAGTCTTGTATTTTTGAGGGTTATGGTCCAGGAGGAGTGGCAATAATGGTGGAAGCTCTTACCGACAATAAAAATCGTACCTCTGCGGAGATTAGAAATATATTTTCCAAGCGTGGAGGGAATATGGCGGGCAGCGGCAGCGTAGCCTGGATTTTTAATAAAAAAGGTTACATTCTTATTGATAAGAGTCAGGGTAGTGAAGATGATATTTTTTCCGTAAGTGTTGATGCTGGAGCAGAGGATGTGAAAATGGAAGGAAAAAATTATGAGATTTTCTGTGAGCCTCAGGATTTTGAAACAGTAAAAAACGCCATTAAAGAGAAAAATATAAAGTGGGAGCTTGCCGAACTTACCATGTTGCCGACGTCTACTGTTCAGGTTACGGGTCAGACTGCCAAGCAGTTGCTTAGCCTTATAGAAGCGCTGGAAGATCATGATGATGTTCAGAAGGTTTACGCTAATTTTGATATTCCCGAAGATGTGCTTGAGGAGATTGCCCAGGAAATTTCTAAGTGATGAGGGTTTTAGCTGTTGATGTTGGCCTAAGAACAAGTGGCTATGTAGTATGCGAGGTTGATAATTTAAATATAAGGTTAATTAAAGAAGGAGAAATAAAATCACCAAAGGACAAGAAGTTACCAGCAAGATTGTTCTTTATTTATGCAAAATTGAGAGAGGTAATAGAAGAGTATAGGCCACAGGTGTTAGTCTTGGAGAAGTTATATTCCCACTACCGCCATCCTACAACAGTGTCTTTACTTTCTCAAGTGCGGGGAGCTGTATTAATACTGGCAGAGGAGCACTCAATAGATTTCTATGAATATGCTCCTACAAAAGCAAGAAAGTCATTTGTAGGAAAAGGTAGTGCTCGTTCCTATCAGGTGAAGAGAATGGCAGAGAATATTTTAGGTACAGAAGTAAAATCTCAGCATACTGCTGATGCTTTTTCTTTGGTGGTTGCCTTTTCCCACTATTTAAAAAAGAAAAGATTAGAAGATGATTGGAAAGATTAAAGGCCGGTTAGTCCAGCGGCTAGATGATAAAATCTTTATTGAGGTGGGAGGGGTTTATTATGAAGTGTGTGTTCCGAAAACCGTAAGTTTGAAGCTGGCTGATGAGCTGGGTAAAGATGTAACGTTGGTTATTTATCATTATCTGCAGATAGATAAGAACCGGGCTCTTCCTATATTGATAGGATTTGAGGAGGAGCTGGAGAGAGATTTCTTTATAAGTTTTATCAGCGTTTCAGGTATAGGTCCCAAAGCAGCTCTTCGTGCTTTTGATAAGCCCATTCCCCTTATTGCCAAAGCCATTGAAGAGGCGGATACGGGATTTTTAATGGGGTTGGCAGGGATTGGCAAACAGAAGGCAAAACAGATTATTGCTCATTTGCAAGGGAAGGTGGGAAGATTTGCCCTTATAAAAGAAGAGCCTTTGGAAGAAAAAGTAGAGCAGAGAGAGATTATTGATGAGGCTAAAAAGATTTTAAAACGTCTTCAGTATAGCTCTAAGGAAATTGAAACAATGATAAAGAAAGCCTTGTCAGTATCAGACAGAATTGACAGTGTTGAAGATTTACTTAACGAAATTTATCGTAGCAGTCATTAATTATGAATGTAAAATCAATTCTAGAAGCTTTGTTATTTGTTAATGAGCGGCCAATTTCTTTATCGGAGCTAAGCGAAGTGGTAGATTTGGATAAAAAGGATGTTTCTAGGATTGTCGAAGAATTGGCGCAGGAGTATAGAGAGAGAAATTCAGGAATTTGTATTGTTAAAGTAGCAGGTGGCTATCAGATGTGTTCTCATCCGGATAATGAAATGTGGATTAAGAAAATGTATCGCCAGAAAAACAAACAGAAATTGTCTATTGCCTCCTTAGAAACTCTTGCCATTATAGCCTATAAGCAGCCAATAACGAGGATGGAAGTAGAAGCAATACGGGGTGTCAATATAGATGGTGTAGTAAAGCATCTTCTTAAGCTGGGATTGATAAAGACGGCAGGGAGAAAAGATGTTATTGGCAGGCCCTTTCTTTATATAACAACCAGAAAATTCTTGGAGTATTTTGGCTTGAATTCTCTTAAAGATTTACCTAAACTGGAAGAATTTAGCGGGTTTGATAACTTAAATACAAAAGATAACGCAGAGGAGGTTATCAGCAAGGAAGGAGGTTAAAATGAAATATTTTTTTACATCGGAATCAGTAACTGAAGGGCATCCTGATAAGCTATGTGACCAGATATCTGATTTGATTCTTGATGCTATTTATGAGGAGGATCCGAGGGGAAGGGTAGCGTGTGAGACATTGGTAACGCGAGGTGTTGTATATATTGCCGGAGAAATATCTACCACCTGTTATGTAGAGATACCTCGCCGGGTGAGGGAGTTAATTAAGGAAATTGGTTACGACAATCCTAATATGGGGTTTGATTATGGAAGTTGCGGGGTTATAACCGCTATTCAAGAGCAGTCTCCGGATATTGCTATGGGGGTAGATACAGGCGGAGCAGGAGACCAGGGGCTTATGTTTGGATATGCGTGTAAGCAAACCGAGGAGTTAATGCCGCTTCCTATTATGCTTTCTCATAAGCTTGTAAGAAGACTCTCTTATATAAGGAAAGAAAAAATTGTGGATTATTTATGGCCTGACGGCAAATCACAGGTTACAGTAGAATATAATGGGAAAGGCCCCAAGCGTATAGAGGCAGTTATCATAGGAGCGCACCATAACAGTTCTGTTAAGACAGAAACTTTACGGGAAGATATAAAGAGACTTGTAATTGATGAAGTTTTACCCAAAGAGCTCGTAGATAAAAACACCAAGGTTTTTATTAATGCTACAGGAAGGTTTGAGGTAGG
>CAYXBX010000023.1:0-13130 GCA_964463445.1 uncultured Planctomycetia bacterium
GAGAAGAAACTCCTGGTTTATCTCTTTTCAAGGGTATAGCCCCTAATGTTTTTAAGAAAGAAGAAAAGAGAGGATTCCTAAATAGTTCTTCCTTTGCAAGAAAATAGATTCTAACAGGAGATGCTGCGCCCAAAACCACAGGGTCTAAGTTACTTAAATGATTGGAGGCAAAAATAAATCCATTATTCTTAGGGATAAACTCCTTTCCTTTTACCTCGAGACGGAAAAACACCTTAAGAATAAATACTACAATTATCTTAAGAATTGCGTAGAGCATAGATTACTATAAACAGCGAGAATCTATAGAGATTGGATAATTTTCTTCCCCAGATTAATCAAGCTACTCAATTCTTTTTCCGAGCGTGCTTCAGCATAAACTCTTATTATCGGCTCCGTTCCTGACTTCCTAAACATAAGCCAGCTCTCTTTGGTTATAAGCTTTATGCCGTCGCTTTTGTTAACTCTTTCAACCTTCTTCCCTAAAAGACTTTGAGGAATCTTTAGCTTATCAAAAGAGCTTCTAACCCTCTTAATAGAAAAAGAGGTTCTTGTATAAAACCACCTCCCGTGCTTCCTCCATAAACCTTTAAGCAACTTGCCAAAACCTTTTCTCTCGTATGCCATCATCTCAAGAAGCATAAGAAAAGAGGCTGAACCATCACGCTCAGGTATATAATCTCTAAACCCGATTCCTCCTGCTTCTTCTCCTCCTATAGAAATAAGATTCTCTTTAAAGAGATTGGAAATATATTTAAAACCTACAGGAGTTTCATAGCAGGGCACCCCTAAAGACAAAGCAACCTCATCAATCAGATTGCTGCCCACAATTGTCTTGCCAATACCCCTGCACTCGCCTCTATTTTTTGCCATGTGGATTGCCAAAAGAGGAAGTATAACCTGCGCATTGATAAATTCACCCCCGCTAGTCACCGCAGCAATACGGTCAGCATCGCCATCTAAAGCAATGCCCAAATCATACTTTTCTTTCTTTACGCGTCTGATAAGAGTGCTTAAATTCTCTTCAATCGGCTCAGGATGTCTTCCCCCAAAAGAGGGATTAAACTCATTATTAAGGTAATCTATTCTTATAGAAGAAGGCTGAATAACCCTCTCAACAAAACCATTTCCTACCCCATACATATTGTCCATCAATATCTTTAATTTAAGCTCTCTTATCTTCTTAATATCGAAAAAGCCCTTAAGAAATCTCACATATTCACTATCCAAATCCTCTATCTTTACAAATTTTCTGCTTATGGCTTCCTGCAAAGACATATCTTTTATTTTACTTTTTCCTAATAACCTTTCTATCTTGTCAGTCAAGGACTTATCTGCTGCTCCCCCATCTTTTGTCTTTATTTTTAAACCGTTGAACTTTGCAGGATTATGGGAAGCTGTTATCATCACTCCCAAATCGTACTTTCCATAAAGAGCATGGAAACTTACGGTAGGAGTAGGAATGCTCTTAGAAGATAAGACAACTCTTATCTTATTTGCTGCGAGGACAGAACTCACCTGGGCGGCAAATTCCTGTGAGAGAAACCTCCTATCATAACCAACAACCACTCTTGTCCTCTTTTTACCACCCTTTTTTAAATAATCAGCAATGGCCTGAGAAACCACTTTTACATTGTCAAATGTGAAATCATCACCAATTACTCCTCTCCAACCATCCGTGCCAAACTTAATCATCCAACACTCCTTTCTTTTAAAGATACAGCTTATGCCTTACAATATAGTTTAACACTTTTTGAGGAATCAAATATTTTACAGAAATGCCCCTTTTTATATAATCCCTTAACAAGGAAGAGGTAATTTCTATATTCACAATATCAATTGTTACAAAGCCTTTCTTCCTCAACGGAAGGTTTTTTCTCTTCACAGCTACTACGGTCGTCAGCTCTCTTATCTCTCTATAACCTCGCCAGGCAGTAAAGTTATTGGCTAAATCTGAACCAATAAGAAGAAAAAAATCCCTTTTGGGATACCGTTTTCTAAGCGCTCTTAATGTGTCAATAGTGTAAGAGATGCCTCCTCGTTTTATCTCCCAGTCTAAAACTTCAAAATAAGGACATCCTTCTACCGCAAGCTTAACCATCTCAAAGCGTATCTTTCCCTCAACAAGATAAGTTTTCTTATGAGGAGGTCTGTTGGTAGGCACAAAGATAACCTTGTCTAAATTTAACTTCTCCTTTGCTGTTTCTGCTAAAACAAGATGCCCAATATGAGGTGGATTAAATGTACCTCCTAAAATCCCTACGCGCATAATCAAAAATAGTTCTTAGCCCTCGCCATAGCTCTTTTTATTAACAGTTCATTTTCTATGGACTAACAGCTAAAAGCTATAGGCTATTCTTATTCTCTTATCTGCCCATTGCCGTAAACAATATACTTATAGGTAGTTAAATCCTTAAGCCCCATAGGCCCTCGAGCATGAAGTTTATCTGTAGATATTCCTATCTCTGCTCCCAGCCCAAACTGATTACCGTCACTGAAACGGGTGGATATATTAACAAAACAACAGGCAGAATCAACCTCGTTTACAAACTTTGTAGCGTGATTAATATTCTCGGTAATTATGCTCTCAGTATGGTGTGAGCCATAATAATTTATGTGCTGTATCGCCTCCTCTATATCAGAAACTATTCTTATAGAAACAATTAAGTCGAGATATTCAGTATACCAGTCAGTAGTTTTTGCTAAAGAAACTGAGGGCAATATTTTTCTTGTCTCTTTGTCGCCTTTTATTTTCACTGTGTACCTATCAAATTCTTTCTTAAGAAGCAACAAAAACTTTCTGGCAATTCTTTTATGCACAATAATAGTTTCTACTGCGTTACAAACAGAGGGACGCTGAACTTTGGCGTTTACACAAATTTTTACTGCCTTCTGTATATCTGCATACTCGTCAACAAATATGTGGCAAACTCCTTTGTAATGTTTTATGACAGGAATTAACGATTTTTCTGTTACGCTACGGATAAGTTTTTCTCCTCCACGGGGAATTACTAAATCAATATAGTCCTTTTTCTTTAAAAGCTTATCGATAACTGAATAATCCATATGTTCTACTACAAAAAAAGGTTCAAAACCCAACCCCTCTTTAGAAGCGGCTTTTTTTAAAACTTTTGCAATAGCAAGGTTAGAGTCTATAGAGCTTGAGCCCCCTCTTAAGATACACACATTTCCTGACTTAAAGCACAGCCCCACACAATCACTGGTAACGTTGGGCCGTGCCTCATAAATAATAAGAATAACTCCTAAAGGAACTCTTACTTTATTTATAAACAACCCATTGGGCCGACGCCATCCTGAGATGACCTCTCCTACAGGATCAGTTAAATTAGCGATATCTTCAAGGCACCTTGCCATCTCCTCTATGCGCTTATCACTTAAGGCGAGACGGTCAATAAAACTCTTCTTCATCTTCTTATGCTCTGCCTTACTAATATCTTTCTTATTTTCTCTCATAATAAAAGATTTATTTTCCCTAATCGCTTTTGCCATAGAGAGAAGAACTTTATTTTTCACCGCTGTATTAAGGGATGAAAGGATATAGCTGTTATTACGGGCAACTTTTACAATCCTATCTACGTAATCCATCTTTCCCCCTTCTTCACAAAATTATCCTGGTGGATAACCTCATGCATAAATTGCTTTCCCTTAAAACCTTCCAATTCATGGGCAGAATAATTTACCAGCCCCCGCCCAACAAGGTTACCATTAATATCGAATATATCTACACAGTCTCCTTTGTGAAAGTTACCTTCAAAGCCTGTAATACCCACGGGGAGCAAACTTTTCCCCTTTAATGAGATTGCCTCCGCTGCTCCTTTATCCACATAAATCTTTCCTTTAATCTTTTTGCTAAATGCTATCCATCTTTTACGTGCTCTCTCAATATTATTTGACGGTAAGAAAGTAGTGCCGACTTTTTCTTTGTCTATAAGTAACTTCTTAAGTATGTTTCTTTTTCTGCCATTGGCAACAACAGTCTCAACCCCACTTAGAGCAGCAATACGAGCAGCCTCTAATTTAGTAACCATACCTCCTGTAGTAAAACTATTATCTTCCTTTCTCGCAAGCCTCATTATTGCATTGTCAATTGTTTTTACAAGAGGTATCACTCCGTCTTCTCCAAACAAACCATCAACATCAGAAAGAATAACTAACTTCTTTGCCCCTACAAGGTCACTTACCAAAGCAGATAGTCTATCATTATCACCAAACCTTATCTCTTCGGTAGAAACAGTATCATTTTCGTTAATGATTGGCACTACTTTAAAACTCAGCAGCCTGTTTATGGTATTGCGTGCATTCAAGTAACGGATACGATCATTAAAATCATCCCAGGTAAGAAGAATTTGCGCGCATCTGCGTCCATAACGGGAGAAAACCTTTGCATACATATCCATAAGAACAATCTGCCCTGTTGCGGCAATAGCCATAAGAGAGGACAAATCAGAAGGGCGACGGCGGTAACCTAACTTACTCAGACCACACGCTATAGCTCCTGAACTAACCAAAATCACCCGAAAACCTCTATCTTCCAGTTCAATAACATTCCTAACCAATGCCCGTAGAAAACTTTTATCTATCTCGCCTCTGGGCGCAAACACACTGCTTCCTATTTTCACCACTACTTTCTTCATAACCCCTATCTATATTTTCAGCTTACGATTCCCTCTAACAACTGACAAAATCTTCCTTTTTATTTTATCAGTTTTGGCTGATAAGGGAATAATTTTTTCTCTTCGTTTCTTCTTTCTGAAGGATAAATAGCTGCTTAGAGGCGTTCAAGACGTAACAATATCCACTATCTTAAGGCGGGTAAGAACTTGCCGATGTCCTTTCTTGCGGCGGTACTTCTTTCTTCTTCTATATTTATAAACTGTTATCTTCGGCATCTTTTTTTCTCCCAAAATAGAAGCCTTAACTTTTATATTTTCAAGATAGGGGGTGCCTATTTTTGTTTCTTTACTCTTACAAAGAAGCAACACCTTATCCAGAACAATATCCCCTTCTCCTTTAATACGCTCCACAAGGAGCTCGTCTCCTTTTTTTACCTTAAATTGTTTGTGTTTTATTTCAACTACTGCCCACATAAGGGAAAGATATTAACATATAATAGAAAAAACGTCAAGCATTTACTACATTAGACTTATTTCTTGAATAAATATGGTTTTTCTTTAATAAGAGAGATAAAAGCATCAACCACTTCAGGGTCAAATTGCGTTCCCTTACAACGCTCTAACTCCTTGATAGCTTCTTCTATACTCAATGCTTTAGCATAGGGACGGTCTGTAGTCATAGCGTCAAAACTGTCTGCAACAGCCATAATCCTTGCCCGCAAATCAATATCACCACCTCTGTTGCCATAAGGATAACCTTTCCCGTCAAAACGCTCATGATGCTGCTCAATAAGTCTAATCACATCATTTAAAAAAGTAAGAGGCTTTAAGATTTCTGCTCCTTTTAAAGGATGGAGCTTTATCTCCTCCCACTCTTCCTTGCTTAACTTTCCAGGTTTAGTAAGTATATTTTCATGTATCCCGATTTTACCCAAATCGTGAAGCTGACAGGCTAAACGTACTATTTCTATCTGGGAAGAAGAAAAACCCATCTTTTTTGCAAGTTCTACAGCATAAGTTGTTACCCTCTCAGAATGACCTTTGGTGTAATGGTCTTTTACCTCAATTATTGATGTAAGGGTAGCAATAATTTGTAAATATACACCTCTAAGATTGCTATAAAGCCTTGCGTTCTCAACGGCAACAGCAGCCTGGTCAGCAATCCCCTCCACAAGCCTTAACTCCTCCTTAGTAAAAATCTGGCGGGAACGTTTGTTGTTAACGTTAATAACCCCTATTTTTCTTCCTTTAAAAACAAGGGGAACACTTATAAAAGAACGGGTAAAATACCTCTCTTCGTTTCTCTTGGAAAAACGGATGTCTTTCTCAATATCTTCTACTAATATAGATATTTTATTTTCAAGAACCCATCCTGATATCTTTTCTCCCATTTTTATCCTTGTTTTGGCAATAACTTCATGAGGAATTCCCTTGGCAGCCGCAATAAAAAGCTCATTCTTGGTTTCATCCAGAAGAAGCAAAGAGCATCTCTCTACATCTAAAACGTCAGCTGTTCTTTCAACAATGGTATGTAGAACTTCTTCAAGCTGCAAAGAAGAGGTAAGCTCTCTTCCTATCTCAAAGAGAAGGGTAAGTTCGGTGGTCTTTTCTCTTATTTTGTCTTCTAAGGCAAGATTGTACTGGGTGAGTTTTTCTTTCAATATGCGTATCTCACCTATATACTCCTCCTCGTGTCTCTTAAGGCGTGCCATCTCTAAAATCTTCTTTACCCTTAACATAAAGTAATCAAGCTGGATAGGCTTGAAAATAAAATCGTCAGCGTCTATCTGTATTGCCCTAATAGGTGCATCCTTGTCACTATAGGCTGTGACTATAATTACGGAAGTCTTAACGGTAGGCTTTAGCTCTTTAATCCTTTTTACTGTCTCGATACCATCTATTCCTTCTCCTAACCTTACGTCGGATATAATGAGATTGAAATTCTTCTTCTGCACGAGATTTAAGGCTTCCTCGGCACTCTTTGCCTTATCTACCTCAAACCCCTCACGTTCAAGAGCACGCGCTAAACTATTGGAAAAAAGCTCATCATCCTCAATAATAAGAATCTTTTCCTTTACACTCACTATACCTCCCTCTTTGTGAAAATTATTCTATCATAATTTTTATATGATTAGAAATATTTTTTTATTTACCTGTCAATACTGTCCCCAGGAAAATTTGCGAAGAATAGTTTACAGTATCTTTCTAAGGTTACTTAGCCAAATATCTATTGACATAAAAATATACTTTATGTTAAAATTGGATGAAATGAGCGAGCGGCGTCAAACTATACGCATAAATGAATCTTTTAAAATAACCTACAAAGTAATCAGCCCTCCTGACGGATGGGGAAACTCAGTGAGTATGAATATAAGTAAAGGGGGTATTGCTCTACCTATTGACCATAGGCTCATCCCAGGTGTAGTCCTGGACCTACAGATAAAACTTATAGAAAACACTAACCCTATAGAAGCCACAGGGGAGGTAGTGTGGATAAAAGAAAACCCTTCAAAAAACGAAGCAGAATTTCCTTATCTTGTGGGAATAAAATTCATAAACATTGACTTAAGGGACCGTGATAGAATTTATTACTACATTGAGAAGAGACTCAGTGAAAAACCTTCTTCTCAAATGAAACGCCTTGAATAACTGCCTTTCTTTTATTGCCTGTCGACCCCTTGAGTATATTTCTCAATAGCATCGGTAATTTTCTGGGTGGTAACAGGTTTGGCAATAAAAGGGTTTCCGCCGATAATTCCATCTTGAGAATCCACCTCATTCTCCTTTACAATAGCAGTAAGAAAAACTACAGGAATTTTCGCCAGATTTGTATCGGCACGTAATTTCTGAGCTATCTCGCCTCCATCCACGTCAGGCATAACAATATCAAGAAAGATAATGTGAGGATTAAATTCTCTTGCTGCCTCAATAGCCTTAGCGCCATCGTTCTCAGCACGAACAATGTATTTGCCTGTCTCTTCTAAATTCAACTTAACCATCTGAGTGAAACTCTTCTCGTCATCAATAATAAGCACTCTCTTTTTCTCCATACTACCTCCCTCCTATCTTAAAGACCACTATAACTCTTACGCCCCCCTCTTCTTTATTGCTAACCTCTATTTCTCCGCCGTGCATTTCAACTATATTCTTTACAATCGCCAAACCAAGGCCTGTTCCTCCTTTACCACGATTTGTAGTAAAAAAGGGGTCGAATATCTTATCAATAATGTTCTCATCAATCCCGCAACCCGTATCTTCAACCTCTACTATTAGACGTAAATGGTCATCGCTAAGACGTGTCCTTACCTTTAGAACTCCCCCTTTTTCCATTGCGTAAGCAGCATTCATAAATATATTTACAAAAACCTGTTCAATCCTGTTCTTATCTATATATAAACTCGGAAGGTTATCAGAAAATTCCTTCGTTACCTTAATTTGACGTTTATCAAACTGATGCTTAAGAAGAAAAATACTCTCTTCAAGAAGAGAGTTTATGTCTACCTTAGAAACCTCTAATTGCGAGATAGAAGAAAAATCAAGAAGCCCTTTTACAATACTATCTGCTCTATTAATTGCCTCTTTTATGACATTAAATGTCAACTTTATGTTATCATCGTAAGAATCTACTCTCTTCTCTAAAAATTCAATCCCCTGCAGAATTATTGCCAAAGGGTTCTTAACTTCATGTGCCACACCGCTAGCAAGCATTCCTACCATCCGCATCTTTTCTGCCTGGATAAGCTGTGACTGGGTTTCTTTCAACTTTGTATAAGCAACTCTTAACTCTTGCTCTTTTTTCTTGCGCTCTTCTATCTCTTTGGTAAGCAGGCGGTTTGACTCGGAAAGCTGCCTAGTGCGTTCTTTTACCTTTTCTTCAAGGGTTTCACACGACTCTCTCAGTGCTTCTTCTATACGGTTGCGCTCAATAGCATACTGCAGTGAACGCACAAGCAGAGGAAAACTCACTTCGCTTTTCATAAGATAATCCTGGGCACCTTTCTTTACTGCTTCTAAGGCAGTACCTGCATCATCTAAACCAGTAAGTACAACTATTGCTATGTTGCAAACTATACTGCGCATTTTATCTAAAGTTTCTAAACCCTTGCTGTCGGGGAGATTAAGGTCTAGCAAGACTGCGTCAAATTTATTTTCTTCTAATTTCCCCATTGCTTCTTTTAAAGTGCTTACCCCTTCAATATTAAAATCTCCTCTGTTGCTTTTTTTAAGCATCTCTTTAATCAAATCGGCCACATTTCCTTCGTCTTCCACCAATAAAATATTTATTCTCTTATTATCCATTGTTTATATCTGGGGATTGATTATATGCTTTTGGGACTCAAAAGAAATTCAGCTTATCTGGGCAGATACAAGACTTATTCTTACTAACACACAGGTTTCAAGATAATCTAACTCAAAAGGTTTAGTAATATACTCGTAGGCTCCTAACCTTTTTGCTTCCTCAAAAACATCTTCATCCTTTATGCCAGTAATCATTATCACTCCGACTTTATCATCTATCTCTCTTATCTTCTTTAATACCACAATTCCATCCATCCCCGGAAGCCTTACATCCAGAAGAATAAGGATAGGCCTTTCCTTTTTAAACTTCTCTAATGCCTCTTCTCCTTCTTTTGCGACAGAAACAACATAACCCTTTCTGACAAGGAAATCCCTGATAAGAGAAGTTAATGCTTCATCATCATCAACTACAAGAATCTTGTTCTCTGCATACTCTTTCTCTATGCCAAAGATATTGTTAACTGATTTAACAACAACCTCAATACCCAAACTCTTGCGCAAAAAACCGCTTGCCCCTAAAAGGCGCGCCTCTTTTTCTAAATCTTCACTGCCTACCGCTGTAAGCATAACTATTTTTGTTTTTGTATCTTCCTTTCTTATTTCCTTCAATATCTCTATGCCGTTAATATTAGGCATATTAAAATCAAGTAAAACCAAATCTGGCTTCTCTTTTTTGACAGCCTTTATTGACTCTTCCCCTCCTGCTATAGTAACTACTTTATAGCCTTCCTTAGTGAAAATATCATAAAATAGATTCCTTACTTCCAGCTCGTCGTCGATTATTAAAATCTTTTTATCCATCTTAAACTCTCACTAATAAAGAGGTAATAACAGTATCAACTTTTTCCAAATCACACGGCTTAACCAGATAATCACTTGCCCCTAATCTTCTTGCCTCATCCATAATATAACTATCTTTAGCAGAAGTCAACATAACAACATCAATTTTGCTATCTAACTTTTTTATTGCCTTAAGCACCATAAGGCCATCCATGCCCGGCATTCGAAAATCAAGAAAAACTACTCTGGGCTTATCAACTTTTACTTTCATAAGGGCGTCTTCTCCAGATGAAGATGTTATCACCCTATGCCCTTTTCTGCTTAAGAAAACTTCCAGAACCTCTCTTATCTGAGGATTATCATCTACCACTAATACAGTGCTTCTATAGTCACTGGGTAACTGGGGCTTTTTCTGCTCCTTAACCTTTTTTAAAATCTCAATAATCTCTTTTACCATAAAATGGTTAGAGAAATCTTTTTTAATAAGGCGGCTGATATGTAAGTCGGCTACTCTATTATCGTCTTTTGCCGGTTCCTCTTCGGTAAGAATAACTATTTTCGTTTCTCTATCAAACTCTCTAATCTTCTCAGCTGCTTCAAATCCGCCTATCTTTGGCATTACCTCATCCAAGATAATAATTCCGTAACGCTCTTCAAGAAGACGGTTGAAAGCCTCCTCTGCTGTGGGAGCACACGTGACTTTATAACACAAGGAAGAAAATATCTCATAAAATTTCTCTCTTGTATCTATATCGTCATCAACAACTAAAATCTTATCCCACATTACTCTTCACATAACTTCTCTTTTACAGCCTTAATTAATTCCTCTAAATCTATAGGCTTAATAAGAATATCTTTTTCATTATAGCCTAATCTCTTTAATGTATCAATATTCTTATCAATACCCAATGAACCGCTTAAGATAATAACTTTAGGATGTTTTCCTTCTGCGATAACCTTCTCCAGAATATCCGCACCGTTTAGCTTGGGCATCTTCATATCTAAAATAACCAAATCAAAGTTTTCGTCAGAAAGAATCTTCTCTAACCCCTCTTCTCCTCCATAAGCTTTAACAACCTCGTAACCTCTTTTGGCAAGAAACTTCTCTAAAATATCAACAATCTCGGGCTCATCATCAATAATAAGTATTTTATGCATCTTTTCCTCCTATGGTTGGTAAAGTTATTATTGCCGTAGTTCCCTTTCCCCATATACTCTCAAACCACATATCTCCTTTATGATTCTTAATTATACTATAGCATACAGCAAGCCCTAACCCTGTCCCTTTTTCTTTTGTGGTGAAGAAAGGGTCAAATACTTTTGACAATGTCTTTCTATCCATGCCAATTCCTGTATCCTTTATTTCTATTCTCACCCCCCCCGAAGAAGAAACTGTCCTAACTTCAATATTTCCTCCCTGAGGCATTGCATCCCGGGCATTGTTTAAAAGGTTTATAAACACTTCCTGAAGCTGTTTCTCGTCGCCTCTTATTAACCCAATATCCTCATCAAAATTTCTAACTATATTTATATTTACAAGGCTAAACTGGTGCTCAATTAAGGATATCACCTCAATCAAAGAATCGTTTATGTTTATATCTCTAAATTCACCTTTGCTGGGACGGGAAAACCTTAAAAGCCGCTGGATAATATCTTTTGCTCTCTGACATTCTTTAATAATGATATTCAAGTTGTTTTTTAACTCTTCGTTTTGAATATCCTCCATAAGGGATAACTGGGCACGCCCTGAAATAACCATAAGAGGGTTGTTTACCTCATGCGCCATATCAGCAACAAGCTTGCCTAACTGGGCAAGCCTCTGGGATTTCTCCATCTCCTTCCTCTCTGTAACATCGTATCCTAAAGCTACAGCCCCCATTGTATTACCTTCGCTATCATACAAAGGAGAGGCATACCAGGAGATTACTCGCTTCTGGCTATCCTTAGTTATTATAGAACACTCATAGCCTTTTACTTTCTCCCCCTTAACACACCTAAGATATTCTTTTTTTGCCTCTTCTTTTTCATCTTCAGGAACAAAGGCATCGAACCAATTCTTACCAATGATATCTCTACGCTGGTAGCCTAAGAGCTCTTCCGTAAAACTGTTAGCACTTACAACAACTCTCTCCCTGTCTAAGACAAGAATAATTGAATGTGCACTCTCTACGATGTTTTCTACAAAAACTTTTGTAGAACGAAGCTCTTCCTCTGTGCGCTTAAACTCAATAATCTCTGCTAACACATTGGAGAGAGACAAAAGGAAATCTTCTGTTTTACTATCTAATACCGCGCCGTAATCACCGCAAAATACCATCAAACCGCGGATGTTCTCTTCATCATACTTACCGCCGTGGCTAATAGGAAAACAGAAATGAGTGTGTTTATCTTTTTCTTCACATTTATAATATTCCTGTTCATCATGATTATAGACAGAGCATGGCTCTTTGCTTAATACTGCCCTTCCGCAAATACATTCCCCAAAAGGAATACGGCCACAGCTTTCCTTTAAATAAGGTAAACCCGCCTCTGCCATCAATATAAGCTGTTTACTTTTATTATCAGAAAGAAAAATAGCTCCCTTAGCCTCTATATTAAGCCAGGAAAACGAAATTAAAGAATAAAGGGTACGTTTTAAAATATCCCTTAAACTAATACCTTCCAGGGATAATTTAATTATTTCTGTGATAACAGTCTTACTCCAGTAGCCAAACTTCACCTCTTCCTTTGCCTCTTTTTCCTCTGTCACATCAGCAATAATACATATTGCTCCACTAGTTGTTTCTTTATCTATAATAGGGTCAAGAGTGATAAGAAACCATCTGTTGCTATACTTAACTTCGCATGATTGACGAGTCTTTGTATCAATTGCTTTTACAAAAATTTTATCTTTAAGTTTCTCTTCCGGTAAGAATATATCAAAAAGGAACGTATCTTTTATTTCACTATAAGAGGCTCCCAGAAGCTCCTTTGCAGCTTTATTGCAACGCAACACCCTTCCTTCTCTGTCAAGAAGAATAACAGCATCTAAAATAGCATCAAACGTAGAGCGCCACTGTTCAGCCGCCAGCCTAAGGCTCTCTTCAAACTCTATCCTTTCAGTAATATCGTGGAATAGAAGAAGGTGCGCTTTTTCTTTCCGCCACTCTATGTCAACTTCTCTTAACTCCGCCTTCTTAATTTTATCGCCTGCAACAATATCCACCTCGCAACTTTCCCCACTAAGAGATGCCTGCCCCAAAAAAATTCCTGGGAGTTTTTCTTTCCCAATCTCAACAAGCCTGCAGAAACTGTTATTAGCAAAAAGCACCCTGCCATCCTTATTCACAACAGCAATACCTTCTGTGCTTTTCTCCACAATATTCAGGAAACTTCTTCTGCTTATCTCTATATCTTCCTTTGCCTCTTCTAAATCTTCCA
>CAYXBX010000024.1:0-12307 GCA_964463445.1 uncultured Planctomycetia bacterium
AGGCCTCTATTTCCTTAACATCCAAAGGTTCTTGATAAACTACGCGTTTTACTGCGGCGCGAATCTTAACTTTGGCAAGTTGTGTAGCAAGCTCCTTATCAGTAATCATCCAGGCAATATGTTCACGGATATTGGCAATCTGAAGAAGATAAGGGTTAAGACCTGCTTCGCTTAAAACTTTCCTAAAGGTGAGTTCATGCTCCTTTGGGGAACAAGCAGCAATTACAATGCGATTTAAAGATTGCTCCTTTATATCACGGGCAATTATTTCTTTCCCCTCACTAGAACAAAGAAGGCGAAACTGACGGACAAAAACAACATTCTCTAAACTTTTGACGAATGCGGTAACTTCCTCTAGATGCATAGCATCCTTTATATTAGGACCGCATTCACAAATATAAACACCTATCCGTATATCCATTTTATCGGATAAAAATAATCAAATACTCTTTAACTTTCTAGCTTAATCCCCAGCCCCTCTTAAGATAGAAAAGATAAAAAATACATTTTTATTTTACACCTCATATTTTATTAAGTCAAATTTTTTTAAAAAAAAATATGGTAATAATATTGTCCAACAAATATGCGTTGTATACAATAAAATCTCTCTTCTGGATAACAGATAACACACAAGTTCTCCTCTTGCCTAAAATACCAGCGGGCAGGTAGACAACCACCCAGTAATGAAACATTGATGGAAGGTGGCGGGAATCGTCAACAGTATCCGTAAGGATTGCCCTTAATAAGGGCTTCTGTTGCCGATAATGTATTAGGCTCACGGATAATGATGACAAATGTCTGCATAGCTATCCTCTCATAATGATAGAATTGGTGGAGGTGGCGGGAATCGAACCCGCGTCCTTAAGAAGGTCCTAAAGAGCATCTACATGCTTAGCCCTTTTATTAGTCTTTTTCCTGGTGACTCCAAAGGGCAGGATTCACCAGAAAGCAGCCTTGTAAATTTTCGAATCAGACTCCCAAGGCTAAGAGTCTAATTCTATCCTCAATAACCGAACTCCTGTGCTTCCTTGAGGCAAGAAACACAGAAGCCCTGCTTAACTTAATGCGTAAGCAGGAGTGGTTACGTAGGCGTTTGCCTTTGTTTTGTTATAGGCCTCTTACAGCTGGCCTACCCGCTGGCATGCAGCTCTTTGCTCACTTCTTAAGTCGAATCCCTTTCACCCCCAAATATCACTGTCAATATATAAAATAACATACTTTTCGCCCTTTTACTACTGAAAATTATATATGAAGAGGAAGCCGATACAGTATTGTTATCAATATCCTTAAGAAAGCACAGCGGGCTTTATCTTTAACCATTTTTATCCCTTCATTGTAACTCTCTAAGAAACGAAAGGCTTCCTCTTTGCCTATTTCGTGTCTACTATAAGCTGCTTTAGAGAATACGCTGCCAATATAATGAAATAGACTTTTATCGCCTAAAGAAAACCTCTCATTTATTTTGTTTGCCAATACAAGAGGGGTATAACTCTGTCTATAATGGAATCCAAAAATACTTAACACTTTTTTCATATGTTCATAAAGCTCTATGACAAAACGCCGCGAGTCGCTTATGCACAATCTTCTCAGCCTCCTTGCTCTATTCACCGTAATAATATAGAAAATACTTAAACTTATACAGAGTACACTAAAAATACAAAATAATAAAAATAATATAATTTCCCACAAAGGAATGAATATAGTTACTGCCACAGGTAAGCTTTTAATGTTGCTGTACTCACAATAAATTTTCACCCTCCCTCTTCGCATTCCCTTAAACATTCCCGGCTTTATAAGATCTACAATTCTACCGCCATCTATATGCCATTCAACAAGAGATGTTATGTCTCTTGCGGTCCCATTAGTATAATGCCCCTCTGCTCTAATATAAAAAGCTTTCCTCCATGGAACCACAACATTATATTTATCTAAAGAGATGGATACTAATTTAGCTGGTCCTATCTCAACTTTAGCTTTATTACTTTCCTTGTTGTCAAAAATAACCCAAATATACACTTCCCCTTCTTCTAAAGCTGTAACAGTACCGTCGTCTATGCTAACCTTATTTACATCTGAACATCTCCATTCGCCAAACAATGCAATATCACTTTTATGGCCATCTTCATATACTGCTGTAGTCTTAAAACAAATATCCTCACCTACCGCAATCTTTTTATATAAAGGCTCTATTATAATATATTTTAATTTTGACTCTCTTTGAGACAGTATCTCCTCTATAACCCTTTTCGCGCCAGTTATCTCATACTCTGCTTCTTGAACTGTTGTTTCGCCACTTTTTAGAATCTCAGCCTCCTTCTTAATGCCCTTTTCGTCATACGGCGCCACAATAGTTTCTTCTTTAACACTTACTTTTGCTCTGGGTCTTCCTTGGGATATCCTCTTAGCAACCACTACCTTAGCAGAAAAACTTTTTATACCATCTAACCTTCCTTTTATCTCTACAATTCCCTCTCTCTTTAGTTTTAACACTCCTTTTTGTATAAACTCCGCTATATTCTCATCACTGACCTCCCAATCCATCGAATGAGTTACATCTTCTACTTTATTATCATAATAGGTCGCTATAGCCTTAAAAGGAATGGTCTCTCCTTCTTCAGAGAAAAATACAGAAGGAACAAGATGGATAAACTTTATATTATGTCTGATTAGCATTTTGTCTTTAACCTTAGTTACCCTCTCTACATTACTTCTAATGCTATCATATTTACAAAATATCTCATCAGGACCATTCTCATCAAAATATATATATTTACCTCCTGTTTCTCTTTCCTTTTCACCTTCTACAACAAACCACCTTACGTCTTCAGAAATATCTTCTATAGAAGCCTTTCTCTCAGAATAATCATAAAATACACCCAAAGCTAAAAATTGAAGCTTGGCGGCCGGTGCAACTGATGGTTGTGCAGGAAAAATTCTAATCTCTACAAGCTCTTTACCTTTCTTTAGTGCTACGCTGGAGCCCTTAACATAAACCTCACAGGGATTACTTATCATATTATTGCATATAGCGAATATACTAGTGTGTCCCTCCCTAAGGGGTAAAAAGAAATCACCCTCTTTAACTACTATACTTTTATCATCTATATGCCACTCTATATTAGAAGGCAACTCTTCGATTCGAAAGTCTTCATAGAATAAAAATGCCTTTATCTCAAAAGGAAACCCAATATTTACAATATATCTGTAAGGTATCAAGAAAACATTCACAACTCCAGGGGGAACATCAAATTTGACAAAGAAATCAGATGGTTCATCGTAGTACCAGATATTACCTGCCATTGCCTTGGGCAAACCAAATTTTTCAAGGGCATCTTTCCGAGACAAATTGGTAATTACATTGCTGTTGCTTAACTCTAATGGGTAAGAATGATTATTTCCAGCATAAGTATTAGGCATACAGAAAGAATATAGGATACTCACGCCAATAGCTAATATAAACTTCCTCATTCTAGAAAAATTCTCATTGCATAACACTCTCATAATTAGCAATTACGATTACCTCTACAACTGCAACATCCTCCTGGTTGTATTCTACAAAGATATCTGTTTTACCGGCTTTAAGAGGATGTACATAGCCTTCTTTATCTATCCACACTATATTGTCATTAGAAAGCTTCCAATTGACCTGTCGTGTCACGTCTTCAATAACTCTCGTATCATGCATACTAAACACACGCATGTTTCTTGTAGAGCTCATATCTATAACTAATCTACTGGGTAAAACAAATACTTCCCACCTCTGCTCATATTTTTCACGTGCAAGTTTATTCTTACCTATATTTGCCTCAGCAATTACTCCCTTTAAACCCTCCACCATGCTCTCATCTAGAGCGCCCCCTTCAATGTATGATTCTTGAATCTTACTCATCACTCTAATTAAATCCTTTCTTTTTCTCTTATCTAAATCATCTTTTACAATACTGGCGTTCTCCATCAATCTTATAAATGTCTCGGAAGCAAAATATTTCTTGCGTAACATGTATACTGTATTGATGTATTCTTTCACTTTATCTTTCGTATATTTATCGACATCCGTTTCCTCAATAGCCCCTAATAATTTATCTTTTAGGGCTTCGATTTCCTTTATGTTCTCTCCCCTGCACAACTTATCCATTATTTTATTTAGCTTCTCATTGAGACTTTCGTCTCTTAAAGAAGACAAAAAGTTTTTCCAAGGATTATATTGGTTTTTACCCTCTTGTTTATAAAGAATGCTGTTTAGTGTATATCCTGCTTTAGCAACTTTATAGATTCTCTCCAAGTATTGTAGAATCTTATACTTATCTTTTTCATACAACTGGCCTGAAAAATAGAATCTATCGATATCGTCTTTTAGCCTTTGATATAAACTCTCAACACTGCCGTTATTTTCAAGCAACATATCATCAATCAAATCAGTAACTTCATTAATCCTATTAAAAGACACAACACTGTTCTTTAATATCTTTCTAACAGCATTACTATTATCTCTGCATAGAAGAAACAATTTCCCCTTAATAAGTTCTGCTAACATATCACTCTTAAAAGAAGCAGAATCTAAACGATGCTCTTGTAAAAAATTAGCCAATGAATATATGCTATCTACAATACTGTTATCCTCATCGCTATAAACAATCTTCTCTGCTTCATGAATCACTTTATCCGCAAAAATCAGGGCTAATTTCTTGTCAAAATCGCTACGCAGACCTTTAAAACTATTTCTTAATATTAACTCTAACTTTACATCCAAGATATTCTTTAATTCCTTCTTTAAACGGTGGTCTACAAAAATATCTCTTTTTTTGTTAATGGAGTTGTTAAAAGCATTATATGTATCAAGGATATCTTTTACCGTAAAATCCCCTTCTACTTTATTAAGTATCTCCTGTACCCTTTCTGATAACTGCTTTGATTTCATATCAACATTTTCTTCTTTATTAATTCTTTTTATATATCTTGCAATCTCCTTCTTCTTGCTGTAATACACAGATTGCATCTTCCACTCTCTAAAATTATCCAGAGATTTTTTTAAAGCATCTTTATTTACATCACCGCCAATTTTTATAAGCCTATTCAAAAAATCAAAGTATTTCTTTATATCTCTGATGCTGCTACTTGCATAAATCCTATCTATGCCCATCTTCACTTTTATTTTCTTGTACAAATTAACCTCCCCTTTACCCATAAGGGCATATAGACTATCTCTTCCAAGCAGTAAGTCCGTTATAATCTTTGCCTGCAAGTAATCGTCAGCTAATTTAATTAGCTTCTTTTTCTCCTTCTCGCCTGTATATACACCTTTATTCTTTACTATCTCTTTTAATATATATACTTCTTTATCCAGCGTTAATGACGATTGACTTTTACTCAAGATAGCAGAGAGTGCTCGTATAACATCTTTTTTTACATGTCTGTTTTTGTCTGCAAAAGTTATAAAATCCTTATACATCTTGTTTTCTAATTCATCTAATCTATCTTCGTATCCGGCAATATCTTCCTTAAATACGCTAGCAATAGGTTTTGCCTCTGGAGAGTATATCTGTTTACTCAAAAGATAAACAAAAGGTATAAAAAATATAAGAACCGCAGAATAAACAATCAGGTTTACCATTAAAGACCTGCGGGAAATATGTTCTTCTTTATGGTAAGAATAATGAAAAGTTAACAACCATGCAAGAATGTACAATAAAAACAATGTCCAATAAAATATATTTATATTTATAAATATAGGGTAAACAGCTACCAAGACTGTGGCGAGCCCCTGAATCCTTATGCGACTATAATTATTTTTGGAATTAAAACTAAGTACTGCAACTATTATATATATTCCTTTAATAATATTTACCATTGCTTTTCTTAAGACAAAATCCGACTTAAATAAAACCATAAAGCATACCCATGCAATTGTTGCAACAACGCAAATGTTAATAAGACGATTATTATCTATGTATTTATTATCATACGAATAAGAAATGTAACCTCCCAGGAGAGAACACAGCACAGTAACAATAATAAACGTGTTACTTAAAATACCAAGACCAAGCAGAAAAGTTAAAACAATAAGAAGGTACAACAACAGGAAATTACCGAAGCTCGGAAACAGTACTTCTTTTCTCATCTTGCAGAAAGAAACAGATTGCCTAAATTATCCCCCCGAACACATACAAAAGCTCTAACTCCCAGGGCGGAAAGTTTAGAAGCTACCCTTTCCTTTAAGGTAAGGTTTTCGTGCCCCTCAAGATTATAATAGAAAGAATATGTAAGAAATACTATTGCTATAATCTCAATATCCTTATCTTTAAGATGCAAGAAGCCTGCTATATCATCTATCTCTTTCTCCGTCATCAGGACGAAAACTGTTGAACGATACGGCAACAAATTATAATATTCCGAGAGAAAATCTTTTAATGTAAGACGGCTTTCTGCTTGAGCTTCTGAATAAAACTTAAACAGCTCATCCATATATTCACCACCTTTGTTGGAAGGATAAAAGATTGCTAACTTACCTGTGTGAGCTAATAACTCTACGCATATGTTATTCTGAATAAAATATCTTGTTAGTGAGGCTGCCATTTTTATTATGTATTCAACGATATTATCTCTTGATTTATCCTGTTTATAACTTTTGTGTAAAACAAACACTAAGGAAGCCTGGTAAAAAGCACATTTTTGAAATTCCTTTACAACCAGTCTATTTTTTCTTGCTACTGAGAACCAATGGATTCTTTTTAAAGAATCCCCCTTTTTGTATTCCCTTAGCCCAAAAAACTCATCATCATCACCTCCAGAGCTAATTGTATCCAGCCCAAACCAGGGAAGATACCCTTTAACTAAAGGAGGGATTCTTGCGATAAAAAAAGTTTCAGGATAAACATACACCACGTTATTAATATCTACTGCCTTCTCAATAAAAACAAAACCAACAATTCCCCTAACTATAAGATTAATCCTATTTAATGTATACTTTCCTCTATACATACAAGTACTGCTATGCTCCCTCACCAAAGTATCTCCTTTTCTTAGCCATTCGGCAAAAAATACAACTTTGCTATCGTTTTCTGCCCATGGTAAATAATCGTGAATCTCAACATTGGCAAAGGGAAAACCTCCCTTGTTTTTAATAAGTAACTTTAAATCAATAGAATCTCCTTCTATGAATTTATCATGGACATCCCTTTTAATCTCAATCTTCTTAAGCATCAGGAAATTAATCAACAACGTTACAATATCCAGTAAACACAATACACTAAATGTTAAGAACACAACACAAGAGAAATAAAACCCCATTTCTACCCATATCAAGAAAGATATAAGTTGGGCAAAGAGAATAAATATTAAGGAAGAGGTAACCTTTAACTTAAAATGAAACATTACTTATTTTATAGGTGTGTTGTCCAATATCTTATGAATTATACTCTGCTCTGTAACCCCTGAAACTAATGCCTTTTGCCTGATATTAATCCTGTGCCTTAATATGGGAAAAGCAAGATTAATAATATCATCGGGAATGACATAGTCTCTTCCCTTGATTAACGCCAGTGCCCGTGCTGAATGTATAAAAGCAATGGAGGCACGAGGAGAAGCTCCTAATTTAATCTCTTCCACATTTCTTGTAGCAGACACAATTTTTACTATATACTCTAATATCTTCTCTGATATCTCTACCTTCTTAACTACCGACTGTAAATTTATAATATCTTCCGTTGTAAGCACGGCTTCTATACTATCAATTGGATGCGAGGTTCTTTGCTCCTTCATCACCCTCACTTCTTCTTCGATGGAAAGATAACCTATATTAATTTTCATCAGGAATCTGTCCAGCTGGGCCTCTGGTAAAGGGTATGTCCCCTGAAACTCTATAGGATTTTGCGTTGCAATGACCATAAAAGGCCTGGGCAAAAGAAAAGTATCACCATCCAGGGTAACTTTGTATTCCTGCATACACTCTAAAAGACTGGATTGCGTGCGAGGAGAAGTCCTGTTAACTTCATCAGCTAATACAATATTGGCAAAGATAGGGCCTCTTTTTACTTCAAACTCCCCTGTTTTTGGATTATAAATATATCCTCCTGTAACATCAGAAGGAAGTAAGTCAGGAGTAAATTGTATTCTTTTAAATTCCCCTCCTATAGACTTTGCTAATGCTAAAGAAAGCATGGTCTTGCCTACCCCAGGAACATCCTCTATTAAGATATGACCATTTGTAAGAAGTCCTACAATCAGCTGCTTTATCACCTCTTCTTTACCAATAATCACTTTTTCTATATTCCCAACCAATCGTTCTAACTTCTCCAAAACATCACTCATGGCGCCTCCTTTCTATAACCTATTCTATTACCTATCTTTTCTATTAGTCTATCCCATCTCGATAAGAAATTCAACATCCTGCAACAAAAGATAAGAAGCATATTCACTGCGTCTAGGAGCCAACAGGAAGGCTTATTTAAAACGGGATACCCTCGCCAAAGCAAAAGGCACTTTAAGAATAAACACTTTGCCGGTATCATTAAATCCTTAAATACTCCATACTTCAAATATATGACCACATTTTTAGGCCTTCCGGAAATATCAAAGAGCAGTAATTCAGAGAATGTAATCAGAACCTTGTGACACATGGAAAAAGTAAGATATGGATTTAAGATAGAAGAAAAAAGACAGAATCACCTGAAGTTATATCAGATTTACCGTTACCGCAGGCGGCAAGTTAGACTAGAAACAATTTTCTCTACGCAACACATTAACTATCAACTAGTTGCCGTGAAGAGTTGCACAAAATTCGGAAAAGCTTCCAAATTTCCTTTTTCTTACAACTGTACGGTGTTGCGACGTCAGGCAAAACTTGTGGTTATCGCATGGCACCAACACGACAAGCATATGGCTATTTATGTAACTCTTCAGTGGTCGTTCCAATCTCCCTCTTTATCACTTCCGCAAGAGTATTAGCTATTTCGGTTATAAGTTTTTTGTCTTTTCCTTCAACCATAATGCGAGCTAGGTTTTCTGTTCCTGAGTAGCGCAACAATATTCTTCCGCTGTCTTTAATAAGGTCATTAAAATAATCGAGCTTCTCATGCACGGAAGGAATATCTTTAAAAGGTATTTTTGCTTTCACTTCAACGTTCACAAGAACCTGGGGAAATTTTGTCATATACTTTGTGAGCTCGCTTAAAGGTTTTCCTGTATCTTTAATAACTTTTAAGACCTGCAAAGAAGCAAGCAACCCATCAGGAGAAGGAAGATAATCTAAAAAGATTATATGACCAGACTGCTCACCTCCTAAGTTCAAACCATTTTTCTTAAGCGCCTCTAAAACATGTTTATCGCCAACGCTCGTAATAACTACATTGCCACCTTTATCTTTAATATACTGCTTAAGCCCTAAGTTGCTCATAACCGTGGCAACAACTGTATTTTTAGGAAGTTCCTTTCTGCCTATAAGGTATTCTGCCATTATTGCTAAGATGTAATCGCCGTCTAAAATATTTCCTTTTTCATCTATCAATATGCAGCGGTCTCCGTCGCCGTCTAAAGCAACGCCTATATCTGCCTTCTCTTTACACACAAGCTCTGCCAGTAAATCAGGCTTAAGGGCACCTCCTATGTTTATGTTTTCTCCTTTAGGCTTATCATGAATAGAGGTAACGCGCGCTTTAAGTTTCCTATAAAGGCGCGCCGCTATTCCTGAAGCCGCCCCCCAACCGCAGTCAACAACGATATGAAGGCCGCTTAAATCTACTGCACCCACAGAAGAAATTAAGAAATCAATGTATTTCTCCCGAGCTTTCTTAACAGACTTAATTTCTCCTTTGTGCTGAACTTTAATACCCGCAGGACGGTGAATAAGATTACTGAAGATTATGCTTTCTATCATAGCCTCTTCATCACGAGGAAGTTTAAACCCTTCTGGGTTAAAGAACTTTATACCGTTATCGGTAGGCTTGTTATGGGAAGCAGAAATCATTATTCCCATATCAGCACCTAAATCTTTTACCAAAAAAGACAAGCCAGGAGTGGTAATCACCCCTGCAGAAAACACATCAATTCCATAGAAGTTTATAGCATCACAAAGTATTGTTTCAATATGCTTTCCTGTTAAACGGGTATCCCTTCCTATAACCACCGATGAGGAAAGCTTATCCTTGTAGTTTATAATTTTAGCGACGCTTAAGCCTATTTTAAAAACCATACCGTCTGTCAAAGGATAAAAGCCGGGAGTTCCCCTTATGCCGTCTGTGCCAAAAAGACCTTCTTTGCATGAAGAATCTGCCATATTAAGCTCCTTTACGGTTATGACTGATTATACTTTTTGTAACAGCAATGGTAGTAACTGTAAAGGTCAACAATGTAATAACCAGTCTAAGCGAACATAAGCCCTAAAAACCTGCCATAGGCCTGCCGAATCAAGTCCTTTACCCTTTTTACAACTTGTTCTTGAGTGCGGTGTGAAGACATAACTTATTTTCCTATTTTTTTCACCTATGTTTCACTTCGTTTATACACAGATTGGTGCTGATTAAAACACAGATTAACGCAGATAAAAACACAGATGACCGCAGATAAAAAAGGTTACCACGTCACACGTAGATAGTCAATGATTAATGGTCAATAGTCGATAGTAGTACCTTATTAACACAGAACTAAGAATACAGATTGACATAGATATCTGTGACCATCTGAATTAATAAAAGCGTTTTCCGCATCACCTGAAAAAATATCGACACTATCTATATAGCCCATTGAAAATCAGTATCTAACGTAAATAAATAAGTTATGATAACCTTGCCATAAGGGAAAATGAGTATAAATACAAACATTATAGGTATCTATATGTCTAAAAAATTGAACAAATGCAGAGTGGATGGTGAGTGATTAGGGGTTTTGGTAAGGGGAGATGATTGAATTAAGAGAGGTTATTTCTTCCAAAATATAAGATGTTACAAGACAATGGGTTAAATAACTTTATTTTTGAAGAATGCCTTGTTATTTAATAATTAATGTGACATATTTGCCTTAGGAGCTCTTGGCAAATTAGCGTATAGCGGTTAGCGTTTAGTGAATAGGGAATAGCGTTTAGCGATTAGGGATTAGGGAATCAAAATAGTTGTTTAAAAATTAGTCAGGCGCGATAAGGGCAAACCATCTGAAAGGATGGGACGCCATGAACCACTTTAGGTTCATGGCCGTAAACTCAAGGTAGTTTACGGCAAAGCCAAAGGCCTACGTGGCAAAATGCCATAGGGCAGCCTGGCTGCCGCGTCCATATGTTTATAAACCCATTCTTTTTCAGAAAGAATGGGTTTTTTATTCTTGCGAGATTATGAACAGGAAAAAGAAGGCAAGAAAAGTTATAAAGCTGGCGTTAGCTGTGCTGTTTATTATTAGTTTTAACCTCATAAGTGTTGGTATTACCTTCTCTCCACAACTTCCCATCACTACGAGAGATATTACTTTTAGAGGGATAGCATCTTGGTATTCCTGTAATGATAAAGGAATCTTAGAAACTACAGCAAATATGGAAATCTTTGACGATACAAAACTCACCTGTGCCATATGGGACCTTCCTTTTAATACCTACCTTAAGGTTACCAACCTTGACAATGGAAAGTCTGTAATTATAAGAGTTAATGACCGGGGGCCAGCAAAGCGTCTTGTAAGAAAAGGAAGAATTATCGACCTTACAAAAGAAGCATTCAGAAAAATAGGAGACCTAAAACAAGGCCTTATAAATGTGGAAATAGAAATACTATATTTCCCTCCGTTTGTTACACGGATTAGCACAGACTACGCTATGCGCTATACAGATTAGCGCAGAGAAATAAGGTCACCGCGTCACACGGTTATACACAGATGAGCACAGATACACAAGGTCACCAAGTCACACGTTAAACACAGATAACCGCAAGATATAAACAGATTGTCACAGAATACAGTATCTAGAATCTAGTATCTATGAACTATGAGCTAATTAATGCTATCCAAAGTAAATAGTATCCCAGGGTTTTATATCTTCTTTAGTGATGTGTTTTAAGGTGAGAGATACTTTTGACTTGGTTCTTGCGACAGGAACACGGTAGTTAAGTTCTTCTATTTTTACTACCGTGCATCTTTTGCCTTTAGAGGTTCTTCCTATAGTCCCTTCGGTGATCTCTCCTGAGGTGACCTCTCCTGAAACAACCACGCCCAGGCCTGATATCTCAAAGCATGTATGCACATAGAACTCTGCATTCATCTTATAAATTAAATATTATCAATTCATCTGTTATATTCTACATTATATCTTATCTTTAAGCAACCGATATTTATCTTT
>CAYXBX010000025.1:0-12001 GCA_964463445.1 uncultured Planctomycetia bacterium
GACATATTAACAACTACATAGCTGGAAGTATTATTTTCTACAATACTTCTTATATCGGAGTAAATACGCCTGGTAAGAACCCCAAAGATATCAGTCATTATATCCAGAGCAATTACCTTAACACGATTAGCTTCTCCAAGACAATGACGTAACTCCTTAACAACCAGATGCCCATGAGGGATTTCCCATCCGGAATTGTGCCTATCAGAGGAAAATCTGTCTAAAACCACAATAATAACGTTGTCTTTGGCCTGCCTCTTTTTCGGCAAAACGTCTTTTTTCTGACGTGGGTTTATTCTCTTGAGTGAACCGAAATCCTTCTCTTGAGAGAATTTCTTTACCAACTCACACAACTCGAAGTTATCAGATAAGTTTTCTTCAATAGATGATGAGCTACCGTCTATTTTGTCAATCAAGTCATCCTCCGTACCCTCCGCTTCTAAAATATCTCCTAATGTCAGGCATTCATCTGACTTTTCAGACCGATAACCACAAACTGGCGTAGAAAGAGACACTGTTTTGTAGAAATCGGCATTGTTCTTTTTACGCCACTGATTAAAGGCATCTATAAGCTTAGGCTTTGCGTATTCTACAAAATCCAAAGAAGCTTCTTTGCTGCGCGCATATTTTCTGACTATCTGCGCAAGTATGATTACTCCTTCTTGAAGAAGCTCATTGTAGTAATCGCTTTCTGCGCTATTGGTACGAGCATAAATAGAAGCTATTTCTTTAAGTAACCACATGTAGCTTTCTATAAATACATTAAGAGACCATTTATCCCCCCCGCGTATTTTTTTAAGTAAGTTCTCTCTACTTCTATACTGTACAGACGTTGTGCGATTATAGTTTGTATGGACAGAGTTGTTGTAAGCAACATTATCCACACATCTTTTCCGAAGAACGTTCTTAAAACTTTTTATATACAAAGATATAGAGCCATCAACCGTATCAAGAATATGTTTTGCTTTTATTCTATCGCCTTCTTTAATACAACGTTTTGCCTTATAAAGACGGCTTAACATCTTCCTGTAACATTCTATACCCCTGGATGCCTCAATGCAGTCATCTATATATTTCATATTTATTGCTAAAAACTTAAGTGATTTTTTAGAAAGTTTTTGTTTTAGCTTATTAAGAAGATGTTTTGCGCCACAGTAGTCTTTCTTTATAAATGCAACAAGAATGTCTTCAAGCATACCCACAACACAATAACTTTTTTCATGGTTTTGAAGTGCTCTTTTGATGCCTCTAAATGCTATAGCATAAGATAAATAGAACTTAACCTTAAAAACATAAGGGGTATATCCTCTTAGAGAAGCTCTCTTGTTGCTAAGTTTTCTCCTTGCCTGATTAAGACTATCTTCTGCCTTATCAATTTCTCCATAACGCAATTGTTTTACTGCCTCATTAACTCTTCGTGGCACCTCTTTAAGTTGCAACCTGTGGTAGAGCAGTGATTTTTCTGCTATCTCTTTTCTTATATCTCTAGCAACATCTATTATTAAAGGATCGTGGTATATATCAAAAATTGGTCTATTATCTCTATCTTTTACAAATTTTATAAACCGCTTCTTGCCATTGATTACCTTCAACTCTACCCAGGCACCAGCAAAATCTCTAAACTGCCCCCAGTACCCCCCCACTTCAATCACACCCCTTTTATTAATCTGAACGTTAGTAATAATATACGTATCAATTTTTCCTGTTGGTAGAGACAGCTTTTTACAACTCCATTTCTCAAATACCCCCAAGAGCTCTCCTTTTACAAATGAATCGTCCTTCCCGTTGGGGAAAACTCTGAATACACAAGACATCTTTTTAGTAACAGATATTCCATTTTTTTGTGCAGTAACCTCAAGGACATAAGCCTTCTTTCCTGTAGGATTGCATATTCTTGAAATAAGGGTCCGCGCATAGGAAAATCTTCTGCCAAAGTTAGCATACTCTGAATCCCCTATAACTAAAGAGCCATCTTTAGATAAAGGAAGACCATGAATCTGATGTTTGTCCGTAAGACGATTGAATTCCGCTGTTTTTACTATATTGTAGAAATAAGATACGTACTTCTTGACAACATTATCCCATACAAGAGAAAACTTAATATCATCTCCTTTATCAAGGCACACACACCTGGTAAGGATTCCTTCTTCAACTATAACTATTACAGGTTCGCCATCATAAGCATTACCTAACTTAAAACAGGGTCTTATACGCTTAGGTTTACTTCCATCAAGGTGTGGCCGACCACTACCTAAAAATAATTTGCCTTCGCCACTCAGTTTCCGTATAAGAGCAACCTTTCTGTATTGAACAAGCCGGCTCTGCTTAACTCTGTGAGTGACAAACTCAATTATCCTTCCTGTCTCTACATCAAAAACAGGATAAAGGAAAACTTTTTTATCCAAAGCAGATACATAAAACATAAGAGGAATACCATAAGACAACTCAAGCTCATACCTTAATTTTGGAAACTCTCTAAATTTCCCTATAAACCTCCTATTAACAAATAACTCTCCTGAAGGAGAAAATACTCCCTTTATCCTTATATGCTTCATTTTACTTATATTGTAATTTTCTCTTTGCAACTTTCTATCATCAAACTCTCCAACAAAAGGACTATTCCTTTCCCTAACCGCATCTACCCAAAGAGAAAATTCATCAATAGAAGACAACACTAATCCTGCTCTCTGTTTAAGGCGTACCGCTACATCTTCCTCCCACCAGAAGTAACCATCTTTAGCAACAGATGATGATGCTTTATCCCCGAACTCTTCTTCATAAAAACTCTTCACTACTACAAAAAGATAAAGTTCCTGCACAAGAGAACGCAATACACCAGGAGCATAAAAATCGTAAACAACAGTATCAAAATGGAGGAGAGCACGGTTGTAGTTCTTCCTGAGGTAAAAACTAATTCCTGCAGCCAACTCTTCATAAACACGCTCTGATTCTATAACTTCAATTAGAGAAAAATTCTTAGACTCACAAGAGGGATTTAAAAATATGTTGTACATAGGAAATAAAAGACAGCCATCAAACTTGTTCTGAGCATCCACAAAAGTAAGATAAGCCTCATCCATCTCTCCTCTTTCCATAAATAACATGCCTGCAAGCAAGTAAGTAGCAGGATTATATCTATCTCTGCGATAGGCTTTTTTAAATTCTTTCTGCGCTTTCTTTAAGTTACCCTTACCCATAAAAAGGTAAGACTTCCTCCGATACACACAAGATTGCGCAGGATTTATCTTGCGTGCAATATCATAAAATATCAAGGCTAACTCAAAATCTTTCATCCGTATGTGCTCATCACCTTTCTCTATAAGACGCTGCCATACATAACTACTATCGAGCTCTAAAATCCTTGACAATAAAATTATGCGCCTGATGAGGAATATTAAATACCATCTTTCTATAAAGTTCAGGTCGCAATCCTCTACGCCCAAATTGTTCTCTATCCATTCGACATAAAGATTTATAATTTTATGGATCACCGCTGTACTATAAGAGGATGGTTCTTTTAAAATAGTTTTTATGAGTGAGTCAAGCTTATACTTCGCTTTCTGCTGATATTGCCTACTTCCCATCCACTTTTCTATCCAGTTAAACTCTGTATTGATAAAAGCAGATGACGATATAAACTCTACTAATTTCTGGGCATACTTTATAGAAAGCTCCTGCTCAATAAATTCAGGGCTGGTAGCAATGGTTACAAACTGTGCTTTCTCAGCAAGAGAAGAAAATCTCTTAAGATAAACTACAGCCTCATCTTCACCCAATCCATTTAAAACATCCAGGTCAATATCCAAAAGGTTAAAATTTATCCTGCCTAACTCTGCTCTCTCTCCCTCCTCATATGGCTGATATAAAGAGTTAGGATTATACCTCATTCTTAACGGTTGAGCTCTTAAATTACACCAGAAATACCACTCTTTGATAAACCCATCTAAAACAAGGGGAGAAATAAACCCTTCCAATCCCAAAACATCAACAGAGAACTTATCTATATCAGCTAGAGTAAATCCGTCTTTATAAAAGACATTGCCTTTCTTCAGATATCTTCTTGTGAGAGCTGCATCAGGATGCCCATCTATATGCAACAAAACATTTCTATCACCGATTAACTCCTTTTTATACATAAACCACCAGAATGAGTACACATGATTATGGTAATCGGTAACAAATAAAGATCTCTTGCTATTAAGCCATATAATAACCTTATTTTGAATACCAACAATCCATTGCCGGATTAATGGAAGATGCTCATCCTTTGGATACCGATAAATAAGGGGAACAATGTCTTCTTTCTTCCCATTAAATGTCCACCCCACCGAATCTAACATATCTGTATCAGCAGTGTTATCTTGTAAAGAAGACGAGCTTAAAAAAGCATTCTTTATTTCTTCAAGTGATATTTTTTTGACCTTCTTTTCCACTTTAATAATTTTGATTGTCTCTGTCATTTTAGGAAAACAAGAAGCTATCTCTTCATCGTAATTGTCATTTTCTCCTTCAGAAGAGCTGCTTCTTAAATCCCAGAAATCAAACCCCCTCATTCCAGCCACCGCAGCAATATAAAACGGCTTAGAAACAATGTTTCCATCGCTAATGTTATCAATAACCATAATATTTTTGTCTGGCCTCTTAAAACCTAACTTTTTATAAAGAGACACTGCTTTATCTTCGGGAGCAACGATAGAAAACTTATCCATCCCCTCTTTTCTTGCCTCCTCCACCGCAAGAGCAACTAAACAGGAGCCCAAACCTCTTTTACGATAATTTTCTTTAACAAACAAATCCATTCCCCCTAATCCAGAAACAGCAATCTTATCCTCACAGTAAAGTCTGAACTGAAAGAAAGCCAACGCTTTCTCCTTCATGCCGCCTGCCACACCATACATGCGCACATTAAAACGTACAAACTTAACCGTATTGTTGCCTGTTCCTATTCTGCAAATCAAAAAGAGCTCTTCTTTATCTTGGGGTTTAAAAATAATCTGGTTATCACCGTATTTATCCTGGGAGAAAATCTCAATTTCTGACACATCGCCTCGCCTTATAAGCCGTTCTATACAATCTTTAACATTTATTGAGGAAGATGAGTACTTTCTTATTGCCTCCTCTATTGCTTCCATTATGTTTTTAAACTGTTGGGTGATATCCTGTATACCAGAACTTGATTTGGCAAGCTCATCTTTTAACTCGCGCGCCAACTTTTTTCCTCTTCCTGTTTTCTCTTCTACTCTGCGTAGCATCACGTAGTATATTTGCCCAAGAAACGAAGGATAATCACTTAAATTGTACGCTACCTCTTTAAAAAACACTCTCCAACGCCGGGGCGCATAAAACATTTCTCTCTGCTCTAAACAGACCTTAGCCGTATCCCACAGTCTTCTAAGTAACTCAACCTTATCTTTCCCTATTTTCTTCTCTAAAAATATATACATATCTAATAGCGCAGTAACCTGAAAAATTAAAACCTCCCAGAAGAAAGGACGCCCGCTGGAAAGAAGGTTTAAATAAACAATATTTGCCAGGTTATCCTGACCGCTGACCAATGTGGGCAAATCATCACTATAAAGAAATAATTCGCTGAAAAGCTTGCGCGGGACAGAATAGTCCATAATGACGGTGACATTGTTTGCAGAAGAGATATTGTGACATTCTAAGTTGTTAGCTTCATTTGAATATACAAGAAGGTTATAACCATTATCTTTTGATATTTCATATATTGCCTTCTGCAGCTCTTTATCGCTGCGGCCACACATTACAAAGAAAGTGGTATCCACCAGACGGTAATCTTCGTTCTCCTTACGGGCCTCTTCAAAAATCCTGAAATACATTTTAACGCTGTGGTCTCTGTGAGCATACAAAAACCCCCATTCTGAATTTACAGTACGCTCCAATTCTTTCTGCTGTAAAACCTCATTCAGTATGTCACAACCAGGAAACTTCTTAATAATTCTTTTGCGTTCGGCAACAATTTTCTTATCAATACGAGGGTATTTCCTTGAATATATTTCCTTGCTTTTAGGAGATACAGGAGGCAAACCAACTTCCTCTGCGCCAAAACCAAGATGAATTTCTCCATGCTCTAAAGGGTTTTTGCCGATAGAGCTGAATCCAAGTTCATAAACAAATAATTTAATATCTGCTTTGCCGCCATATGAGCGTATGCGCCACGTATTGCTTTCTACTTCCTTAATATCTCCTCCCAGAGCATATATTATAGAAATATCGTCCTCTGAAATAAGCAAATCCTGTATATCCTGCCAGTGTTCTCCGGCATTAATAAGCTCTATGTTTTCAAGCTGCTGAAAAACTTTATCTTTTTTGAGTCCTTTTATAAGTTTTGTGCGCCAAAGAAGCTCAAAGTCGCTTGAACTATGAAAAATAGCTCTTACCGGCTTATCAGGAAATATCCCTCTAAGAACCTGGGCGGCATTTACCATAAAAACCAAATCTCCCATTCCGGCAAGGCGCTCATGAATTATAATGTTTATCGCTTTAACCTTGTCAAAACAGGAAAGAATATAAGGATACCTGCCTTCGATTTCCATTAAAACATCGCAAAAATCCCAGCCCAGCTGCTCACTTACCGATACCAGAGCATCTTTTATGTCAACCTCTCCTTCGGGAGGCAAATCTATATTAAGGCAGGCGGCTTCTCTGTCAAAAGACGACATAACTTTATCTCCACCACCCCTTATAATTATCTTACGGCAAGAATAGATATGAGGATGCTTAAGAATAATGTTTATCAAAGCTAAAGTTTTTCTTTCCGGAAGAATATTGCGCGCTGCCCTGTCAATAAAAACACGATAATCCTCCTCAGGATTAATATCTATAACTTTTATACCTGAGCTTGAATTTCTTATATCAAGCAAAGATAACATTTCTTCTTTGCTGCCTGATAAACCAAGTATTTCCCTTGCCTCATCAAAGTCAAATTTTGACAATTTCTCTGCTACAGCTAATATCTGTGTTAAATCTAAACCTGCGTTAACGGCTCTGTTTATCATTTCATAACGCAACCGCATACGCAGGGAAGGAAACCTGTTCTTAAGATAATAATCTATTACCAGCCTCAGGGAATTGCGCGAAGTATCTATAATATTTTCAAGGTGCGAATAATCAAATTTAATCAATTTAAGAACAGCGTGTAAAACTTCTTTTGTAAGAAGCGTATCTCCAAGATTGGGATATTTATTTATGACACTTTTTATTTTGCTCTCTGCTTCCTTTTCCCTTCTGAATAATTCTTCCTTTTCGACAATTTCTTTCTCTGCATTAGCTATAATAAGCATAATCTCGTTGTCTTTTCTTAACTTTTCATCTTTATCAACTCTGGCTTTTAGAGAGAAAAAGAGCCGGGAATACTCTTTAAAATCCTCATAATCTCCCTCGCCAATAATCTTTAATATCTCAAGGATATTGCCCAACTCAGCCGTAACCGATTTCCTTTTTGCATCCAGAATCTTCCTAATTAGGTTTTCATAAAACTCGATATCTCTTTTTATTCTCTTTGCTATTTTTTTCTTCTTAGAATTCTTTCTAAATCGAGCCTCAGCCTTCACCTTCGTACTTAAAACCGCTTCCATAAAAAGCTCCTGGTTAAACTCAGCTTCTGTAAATACTTTGTATATCAGTCCTTCCAGCTTTGGCCTTCCTTTTGCTGAATCTTTTAAGAAAACTAATAATTCCTCTATCTGCTCGCCTGAAGACAGAGATTCGACCACTTCTCTTAAAGCTTCTTCAAAATCAATATCGGATATGTTCTGTTTCCACAGAGATATTGAATCTTCTATATTGCCAAGCTTTATATATCCGACAACCAATCTCTTTAAAACTTCGCCCCTTCTGTATTTTCCATTAGCTAGCTTCTCCCAGTAACCCACAGATTCTCTGATAAACTTCTCCTCTTTGAAATCATTTGTCTTCGCCTGCTCCCATAATAAAAGGCCAAGATTATAAAGAGACGGCGGGTATTCCGGATAAGAAGATAAAGCGTTAAGAAAATGTTTGCGGGAAGAAGAGAAATCTCCTTTCTTAAGATACAAAACTCCTAAAAGATTAAACAATAAAGCCCTTTCTGGCGATTCTTTACGGATAGTCCTGGATAATAACCCATTGATAGTGTTTTCTGCGGAAGAAAATTTCTTTGCCTCAAGATAAATTGTAGCCAGAAGATATCCTGCCTCAAAATCGTTATCGTATTTTTCCAATATTTCCCTTAAAAACTTAATAGCTTCTTCTGGGCGGTTCTTTTCATAATGATAACAACATGCCCTGGCGTACACCCGGTTAAGCTCTACCTCTGCAATCATGTCCCTTCTTTCTCTATCACTTATCCCTTTTAAATCTCCTATATCCTGTAATATCATGCCAAAATAATTCTCTGCCTTGGCATAATCTTCTTCTTGCACCTTTCCTCTCCTGTAATGGGCAATACCAATAAGGTTAAGTGCAGCAAGCCTCAATGAAGACTCTCCCTTAAAGTTATTTAAAAATCTCTCAAGGACAATGATTGCTTCCGTAAACTCCCCTCTGTTAATAAGTTCCTCTGTTCTTGCCAGTTTTCTTGCTTCCTTGTTTAAAGGACTTGAGGAAAGAAGCGGCAGGCGACGGGAAGATACCGACAGCCACGGGGAGGCGCCTTCCCGGAAGGAAATTACCGCCTGCCGCAAAGAAAGCGCTTTCACAAAAGTTAAAAAATAATAAGTGGTTATATTAATTGAGCTTTCTAAAACCATGGAAGAAGAGGCTCCTTCTTCACTAAAGTTATTTATCACCTCCAGCAAAATATTTTCCAATACTTTATAAGAAAAATGTTTGCTGGCACACTGATAATTGTGTCCAACCATAGCATTAAGAGTTGTTTTATCGTTGAGAACATTTATAAGATGACGGGCTAACCCCGGTATGTTCTTATTTACTTCAATACACCAAACACCTTTGGGTTTAATATCTGCAAGATACACAGGATAAGGATAAATAACTACGGGTTTCTTATAGTAGAATGCCTCAACCAAGGCATTCCCCCATCCTTCCCAGATGCTCGGATAGATTACCATATCAGAAGCCGCATAGGCACAAGAAAGATTAAATTGTGTATCATAATGATAAGGACGCCGAGAAAGGTCAATCACATCAATGCCTCTGCTTCTCATATCCTCTTGCAGATGGTACCAATACTCATACCCTTCATCACCGGCAGGATGAGTTATCATTACAACAACTTTCTTTTGACTGCCTTCTCTCCATAAATACTGTTTTACTCTCTCAACAATGTCTACCCCTAACTCAAGATTCTTACGAGGTATGGGACGTACAGGAAAAAGGAATAAATAACTTTCCCCTCCAATACCAAAGTAGCTTCGGAAATCATCCACTACTTTATTATCAATAAGCATAGGTTTATCAAAGTCCATAACGTTAGGAGCCACCCATACCTGTTCAAGGCCAAAGCTACATTTAAGTTTCTCTTTCTGAAATGAATTAATTACAACAACCTTTAATTGCTTTATTTCTTTAATAAAAGAATGTAGTATCTTCTCTAACACACTTCCTTTTAGGACTTTAAATCTTTCTCTCTCCCACCAAAAATCGTGACTATGGGCAATAACTTTGATATTCAGTTCATTAGCCACCTCGATAAGCGCTAGAGACAAAGCAAGATTTCCTGGAAAAGCTAAAATATTTTCCGCAACTATATAATCGATTCGGTGTTTGCGTATATAAGAAATTAAATCTTCTTTTATAAGAACTTTTGTCTTGCAAAGAGCAATTTCATCTTTAAAATCAATGTCCCCTTTAGTAAATATGCGTTTGGTAAAGGAAGAAACTGTGCAATGCTGGAAATGGCAATAACTAAAACTATAGGCTTCCTTCACAAATGTGGGAGCCTGGCTCTGTCCGGAATAATAATAAACATTTGCTCCTAAGGATGATAAAACATTAGCCCATTTTTCAGCCTCTAAGGATACTCCGTCAAGGCAGGAAGAATCAAGGCGGAAAGAAACAAAGAGGATATTTTTGTTATCTAGGGAAATCCCGGAAGAGGAAATATAATAATCGCTCCCTGATACTGGAGGAGCTCTGCTTTCTTTGACAATATACAACCAGTTGTAATGATTGTTGACTTTTCCCTGCTGAGAAACATCGTAAGAAACTCTACTGGATGTATAATCTTCATTAGATAATATATACGGGAACCCTTTCCCTCTCTTCTTCCAATTTCTTCTTAATACACTCTGCTGCCTCACTGGATAACTCTCCCCAGCCGCTTTTAATTTTTCCAAAAACTTTGTTATCTCTTCCGAAAAATAATTTATACACAACACACGTTGAAGGTATATGGGCATAAATATAAGAACCGCCTTTTGAAGTGACAATATCCAGTATCTTAAGGTCTTTAAAACTAATCCCGAACATCTTTCTACCTCCTTTTTTATAAAACTGTTATTTATTTCTCTCATCATCCCATTCTTTTCTCTGCCACCAATCGTAGAACTGGATAGTTTGCTCTTTACATATCTTTTTGCTTCTACAAAAACTTTCTGCGGTTTTATATGGTCTGTATAAATGGCCTCTATAGAGGATGTATCGACATAAAATGTATCTACACCTGTAGCTATATCAAGCTGCCGTATTTTCTGGGAATCAATCCCTACCCGCTCTGCCCGTTTGAATAGAGAAGCTTCAAGACGAATCTCGATTACATTGTTCTCCTTCCACGGAAATGTATCCCTAAACACAACTCCGTTATATTTTCCTTCCTTAATAACCTCTTGCACAACTTCTCTAACAAACTTTCTGACAATACCTTTAACACTTCTGTAATTAGCAATTTTGTAAAGATACCGCTGGTATTGGTAATCTCTTTCAAACCTTCCCTTTATCTCATCTCTTAAAGATATACCGTTGCTATCTACAAGCGCAGTATCGACTCCATCAACTTTTATCGGTTCTTCTTTATAATCTATTCTTCGGTCTTCTAGAAACTTACATATAAACTTACTCACCGCAGTTTCATTGTAAGGGTCAATTCCATCTTCTATAAGTTTATAGACCAACACCCTCATTAAAAAACCACCATTTATGTAACGTAAACCATACTGTGCAGCTAATAAACGGGACAATGTTCGTCGCCCTGACCCCATAAGACCACTTACAACAATCATCAATGGCTGTGGCAGACGCTCTTTCTTTACAACATCCAATGAAGCATTAACAGGTAAAGTAAATACAAAGGTGGTCCCTTTTCTATATATTGAAGCAACAAATATCTTTCCTCCTACACTTTCAATATTATCCTTTAAGGATGAAAGGCCAAATCCTGTTCCACGGCTATATGAGCATTCTTCATCTTCTACCCTAAACCCACTGTTAAATATATGTTTGAGCTTGGTTTTAGCAATACCTACCCCATTATCACTCACTTTAACTACAAGATTAGAAGTGTAAGAATTAAAAGAAGCTTTTATCTTGATTCTCCCTCCTCTTTTAAGATGTTTTTTACCCCGGTATTTATACGCATTAGTAAGAAGCTCCCACAGAGAAATATCTAAAATATCAGCATATGTAAACACCTTTTCTTTGGGTAATTTTTCTGAGATATCACAACTTATCTCCATATCCACATTCTCGGTTTTTAGGAATTCTTTCAACCGTTTTGTAGCTCCTTCTATAACTTCAGGGATAGAGGTAACATCCATAGACCTATACACACTATAACTAAAAGCCATGTACGCAAGCCGTTCTGCTTCTCTTAAGGAACTAACGGCGATAGAAATGTTACGGTGCGACTTTTTATTCTTGAGCCCCTCCAGTAATGGAACTATTTTTTCCCTATTCTCTTTAATATTTAAGGTCAAACTTTTTATCCGCTCAACAAGTATTCCTATTTTATCTTTCTCATCCTCGCGTAAATAAGTATGGTACGCAGTAATCGCTTCTTCCATCTGGCGTGCCTTATCGTAAAGGCGAGAACATATGGATTTAA
>CAYXBX010000026.1:0-11909 GCA_964463445.1 uncultured Planctomycetia bacterium
GCTGAACGTGTCCAGTCAGAAACGTGGAATAAGGCGGATAAACCAGTGGCTGCTGTAGAAGTTGGTCCGCTTAGTTCTGTAAAGTTAATTCCGCTGGGAAGGTCAAACCCCAATGTCCTTACGGCATCCTTGCTTAACTCCAGAACTTGCACTTCAATCTCTACGCTTGATTCTTCTCCGCGTATATTGATAAAATCAAGAATTTTATCTTTAAGTTCTCCTAAGGCTGCCATGAGTTTGTTTTTATCCTCTTCTGTCTTTACTTCACCTTTAAGCAACACCTTGTTTTCGCTATCTAAAGCTTTCGTAGAAATATTAGAAAAACCTACGTCTCTCAAAAGATTATCAATGCGCTTCTTAACTAAAGACATGTCTTCTTGATAAACCTTAACTGTTAAGGTGTGTTGTCCAAAATTATCCCACCAGTTTAAAGAAGTTTCTCCTTTACCTTTGCCTACAATTGTCATATCTTTGTCTGTTACATTAACCACATCGATGACATTAGGGTTTCCAATCGCAATGCGTTTAGGACCATCTACGGAAATAATATGCTGGTCATTCACGTAGAGAGTGAGCGCTGTTTCTTCTAAGTCAAACAGAGTGCCAGCAACAACACTTTTACCTATTACCGCAAGTACAACAAAAACTAAACCAGTAAAAAGTGACTTTTTCATCGAGATATTGGCATATACTCTTTATTTAATCCTCTATAAATCTCTACCTTCCTAGGCTCCTGTCTCTTCGGCTTGACAGGAGGAGCAGGCAAAGTAGAGTTTATATACTGAAAAAGGGTATCCCATCCAGCAGGAGGCAAAGGTTTCACTTTGGCATCAGCAGGAGAACGCAAAACCAGACGAATTCTGCCTTGTTCAGCAACAAAAGACAATAAACTCGCCTCCTGCGGGGAAAGCGCAAGAGTAATTAAAGGGTTTTTTGTCTGCTGTTTTGTCTCTCTTCTACTCAAACGCAAGCTCCAAATACCTCCCTGTTCCTTTTTTTTCTTCTCCAGCAGCTCGCTTCCAACAGCCAAAACTAAAACTTTCTGAAAAAGAGGGATTGTAGCAACGTTAGTGGTTGTACCCCCCTCAGGCGACTTAACCGGCAAAGGAAGAAGGGCAATAACATCTACATAATCCCCCGGCTTAATCATTCCTGATAGACCACTTATATTATCCACACGTATTGTAATAGCCCTTTTACCTATGGGCGTTGCCATCGCCAAAGATTCAGTCATTGCTTCCTTAGGTGTAATGAGTTTACTTAAGGTGAGCTGCTCTCCTTTTCTAATGGCAACAACCGCTTTCATACCACTAATTCTGTCTGCTGTCTTTACCGCGCTAGGTTCAACATACTCATTAGGCACTATTTTTGTATCAAGCAGATCTGGTCTAATAATAGCTCCCTTGGGTATGTCGGTTTTGGCTACAAGCACTGGCGTCATAGAACGGTATCTTTGTTCTACGGCTTTTCTTAAATTCTCCTGCATTCTCCTCTGTTGATTGCTAATATATATATTCACCAAGAAAATTGCTACTATCGCAAAAACAATACCAATAATTAAAGGAACTCGCTTGGGCATATTATTGAATCTTATCTTCCATTATTTCAATCTTAGCGTTATGAGATAAATTACCTACCAGCTCTTCTACTCTTTTCTGCTGCTTTATAAATGTTAAACCCCTCTTTATATCATCCCACATCTCAGAAAGACTTTTTTGCTGGCCGCCTCTTTTACCTTCGATTTTAATAATATAATAACCGTCCGGCCCTTTAAACACACTGCTTACCTGCCCTACGTCTAAAGCATCAGAGAAAGCTACCTCATCAAATTCCTTAAACTTTTGACCCGGCTTAATAAACCCTAAGTCACCTCCCTTTTCTGCGCTTGGTGCCTTGGAATACTGACGTGCTAAAGAGGCAAAATCCTCTCCCTGGAGTAACCTAATTAATAAATCTTTTGCCTGTGATTCACTTATAACAACAATTTCCCTTATCTTTCTTTCCTCGGGCTCCTTCAGCTGTTCTTTAGCCCGATTGTAGTAATCTTCGATCTCTGAAGGAGTAACATTAACCTTATCTGTTTCCTCCTTAATTAACTGGTACACAAGGAGTTGCTGCTTAGTTTTCTCCAATGCTTTTGCTACATCTGGATTCCTATCCAAACCTCTATCTAAAGCCTCTTGGTAAAACAAAATTCTTCTTACCATTTCATTCTTCAAGTAATCTATTTTCCCCTCACGAGTAGTTATCTTAAGCTCAGGCTTATCCTTAGGTACCATACTGTTATAGCGTTCAATTTCTTCATTTAAATCCTCTAAAGTAATAGGATACCCATTTACTTTAGCTATAACCGTCCCTGTGACTATGGGGGCAGAAACAACTGGTTCTTTTTTGGGTTTTACCGCAGGTTTTTCACCAAAATTTAACTTGTCACAACCGAGAAAAAAGAAAACAAAAAAGATTAATAAACTTAAAACAATCTCCCTCTTTTTCATTTCGCCTCCTTTTTTAGGAATGAGATAATATATCTATAATTCTTAATACCATAATATAAGAGAGTTTGCAAGAAAAAAATGATGTTTTCCGGCAAGATGATATTTATGAAACGTAAAAAAATTTATGCTTTACAAAGACGGAAACATCAAAGTTATATTCTCAATGAAGATACGATTTTAAAAAGAAAAGGAGAAAAGTTATGTAGCCATCCCCCGCTGCCTCAAAGGAAACTATATATAATACTATTTTTCAAAGACTAAAAGATATAAGCAGCCCCAACCGGATTTGAACCGGTGTCCCGTGGCTGAGAACCACGTATCCTAAACCGGACTAGACGATGGGGCCGTGAGTAATTAACAGCTTATGGTCTACAGCTAACAGACTATGGTAGTTATATTCTATTTGTCTTTGGGAATATGTCAAACAAAATTGTTTGATTTTTTAACCTTTTTTGATAATATTAAACAGATGAAGAAATTTAGTTTCCTTTTCTTTCTTTTCCTTATTCCTCTTCTGTGTCCTGCACAAAAAATTAAAATAGCAACGATAAAGAATTATATTATTAATCCCATAACTGCCCAATATATTATAAGAGGTTTGGAAAAGGCAGAAAGAGAAAATGCTATTTTTATCTTACAGCTGGATACTCCGGGGGGACTGCTTAAGTCTACAGAAAAGATTGTAAAATACTTCCTCTCCTCACCCACACCTATTATCACCTACATAACACCCAGCGGCGCGAGGGCAGCAAGTGCAGGGGTATTCATAAGTTACGCTTCTGACATCATTGCTATGAATCCTTCAACCCATATTGGTGCAGCCCATCCTGTAATTGGAGTAGATAGCTGGGGAAAATTAAGCAAGGAAGTAAAAAATAAAGTCCTAAACGATACTATAGCATGGGCAAAAACAATCGCCGAAGAGCGAAATCGACCCGTTAAATTTATACAAGACGCTATAACCAAAAGCAAATCTATAACAGCCAAAGAAGCAATAAAACAAAAAGTATGTGATATTATTGCCACTGACTTAAGCGAGTTAATCAAAAAACTTGATGGAAAGACTGTTGTTATACAAAAAGAAAAAGTTACTCTTAAGACTGCTCACGCTAAAATAGAAGAGATTCCATTTACTTACAGGGAAAAAATACTTAATGCTATTATCGACCCTAATATTGCCTATCTTCTTTTTACTTTGGGCTTTCTAGGTCTAATTTTTGAGATAACTCATCCCGGTTTTGGTTTCCCCGGTATTGCAGGAACAATCTGTATTCTTCTTGCTTTTTATGCTTTTAGCATTCTTCCTTTAAATTACGCGGGGCTCGCTCTAATTCTTCTTGGAATAATTTTTCTCATAGTAGAAGTATTCACCCCTGCCTTTGGAATGTTTACTATAGGCGGAGTCACTTCTCTTGTGCTTGGCTCAATGATGCTCTTTAATCAACCTCTTCTCATAAAGGTATCTTTTAAAGTGTTTCTTCCTCTTATTGGAACACTTACCTTATTTACTCTATTTCTTCTAAACAGAGCTATCAGTATTCACCGGCTTAAGGTAATAACAGGAAAAGAAGGTATTATCGGTGAAGAAGGCACAGCCTATACGGATATCAATAAGACAGGAAAGGTGTTCCTCCATGGAGAAATATGGAATGCTTCTTCTCCATACCCCATAAAAAAAGGAGAAGAGGTAATAGTAGTCGGCTTGGAACGACTGAAATTAGTAGTTAAGAAAAAGGAGGCATAAAATGGGTATAGTTGTTTTTTTTATAATTATCTTTTATTTAAGTAACTGTATAAAAATTATTAAAGAATACGAACGGGCAGTTGTCTTTCGCTTGGGTAGAGTGTTAAAAGAACCTAAAGGACCGGGGTTATTTATAATTCTGTGGCCCATTGACAAAATGGTAAAACTTGACTTAAGAACTATAACTTTAGATGTTCCCCCTCAAGATATTATTACTAAAGATAATGTCTCTGTTAAGGTAAATGCGGTTGTTTATTACCGCATAATAGACCCTATTAAGGCGGTGGTTGAAGTGGCAAATTATGGCTTTGCTACTTCTCAAATATCTCAAACAACTTTAAGAAGCGTAATTGGACAAGTGGAACTGGATGAACTTCTCTCCAACCGAGATAAATTAAACTCCGCCCTTCAAGATATTATTGACAAGCATACCGACCCTTGGGGGATAAAAGTCTCTGTTGTAGAAATAAAGTATGTTGACTTACCGGAAGAGATGCGCCGCGCTATGGCACGTCAGGCAGAAGCTGAACGTGAGCGCCGCGCCAAAGTTATTGCTGCTGAAGGAGAATACCAAGCCGCCGATAAATTAAAAGAGGCAGCCACGGTAATAGCTGAACACCCTATGGCGCTCCAGATGAGATACTTACAGACTCTAGTAGAGATTTCTTCAGAAAAATCATCTATATTAGTTGTTCCTGTCCCTATAGATTTCTTTAAAGTTTTTATAGAGAAAACTAAACCCTAAACTTAAATTAATATTTTACATGAAAGATGAAATTATTGCTATAGCATCCTCCCAAATCAATGACTCTGCCAGTGCAATAAAAGAAATCTCCCGGACGGTAAAAACCTATCTTGGCGGCAAACACATATATCTGGCATTGACCTTTTTTACTCCACAATACAAACCAGCGATAATTAAAGAAATCCTGGGGATAACCTTAAAACCAGAAAATATCTTTGCTGTACAATCCCCCCTTCTTATTTTTAAAGATAAAACAGTACAAAGAGGCATTGTCTGCTGCTGTTTTGTCAGAGGTACTGTATCTATAAAGAATTTTTTTACAAAAAATGCAGACGCAGTTGCTATAGAATTTATATTTAGAAGAAATATTATGCCCTTTAAAGAAAGAAATCGTTTTCTTATTTCATCCCTGGGTCCACAAATCAATGTCTATAACTATCTACGAGGATTGGAACTGGCGCTGGGAAGGAATTTTAATGTTTTTGGCGCTGGCTTTTTAAAAAAATATGGGGCAAAAAATTATGTAATGCTAAACAACATAATTGGTGAAGGTTTGGGAGGCATCCTTATAGAAGGAAATTTCAGTGTAGATAACATAAAGCTAAGGGGCTTTATCCCCTTAGGAAAAAGCTTCACTATAACAAAGATTGCACCTCAGAAGAATAGAATAATTGAGATAGATAATAAACCGGCAGCATTAGTATATAAGAAATACCTGGGGAACAACTTTGAACTATTCAAAAAAACCTCAATTTATTCTTATTATCCTCTTGGCATAAAAATTAATGGTACTTATCGTTTAATAAATGTTATTGACATCTTAGATGACGATTCTCTTTTCTGTATAGGCGATATAAAAGAAAATAGTAAGGCTCATATTATGGTGGCTACTCCTGAAAGTCTGCTAGAGGAAGTTAGAAAAACTCTCCTTAACAAGAAAAGCTTCTCTGACTGTAACTTAGCTATTATCCTCAACTCCCTATCAAGAAGAAAATTACTAAAAGAAAAAGCAGATGAGGAGATAGCCCAAATAGCCAGAATTTTTCCGGATATGACAAAAGTAATTGGTCTATACTGTAATTACCAAATCTTTCCCTGTGATTACATAAGGCAGCCCACTATAGAAAATCATACTTTAAGTGTGATATTATTAAAGTATGGAGACCATTAATCTTATTATAAAAACCAATCCTTATCTACTTTGGATTTATCTACAGTTTATAATTATTGTTTTGTTAAGTATTTATCTATTCTCAAAGCTACATAAGATAAAGCTTCTAAATAATAATGTCTCTCATCTATACAGAGAACTTCAAGAATTAGACGACCAGGCAAAACTAATAATTCAGAGTGACATGAAGTTAAAAATATACCAAGAGGATATCGCAGGTAAGCTAAACAAGCTCTCTATACTTAGAACATTGATAAGCTCATCCATTAGTATTCTTGATGAAAAAGAACTTTTCTCTAAAATTGATGAGGAGTTGATTAACAATTTGGGATTTAAGAAATCTCTTCTTATAATGTACCCTCAAAAAGAATTAGAACTTAATATAAACTTCTCGCAGAAAGAAATAGAAAAATTTACCAACATATTACCAAAATTAGAAGAGCTATTTGATGCTTATCCTGTAATATCACAGAAAGTTATTGCTCATAAAGAGGAATTTAAAAATCTCTTAGAATTCCTGCCTAACAGTGATTTTCTTATCTCTCCTATCCGTAGAGGAAAGGATATAAAAGCAATCTTTTTACTCGCTAAATGTACTCTACCTCAAGGAGTAACAGAAGCGGAAAAAGAAACATTCCATATCATCTGTATGTATTTAGGACAGTGCCTCGATAATATACAACTCTTTGAGTCCCTCTATAAAACAGGAGAAGAACTGGAGCATAAGATAAAAGAAAAAACCTTCCAATTAACAAAAAGTTTAAAGGAGATAAAAGAAATAAGTAAATTAAAATCGGAGTTTATCTCAGGGGTATCTCATGAACTACGTACACCTCTTACCTCTATAAAAGGATTTTCCAGCCTCCTGGTGGCAGAGAAATTCGGCAAACTGCCTGAAGAGGCCAAAGAGAGACTCAAGAAAATAGATGGTAATGTTGATAAGCTTGTTAATATGGTGAATACTCTTCTCGATATTTCAAGGATAGAATCTAAGCGGATAGAAGTAAAAATTACACCTGCGGATATTGTAAAAATTATAAAAGATGTGGGGGAATTACTTACACCCCAGATGAGCAACAAGAATATCCATTTTAATATCAATACCCCTGCTTCTGTTGAGGTTTATGCTGATAAAAATCTTATTGAAAGAGCGTTCATAAATATTATCAATAATGCTATAAAATTTACTCCCCCGGGAGGTACCATAACTGTAGGATGCTCTCCCAAAGACAATTATGCTTTAATATCAATTAGTGATACAGGTTGTGGGATGGCAAAGCATGACTGCGAGAAAATATTTCAGGAATTTTACCGGGCAGAAAATGCTTTAAATCAGAAGATAAAGGGAACGGGTTTAGGATTATCCCTTGTAAAAAAAATACTAGATACGCATGGGGAACGTATATGGGTAGAGTCCGAACTTAATAAAGGAACTACATTCTACTTTACTTTGAAGTTGGTAAAATGAACAAGTTAAAAGTATTAGCCGTGGATGATGACCCTGACATTCTTGACCTTCTTGAAATATCTCTGGAGGATGAATTTGAGGTAATCAAGGCCGCTACAGGACAAGAGGCTTTAAGCAGTGTGACAAAAGAAAAGCCTGACGTTATCATTTTGGATTATATGCTTCCTGATACAACAGGTGTAGAAATATGCCGCCAGTTAAGAAACAACCCCCTGTATCTTCACCTACCTATACTAATGCTTACAGGAAAAGGAGAGGTTGAAGATAAAGTAACGGGACTGGGTGCTGGAGCAGATGATTATATGGTAAAACCTTTCTCTCCTCCGGAGTTAATAGCACGCATCCATATGCTTATAAGGCGTTCTACAATAAGCCTGGATGCAAATCCTTTAACCCGCTTACCGGGAAATGTATCTATAACCAATGAGTTAACCAAACGAATAAATAACAGGGAGAAATTTGCTGTCCTTTATATAGATTTAGATAGCTTCAAAGCTCTAAACGACTTCTATGGTTTTGAACGTGGCGATGAGGTTATCAGAGAAACTTCCCGCATAATTATAAATAGTGTCCAAAAGAACGGAACAGTAAATGATTTTATTGGACATATTGGAGGAGACGATTTTGTTGTTATTACCAACATAGATAAAGCCGAAGAAATTGCCAAAGAGATAGTAAGCAATTTTGATAAAATCGCCCCCCAGTTTTATGATGAAAAGGACAGATTAAAGGGATATATAGAAACCGAAGACAGAAGTGGCTTCCAGAGACAATTTCCCTTTGTAACAATTTCTATAGGTATTATTACCAACCTCTATAAAGATTTCAACCATATTGCTGAAATAAGCTCCATTGGAGTTGAGCTTAAAGAAGCTGCAAAAAGAGTCCCTCGCAGCAACTATGTTATAGACCGCAGAGCCAATAAATAATAGCAGGGAGCTGTTAAAGAAAAGGGCAGCCAACTTGTAGCTCGCAGTTAAATTAATTTACGCTTTGATGTTTCACTCTTATTTCTGGATTTGATTCTTAAACTACCAATAGTCGCATCCTAAGAGTTGCCGATGTGTTGCGTCAACTATGCGCTTATCTTTATGATATGTGATGATATGTGAGAGAAATTTACACGAGGGAAATTACTCTTAGACGAGTTTATATCCCAACCATCAAAATTGTAATAAACATCAAATGTAGAAGCGTCTTCGTCATCCAAAGATAGTTCCATTTCTATCTGAAGAATATCCCATTTATTTTTCAATGCAGAGGTATTGTTATATTTTTTATTTATAAACACGGGAAAAAACAATAAACAAATAATTATGGCCGCAACTACAGAAACCAACCGCAACCGCAAAGTAAATCGTGGAAATACGCGTTCAAACACCCTGCCTAATCTCTTCCTCAACCCACTATTGCTGCTTTCCTCAATAAGTTCTCTAACTGTTCTGATTATGCTTTCAATTTCAAAAGAAGACATCTCTTTCCTTTCTCTTTTGAGCAAAGAAAGAAACCCTTTTGTCTCCTCATAAAGCTTAAAGCAACGAGAGCATTCTTTTAAATGATTACCTATCTCTTCTCCTCTTTCTCTACTAGTTTCCCCATAATAAAAAAGAATAAGGTCGTCTTTAGATAAACACTGCATCTTCCCCTCCTATAATTTTCTTCAAATTTTCCAATCCCCTAAAAAGATGTGTTTTGACACTGCTTTCTGAACACCCCAGAATTTTACTAATCTGGGTTATCTTAAGTCCTTCAAAATGTTTAAGAATAATTACTTCCTTCTGGCGGGATGGCAATTTATCAATTGCCCTCTGAACAAACTCTTTAGTATCTTTTCTTTCCATCTTGCCTCTTATATCACTTTCTGCCTGTGTATCTTCGGTTACGTCCTCATTAAGAGTAACTGTTTTCTTTCTGCGACGCAGAAAATCTATGGAAGAGTTTGCCACTATGCGGTAAATCCAGCTAGAAACGGCTGCCTGCCCCCGAAATCCTTTAAGTTTATTGTAAAGTTTTATAAAAACATCCTGAGCAAGATCTTTGGCATCCTCGGTGTTGCCTACATAATAGTAAGCAATGTTTACTACATCAGAAGCAATCAAACGGATAAGAGAATCAAAACTTTCCTCTTCTCCACCCAAAAACTCCTTTACATATCGAATAATTTCCTTTTCCTTATTTACAAGCATTTTATATTATTGACCTATCAAAGAACTTACTCCTTACCTAACCCTAAACCAGTACCAATCCCTCTACCAGCGCCTTTTTTGCCCCTCCACCTCTGTTCAATACGCTTATACTCTTCAGGGTGTTCGGTTCTAAACACGTCCCAGCGTTTCTTTATCTTTCCTTTTATTGCCGCACATCTATCGGGATCCTCTTCGCAAATCTTCTCCAGGCGTTTCCTCACCATCTGTCTTCTGCGAGCAATCACCTTACGAAACTTCTCAGGGTCCTTCTTGCGCAACTCTTCAAGGCGGCGGCGCATCCTTTCTCTATGTTTTGCCATAATCTGTTTGAACTTCTCAGGGTCCTTCTTGCGCAACTCTTCAAGGCGCTTCCTTATCCTCTGACGGGCACTTTCCATAACCTTCCTGAACTTTTCGGGGTTATCTTGACGCAATTTCTTCAAATATTCCCAGCGCTCTTTAAGCTTCTCCCTGACCACTTCCCTAAATTTATCCGGGTCGGTTTTCTTTAACGCAAGGAGCTTTGCCTTCTCTTTGTCAGACAAACTCTCAAAAAGAACCTCCCGCCTTGCACCTATCATCTGTTCTCTGTTAGCACCGGCTAATACTGCCTTCGAAACCTCTGCCTGTGAGGAAACTTCCTCTTGGGCATAGCCTAAAGAGGCGCCTATGGCCAAAACCCCTACCACTAAAGCACATCCTAAATTAATTATTTTTGCCTTCATTGTCTTTCACCTCCTTCATCTAATTAGACGAAGGAAAAATAGATAAAGTTTACAACAAGGGTACCTTTTATATTGCAGAAAAAAATTTGTTACCTACTGCTTTCTCTTTAACTCAAACACCCGTACTATCACAAACGCTATAAGGGCAAATATGAAAAAGACAAGCAACATCCATGCTATACCCTGAAGCGTTCCAATTACTGTCCTGTAGACCTCAAGTATCCACCGGCTCATAGTCAAATGTACAATCTTTGCCTTCTCATAGGAAGAAGGTGTAATGTACCTTTCTAATTTCCAGATTCTTACGCCACTTGATATTCCTGTCACATATATTGCAAAACGTAGATATGCCGACCATCCCCTGCTAATATCGTCGGTAATAATCCGGTGTAGAATACTATCAATGGGTTTTGAAAAAATTCTTACAACAATAAAAGATACAGTAAGTGCAATAAGAAATGTAACCAACAAGAGTGCAACAAACATCTCTTCCCCCCTTCTTATTCATTTACCCCCAGGTAATTAACGATATACTCTTCTACAGACTCATCCGGAGACAATAAAAACAAAGTCTTTAAAGAGACAAGGCTCCTTACTATCCTGATTTTTATCAGTTTGCCATTAATCAGAAATGCAAAAAGCCCCTAACTTTCACCTGCTCTTTCTTACCTCTATTATCGAAATAGTAACCGCGCCTTTCCTGCGTTATATACCCTACCCAATAAAACTTCTTTTTCAACATCTCTATTTTCGGCTCACTCTTATCCACAGTAAAAATCAACTCATAATCCTCACCCCGGTAGATATCCTTAAGGCTATCTGCAACGGGAACTTTATCCTTATACAGAACCGCCCCCTTACTACTTGCCTGTAAAATCCGGTAAAGGTCAATGGCAAACCCATCAGAAATATCAATCATCGCGTTGACTTTAAAATTCTTTACAAGGTATAAAGCTTCTTTCAATTTTGGCATAAACGGTTTGTTAAAAGACAACCTGCCAATTTTTCCTGTAACAAAAATATAATCACCAGCCTTTGCCCTACTGCGCAAGACAGGTTTTTTTGTCTTCCCCACCACCCACACATCAAGAAAAAGTTTCTCCGTCCCTGCTGTATCCCCTCCTATTACGGAAGCACCGCATAACCGTGTGGTCTCAGCTATCCCTCTCATTACCTGTTTCATCCCTTTTGCGGTCACATAGCGCGGGATACCTGCTGAGACAACGACAAACCTCGGGATACCTCCACAGGCAGCAATGTCAGATATAGCGCGTGCTGCGGCGCGCTTGCCGATATTTAAAAAAGAAATTTCCTCTAACTTAAAATGTACATCCTCAATAAACAAATCGCTGGTTACAAGATACCACTCACCCCT
>CAYXBX010000027.1:0-11884 GCA_964463445.1 uncultured Planctomycetia bacterium
GCAGATAGCGTACGCCTTAAGCAAACAGTTATCTATGCCTCATATCAGCTTATCTTCGGGGAGATTGAAGCCCGATGACGACCCAGAGCTAAAAAATATTATCCCTTATGAATTTGCTATAAGAAATCTCGTTTTACCATTATCGCGCAACTTGGGCGTGATTACGGTTGCTATTTTTGACCCTCTTGATTTGATACTTCTAGATAATCTAAAAAAATTGACAGGTTATGAAGTTAACCCTGTTATTAGCACAAAAAGTGATATTGTAAGTGCAATTGAGAATTTTTATGGTAAAGAAAAAGCTTTTCAGAAAGCGATAGAAGATTCTTATAAGAAGACAGATGACGCTCAGATTGTAGAGGATACCTCAAGTATCGAGCTTAGTCTAGATAAACTTATTGCTAAGACAGAAGAGGCACCTGTAGTTAAACTGGTTGATTTAATTATAAGACAGGCGATAGAGGAGAATGCCTCTGATATTCATATTGAGCCTCAACGTGATAAATTAAGCTTAAGATATAGGGTTGATGGTGTGCTTTACGAAGTACCTCCTCCTTCTCGATCCCTTCAGCTAGCTTTAATATCCAGAATAAAGATTCTTTCTAAGATGAATATTGCCGAGAAACGTCTTCCTCAGGATGGGGGGTTTATGGTAAAAATAAAGGAAAGACTCATTGATTTGCGGGTTTCAACAATTCCTACAATTTATGGAGAAAAAGTAGTTATAAGGATACTTGACAAATCAAGAGTTCCTTTAGCATTAGAAAAATTGGGGTTTTTGCCTCAGGAGTTAGAGCTTATTAAGAAAGGAATATCTTTTTCTTATGGGCTGGTTTTTCTTACCGGCCCTACAGGTAGCGGAAAATCCACCACTCTATATGCTGCTTTAAATGAACTTAATGATAACTCGCGGAATATTATTACCATTGAAGATCCTGTGGAGTATCGTCTTGATGGAATCAATCAGGTTCAGGTAAAGCCAGAGATAGGGCTTACCTTTGGTAATGTTTTGAGAAGTTTCTTGCGTCAGGATCCTGATATAATTCTTGTAGGAGAAGTAAGAGATTTAGAGACTGCTGAGATGTGTGTAAGAGCAGCTCTTACCGGTCACCTTGTCCTTTCCACCCTTCACACTAACAATGCCAGCGGATCAATTGTTAGGCTGGTAGATATGGGTATACCTAATTATCTTGTTGCCTCCTCCTTACGCTTAATAGTGGCCCAGAGATTAGTGAGAAAGTTATGTCCTTCTTGTAAGGAACCTTATGAGGCCAAAAGCATACAACTACCTTCGGATGTTGTCTTAAATACTTCTTTGATATACAAAGCCAAAGGATGTAAACAGTGCAATTTTGTAGGATTTAAGGGGAGAACGGTTATAGCAGAGGTTATTTTGGTTGATGAGGAAGTTAGGGATGCGGTATATAGGAATTTTAACCCCAACCAGATATTAGAAGTTGCCAAAAGGAAAGGGACGCTGACCTTGCTGGAGAGTGGTCTTAGAAGGGTTGAGGAAGGGTTAACTTCTTTAGAAGAAGTTTTGTCAATTGCCGTCTATTAATTTAAAACAATAAAGATGGCTCTGTACAGATATACTGCTAAAGCAAAAGATGGTAGGACTATAAAAGAAGTTGTCGATGTCGGAACCAGAGAAGAACTGATAAATAACCTTAGAGCAAAAGATTTGTTTGTTCTTTCTATCGTTGATTTGGAGAAAGAAAAAACCGAAGGTTTGACAGGAAAGTTCGCTCTTTTTAAAAAAAACAGAAAACACGGTGGAATAAAAGCTTCAGATATGTGTTATCTTGCCCGCAATCTTTCTATTACTCTTTCCTCAGGAGTTCCCCTTTTAAGGAGTTTAGAGATTATCAGCTTACAAGTAGAAAGTTTGGGTCTTTCTCGTATCTTGGATAATATAAAAGAGGATATAAGAAAAGGGCTATCCTTAAGCGAATCCATAGAAAAGTATCCCCGTGTTTTTTCTTCTCTTTGGAAAGGAATTGTAGAGGTGGGAGAAGCTTCGGGTAATCTTCCCTTTGTTTTAGATAAACTGGCGAACTATTTAGAAAAGAGGATAGAATTTGAAAGAAAAATTAAAAGTGCCCTTATCTATCCTACGATAGTGTGTGGTTTTGGTTTTATTGCTGTTACTATATTTTTTAAGTTCGTTCTTCCAAGATTTACTTCTATTTTTGAACAGTTCGATATAGAGTTGCCTTTTCTTACTAAGATTCTTGTGAATATAAGCAATTTCTTTAACCACTATTTCCTTATTATAATAGGGGTTTTAATAGTTTTTATTGTTGCGTTTTTCCAGTTAAAAAAAAGGAGGTTTGGTAAAAAGTTTATTGATAGGATTAACCTAATATTGCCTTTAATTAGTGATTTTATTTACCTTGTAAGTGCAGAAAGATTTGCTTCTACAATGTATATACTTCTTGAAAGCGGTGTGCCCATTATTTATACGTTAGAGGTCATTGGTAAGAGTATTGGCAATGTAATATTAGAGAATGCAATTTTTATTATTAGGGATAACGTTAAGAAAGGAAGAAATCTTTCGCAGGAGATTGCTAGAGTAGGAATCTTTCCTCCTTTGGTCTCAGAGATAGCAAAAATTGGAGAAGAAACCGGGAACATGCCGGAGATGTTCAGAAAATTGTCTGAGCATTACCGTAAGGAGCTTGACACCAAGATGGAACGCATTATAGCTCTTTTTGAACCTTTGATAATAATGCTTTTAGGAATAGGGATTGGGACAATTGTTATTGCACTCTTTCTTCCTATTTTTAAGTTATCAACTTTAGGCGCTTAGTAATCTGAAACCTTCCTTTATAATTTCATTCAGAGATATGAGTGGTTAGTGGATAGAGATAGTTTTTATCTTTTCTTGCATATTTGGACAGAACAAGGACTGAGAGTTAACAGCAAAGAGTTCGATTGGCAGTGGGCTATGAGCGTTGAGTTTCTTAACGAAATCAATGTATTCTTTTAAAGTTTGCCTATCATAATAAGTGCACCAGTCACAAAAAATATAGCCGAACTTATATAACGAACGAAACGAGGGTTGAGGAGGCGATTTAAGAAGCCACCTGCAAATAAAGCTATAAGGGTAGATATAAAAAAGGCGGTCATTGCCCCAAAAAATATAGCAGGCTTACTCTTGTTTTTTAATGAAAGGGAAACAACCGCTATCTCCGTCTTGTCGAAGATTTCTGCAAGAAATATTAATGCGAAAGTATTAAGGAATAGTTTTAATTCCACGTTTACCCCCTTTCTTTCTGTGTTCAATATAATTGCATATATGCAATACTGCTGCTGGTGTTACCCCGCTTATTTTTAATGCTTCGTCTAAATCTTTAGGTTTGAATTTAGATAATTTATCTTTAATTTCTTTTGATAGAGAGGGAATAAGATTAAAATTTATATCAGCAGGTATTCTAATTTTTTTAAAATTATCAAAAATCTTTAATGATTGTTCCTCTCTCTTAAGAAACCCTTCGTATTTTATTAAAATTTCCACTTCTCTCTCTGTCAGACTGTCTTTTAAGGGCTGGCTCATGTACCTGACAAAGTCTTTATATGATGTGTTTGGCATCTTAATAACATCATAAAGTGTAGTCTTTCTTCCTTTAAATAGAATTTTAGTAGCTCTAAGTTTTTGTATCTCCTTATTTATCTGTTCCATTCTCTTTATTATGATTTCATAGGCCTCTTTGCTTATTAACCCCAAAGTGTATGCATACTTACCGAGGCGTAAGTCAGCATTTGATTCACGTATAGACAGTCTTAGCTCTGAACGAGAAGTAAACATTCTGTAAGGTTCATCGGTTCCTTTGGTAACTAAGTCATCTATCAATACACCTATAAAGGAAGTGTTTCTGCTAAGAACGAAGGGTTTTTCTTTTTTGGCTTTTAGAGCAGCATTAATGCCGGCAATGATTCCTTGAGCAGCTGCTTCTTCGTATCCTGTTGTGCCATTAACTTGGCCAGCAAAAAAAAGACCTTCTACTATTTTTGATTCTAAGGTATGGTAGAGCTGTTGACTGTCAATCAGTCCATGCTCTATGCCATATCCTGGCCTCAGGATCTTAGCCTTTTCTAAGCCTTCAATCGTGTGTATAAATTTAGTCTGAACGTCGAAGGGTAGAGAAGTAGATATACCATTGGGATAAATTTCTATTGATTGCCATCCTTCTGGTTCGATAAAAATCTGATGCCTGTCTTTATTATAGAACTTAACAACCTTATCTTCTAAGGAAGGGCAATACCTTACTCCTTGGGCTTTTATCTTTCCCGTATAGAGAGGAGAACGGTCCATATTATTTATGATTATTTTATGTGTCCGTTTGTTAGTGTATGTGATAAAACAACTAAGTTGGCAAGAAGGTACAGAGGCATTAGAGAAAGAGAAAGGTTGCACATCGTATTCTGGAGGTTGCTCTATCATTTTGGAGAAATCAATAGTTCTTTTATCAAGACGCGCGCATGTTCCTGTCTTAAAATGTTTTACTTTGAATCCTAATTTCTTAATGCTTTCGAATAAGCTGTCGCTCGAAGGTTCATAAAGGCGTCCTCCGGGAAAGCTTTTAAGCCCAATGTGAATTCTGCTCCTTAGAAAAGTTCCTGCACATATAATTACTGCTTTTGATGTAAAAATTTCCCCAAAGTTAGTTTCTATGCCGATTACATGTTTACCTTTAGTAAGAATTTTGGCTACTTTTGCTTCTAAAATATCTATGTTCCTTTCTTTTTCTAAGAGATCCCTTGCTATTTTTGGATAGAGAAATCTATCTACTTGTGCCCGTGTTGCCCAGACAGCCTTGCCTTTACTTTTATTAAGGCGGCGGTAACTCACAGCACACCTATCAGCAATTTTAGCAATAAGTCCTCCCAGGGCATCAACTTCTTTCACCAGGTGGCCTTTAGATACCCCTCCTATAGCTGGGTTACAAGAGAGTTTTCCTATTGCGTCAATATCTAAGGTAACTAAGAGGACTCTTATTCCTAGTTTTGCTGCAGAAAAGCTTGCCTCTATGCCTGCATGGCCTCCACCAACAACAATAACGTCATATTTCATAATTATTAAGTAGTATATATACTCTATTTTAATGGCATAATGTTAAACAAAACTTCCTGTGGAAATAGTTATTATTATCATCCAAGAAATTATTTTTCTCTATGATATACTTCTTGCTTATTATATCTTAATTTTATTTTCTTTTAGTTTCATTCTCTTCCATATTCAGATAGTTGCCTATGTAAGAGGCAAATCTATCTGTAGCACCATAGGGAGAGAGTCTTTCCTGGATTTTCTTGAGTTTATTTGATATTTCTTGATAACAAGAATCGTTGTTTAGATAGTAAAGTATCCGTTTAGAAATATGGGAAGGGGTAGCTTTATTCTGTAGAAGCTCATCAACAATTTTCTCCTGGGCAAGAATATTTACCATACCAGCAAATTCTGTTTTTACTATCCGTTTTAAAATTTGCCAGCTTATAGGGTTCAACTTGTATATAATTATATAAGGCACCCCCATAATAGCAATCTCGATAGTGGCGGTTCCTGAAGAGGTGACAATAAATTTTGATTCTCCAATTGCCCTATAAGAATGTGGCTCTAAAGGCATTCTTGAATACCTATGATAGAATGTTTCCGTAATATTTTCTGTCTTAATAATACGGTAGCTATAACCAGAAATTTCTTTCTTTAGTATTTCTTTTGTTTTTTCCATTACAGGAAGGTGATGTTTTATCTCATTTTTTCTTGAGCCGGGCATAAAAGAGATTATATTCTTCTTAACCGGTATGTCGTGGTTTTTTATTATTTCAAGAAGAGGATGGCCGAAATACAAAGCATCTATGCCCTTTTGTTTATAAAATTCCTTTTCAAAATGAAAGATTACTATCATTTTATCTACATATTGTTTTATAATTTCTACTCTTTTTGTCCGCCATGCCCACAGTTGAGGGCTTACATAGTAAAACACAGGGATGCGGCGGTTAATCTTTTTTGCAAGGCGAAGATTAAAGTCGGGGAAGTCAATAAGAATTATAAGGTGTGGTTTTATTCTTTGTATTTCTCTGTAAGCTTGGTTGAGTATATGGATGAGATTTTTTAATGAAAAGATAACTTCATAGATTCCTGAGACAGAGTGAGAGATAAGATTTACGAGCTGTAAGGAATACTGTGCAAGGCATGATCCTCCAAAAGAGTATATTTCTAGATTGCCATATTTATCCTTCAATTTCTTGCATAAGTATCCTCCGTAGAGATCCCCGGATTTATCACCTGCAACGATAAATATTTTTTTCATTATTTTAGGCCAGTGATTTCTGAATCTTTAGTGACAGCGACAGTGCATTTTTTGCTTTTTCAGCATAACTTAAGGTAAAATGTTTCTCTTTGATAAGTCTTATAAACTCACGGATTTCTTTCTCCAGAGGCTCCTCTTTATTTACAGGAAGAATGGAAGAAATAATTCTTTTCTTAATCTTCTGGTAGATTTCTACTTTTTGTTGGGCATAATCTAAAGATATATAGCAATTTCTCATAAAAATTCTTATTTTTCTTTCCTTTTTTCGAGATATCCGGGAAGAAGTAATATTGGCAACGCATCCTTTCTTAAAGATAATACGTGCATTAGCAATATCTTCGGTAGGAGACAGCACTTTTACTCCTTTTGCTTCAACTTTCTTTATCTTATCCTTAACCAGGTCTAGAATAATATCAAGGTCATGAATCATTAAATCTAAGACCACGCTTATATCTAAAGACCGATGCGGGTAGGGGCTTAAGCGGTGACATTCAATAAATTTAGGACTTTTTACTATTTCCTTTATTGCTATATAGGCATTATTATACCGCTCTACATGGCCAGCAAAAAGAAGAGTTTTATGCCGTCTCGAGAGCATAATAAGTTTTTGTGCCTCCTTTATAGTAGCGGTAAGCGGCTTTTCTACTAAAACAGGAATGTTGGATTTTAAAAAGAAAGAAGCAATCTTATAATGCAGTAGAGTGGGTGTAGCGATGCTTACAAGGTCAACTTTGCCTGCCAAGCTTCTATAATCTTTATAAAACTCTTCCGGGAACTCATTCTTTATTTTTGTATTTGTATCTACCAGATATATCTTACCTATCTCTTTGAGCTGTTTATAGATACGATAGTGAATCTTTCCCATGTTGCCTAAACCTATAACACCTACGTTAAATTTCATACAACAATATTATCAAATACCTTGTTAAAAGTCAATCAATGTGGTAAAATCCTCACTATCTCTGACTATTTTCATAGTGGTAACTTGTAGCCTAAAGATAAGTTTTATGAAAGATTATTTTAAATTATTAAAATTCGTCAAACCTCATATAGGTATACTTATAGCCGCTTCTTTTTGTATGCTCATTTCCGCTGTCTTTAGTGGCGTATCTTTGGGTATGATTGTGCCTCTAAGCGACAGAGTGTTGACCGATAAAAAGATAATTATACCTGCCAACGTTCCTCCTTTTGTTGAGCATATTATTAATAAACTCAACAGCTTAGAACCACTTTATGTATTGAAAATGATGGCAATCTTTATGATTATTCTGTTTTTTCTTAAGGGTGTATTTTTCTTTTTGCAGAACTATCTTATGAATATCGTAGGGCAGCGGTGCGTTAGAGATGTAAGAAATTCTCTTTATAAGAAATTTCAAGAATTGTCTTTGGATTTTTATAGTAGAAAAAGGGCAGGAGAGCTAATCTCACGTATAACCAATGATGTTGGTCTTATAACACAAGCTATAAGCTATGGCTTGACTGATTTGATTTACCAGTCGATGCAGATAATACTTTTTACATTTCTTGTATTCTATATATACTGGAAAATGGCGCTGATTTCTTTTATAGTTTTCCCATTGATTGTTTTTCCTGTGGTTCGTCTGGGAAAAAGAATTAAGAAGTTCTCTGTTTATACTCAAAGAAAGATGGCAGATCTTAATTCTCATTTAGCAGAGACAATTCAGGGGGTGTATGCAGTAAAAGTTTTTGGGCGCGAGGAGTATGAATATAATCGTTTTAAAGAGGTAAACCAGCACTATTACAAATTTATTTTAAAGTCGATTAAAAGAATGATAGTGCTTTCTCCCTTAACAGAATTTATTGGTGCATTAGGAGCGATAGTGATTCTTCTTGCAGCAGGAAGAGATGTTATAGAGGGGAGGATTTCTTTTGGTGTCTTTGGATTATTTTTGGGTTCCCTTATGTCAATGATAAGACCTTTTAAGAAACTATCAGGTGTCTATTCAATAAATCAACAAGCCTTAGCTGCTTCAAAGAGGATATATGAAATTCTCGAAGAGAAGCCTACTATAACTGAACACAAGAACGCAGTAGTTAAAAATGATTTTGTAAGAGATATAGTTTTTGAGAATGTATGGTTTAAATACGATAAAGGAGAAGATTTTGTGCTGAACAATATAAATCTTAAAGTTAATAAGAAAGAGGTCTTAGCTATAGTGGGGCATTCCGGAGCAGGTAAGTCTACTTTGGTTAGTCTTGTTCCTAGATTATACGATCCTGTAAGAGGGAGAATTTTAATTGATGGGATAGACCTAAGAGATATCACTTTAAAATCTCTTAGAGGTATGATTTCTGTTGTTTCTCAGGAGATGGTAATTTTTAATAGCAGTGTGAAGGATAATATTGCTTATGGAAAAGAGAATGCTTCTTTTGAAGAAATAGTTGTTGCCGCAAAGCAGGCTTTTGCTTATGATTTTATACAGAAACTCCCTTCGGGTTTTGACACTGTAGTTGGAGACAGGGGTTTTAGGCTCTCGGGAGGAGAAAAGCAAAGAATAGCAATTGCCCGTGCTTTTTTAAAGAATTCTCCAATTCTTATTTTAGACGAAGCTACAAGTCACTTAGACTCTGAATCAGAACGTCTTATCCAGGAAGCTTTTTATCGCCTTATACAGGGTAAGACGGTTTTTGTTATAGCCCATCGTCTTTCTACTGTTCAGCATGCTACAAGAATAGTAGTAATGGATAAAGGAAAGATTGTAGAGGAAGGCACTCACGACGAGCTATTTAAGCTGGGAAAGGTATACAAGAGGCTTTATCAGCTGCAGTTTAATGTTTAGGGTATTATAAAAATAATTTGTTGAAAGTGTAGAGAGTTGTGGTATACTTTTATTTCCAAAAGAAAGGCCAGTTTATATTGTTAAGAAAGAAGATTTAACCACATTATCAACAATGGTAGGTTAAAAGAAGGAGGGTTATGGCTTTAGCTGGTATTGTGAGAGATTTGCTAGAAAATGGGGTACATTTTGGGCATTTAAGTAAACACTGGAATCCCAAGATGAAACAGTTTATCTTTGGCAAAAAGAAGAATATATATATTATTGATTTGGAGAAAACTGCCCAAAAGATAGAGGAGGCTAAAGATTTTGTAAAGAAAGTTGCTTCTGGCGGGGGAAAAATTCTGTTTGTAGCCACGAAGAAACAGCTTAAGGATGTAGTTGAGAAGCTTGCGTTATCCTGTGATATGCCTTATATTGTAGAAAGATGGATAGGAGGTTTTCTTACAAACTTTTCTACCATCAAGACAAGAATTAACAAATATATTGAACTTAAAGAGGCTCAGGAGAAGGGGGGGGTTGGAAAGATATCCAATAAAGAGATGTTAAGGATTAAGAGGGAGCTTGAGAAGATGGAAAAGAATTACCGCGGGGTAGTGTCTTTAGAACGATTACCAGAGTGTATATACATTGTTGACCCTAAGAGGGAAGTGGCGGCTGTAAGAGAGGCGCGAAAACTCAATATTCCTATAGTAGCTCTTATTGATACTGATTCCGACCCTGAGGTTATAGATTATCCTATTCCCGGCAATGACGATGCTATAAAGTCAGTTAATTACATAACAAGTTGTATTGTAGAGGCTATAATAGAGGGGAGAGAAGGTAAAACTACGATGGCAGAAGATAAAGATGGTGTTGAAGAAAGTAGTGATGAAGAGAAGACAGGACAGAATTCTAGTGAATCAACGTAAGGAGGAGAGATGACAGAGCTGGAGAAGATTAAGAAGTTAAGGGAAATAACCTCTGTGGGGATAGTAGATTGCAAGAAAGCCTTGCAGGAAAGTAAAGGAGATTTTGATGGTGCGCTCGATTTGCTTAAGAAAAAAGGTATTGAGGTAACAGAGAAGAAAAAGGGACGCAAAACAAGCCAGGGATTGATAGATTCCTATATACATTTTGGAGGAAATCTTGGTGTGCTTGTAGAGGTTAATTGTGAGACGGATTTTGTTGCTCGTACGGATGTTTTTAAGTCTTTTGTTAAAGATGTAGCGATACAAATTGCTGCCAGTAATCCGAAGTACGTTTCGCGAGACGACGTCCCTAAAGAGGAACTTACTGAAGTTTCTGATATTGATGAATACGTAAAGGAGAATTGTCTTTTAGAACAGGTTTTTGTCAAAGATAACTCCAAAACGGTTGGTGAGTATCTAAGAGAGATTGTTTCTCAGACAGGGGAAAACGTTGTAATAAAAAGATTTGTGAGATTCTCTCTGGATGATGCAGTCTAAATACAAACGCGTAGTTCTTAAATTAAGTGGAGAGGCTTTCCTGGGCAAAGAGCCTCATGGCATAGATACTTCTGTGTGTGCGCACCTGGCGAAGCAGATTAAGGAAGTGGTTGCACTTAAGGTTGAAGTTGCTATTGTTGTAGGCGGGGGGAATATTTTTCGAGGAGCTTCGCGTTCGCGTGAATTTGAGATGGAAAGAACTGTTGCTGATTATATGGGTATGCTTGCTACTGTATTAAATGGGTTGGCGCTTCAGAATGCCCTTGAAAACAAAGGAGTTCCCACAAGAGTAATGACAGCTATCCAGATGCACCAGATAGCAGAGCCGTATATAAGGAGAAGAGCAATACGGCATTTAGAGAAAAAGCGTGTAGTTATATTTGTTGCAGGTACGGGTAATCCTTATTTTACCACTGATACAACAGCTGCCTTAAGAAGTATCGAGATAAATGCTGATGTTTTGTTGAAAGCCACAAAGGTAGAAGGGATATACTCCCAGGACCCTCTTAAAAGTAAGAAAGCGAAGATGTTTAAGAGGCTCAGCTACATGGATATTATTAAAAAAGAGCTTAAGATTATGGATTCCACTGCCGTCACATTATGCATGGAGAATAGGCTGCCTATAATTGTGTTCAATTTTATGAATAAAGATAACCTTAAGAAAATTATCCTAGGTAAACGGATAGGAACAATTGTTAGGTAGGAGGGGTGATGGTTGTAAAAAGTTTTCTTAAAGATATCGAGGCATCAATGAAAAAAGCTATAGAGGCGACAAAGAGAGAATTTGGAGAGTTGCGGTCTGGCAGAGCCAATCCTAAAATGGTTGAAGGAATCAGAGCTAACTACTACGGTACCCCCACACTTATTAAAGACATTTCTACTATAAGTGTTCCTGAAGCAAGGCTTTTGGTTATTAATCCTTGGGATCCTAATGCTATCAAGGAGATAGAGAAGGCTATCTTGCAGTCTGATTTAGGTATAACTCCTATAGTTGATGGTAAGATAATTCGGCTTGTAGTGCCTCCTCTTTCAGAAGAAAGAAGGCTTGAGCTTATAAAGTTAGTAAAGAAGATTGCCGAAGAAGGCAAGATATCCATAAGAACCATAAGAAGAGATGCTAAAGAGGCAATAAGAAAAATGGAAAAGGACAAAAAGATTTCAGAAGATGATAGATACAGAGGGGAAGAGGAGCTGCAGAAGCTTACCGATAAATATATTAAGGAAATAGACCATATTCTTGAAGAGAAAGAGAAGGAATTAAGAGAATTCTAAGAGCCGCTAGCTCATCAGGTAGAGCACCGGCCTTTTAAGCCGGGAGTGCCGA
>CAYXBX010000028.1:0-11784 GCA_964463445.1 uncultured Planctomycetia bacterium
ATCGCAGCTGTAGTATTACCTAATGCGTCTAACTTATCCGTAATCTTTCTTATCTGAGGGTCCTGGCCCGACATCTCAGCAATCCCCCCCGCATTATCAGCAATAGGGCCATAGGAATCAGTAGACATAACAATACCAATAGTAGAAAGCATCCCCACCGCGGAAATAGCAATACCATAAAGCCCTCCGAAACGATAGGCAACATAAATTGACACAGCAATTGTAAGGACCGGAAGGATAGTGCTTTCAAAGCCAGTTGCCAAACCAGTAATAATTGTCGTAGCTGCTCCACTCTCGCTACTTTTTGCCACCTCTTTTATGGGAGGTCCACTGGTAAAAAATTCACTTTCAAGACCAATAAAAACACCTGCTAAAAGACCACTTAATATGCACCAGAAAATATCAATCTTCCCCAAGATAAACTTCACTAAATAAAACGAGGCAAAGATAAAGAGGATACCACTTATATATGTAGCATAGCGAAGAGCTGACTGAGGGTTAACTCTCTTAAGCATACCAATAGAAGATATACCAAGAAGAGAAGCTACTAACCCTGCAGCGATAAGGGCAAGAGGAAGATACATCCACTTTAAAGGCGAGGTTAAAGTAGCCCCAATGGCAATAGTTGCAATAACTGAGCCTACATAAGACTCAAATAAATCTGCACCCATTCCTGCGGTATCCCCCACACAATCACCCACATTATCAGCAATAACACCGGGGTTACGGGGATCATCTTCGGGTATATTCTCCTCTACCTTCCCCACCAGGTCCGCACCAACGTCCGCGCTCTTTGTGTAAATGCCTCCTCCCACACGGGCAAATAAAGCAACTGAGCTTGCTCCCATAGCAAACCCATTTATGATATGGGGGTCTTTAGTGAAAAGATAAACTACGCTTATACCCAAAAGCCCTAATGCAGCAACAGAAATACCCATAACCGACCCACCCCTGAAGGCAATGCTTAAAGCCTCAGGCATACCACCTGTAATTGCTCCTTGAGTAGTACGGGCGCTGGAACGTGTCGCTGCCTGCATTCCAAAAATACCTGCAAGCATCGAGCATACCGCTCCTATCAGATAGGAAAACGCCGTGAACAGACTTAAAAATTTTGTCAACACAATAAAAACTATTACCATAAAAATAGCAATTACCTGGTATTCCTTCCTCAGAAATACCATTGCTCCAAGATGAATGGCATCAGCAATCTCTTTCATCTTAGAAGAACCTTCGCTCTTACGTATAACTAAAGAATAAGTCAGAAACGCAAAAAGAATACCAATTAAGCCAAGAGCTGATAAAATAAATGGATTATTGATAAACTGCATCCTTCCTCCTTTTTTACCTGAGCCTGATAAATATCTTTTTTATCTCTTTTATAGCTATTTGTCAAGAAATTGTTCGCCAAACTTAGCTTCCAAATAATGAATTGCATTTATATATCCTATGAAAACCATCATCTTCCTATAAGTTCCTGAGGATAATATTTTAATACATAATCAAAATAGCCTGTTTATACTCATTCAATAATTATAAATATACTCCACACTATACCCAGAATACCCTCTAAGCCAGATTAGCTTCCCCTGCAGACACAATCTCTTCTGATGCAAAAAACATATAAAGACACCGCCTCTTCTTCCCCAATCTTAAAACCATCCTCCTTATCAACAATAAGACCAAGCCCTTTCATACTGATATCCTTACCTGCACAAGAAAAATCAGAAGAAACTCGGGGCAAAAAACCTTAACATAACAGGGTGCTCTAAACCTTACTAACTTTCTTTTCTCAGTTTTCACCATATACATTGTTAAAAATTATTAACTATTTTATAATAATCTTCCCTAAATTTAAACATTTTATTTGATTATATTTTCAAATTGTGATAAACTTTTTTTTCTTACGGGCATCTAAACATTTCAGTAATCCGTTATTTTAAAAAAGGAGTAAAAAATGAAAAAAATAGGTATTATCACAAGTGGTGGTGATTGTGGAGGTCTAAATGCAGTAATTAAAGGGGCAGCACAAACTGCACATAAAAAAGGAATATCCTGTTTTATAATACCCAATGGTTATGCCGGATTATACAATCTCATTGATTTTGATAGTTTAGTAGAGCTCACCCCCCAACGCATAGACTTAATCGAAGCAAATCTTGCTGGTTCCGAAGCAGGCCATTCGCGAGTAAAAATAAAAAAGATTGAAGACCCTCAGAGGTATGAACGCATAAAGATGGGTTTAAAAAAGTTTAACATAGAAGGCCTCGTTATAAGTGGCGGAGATGATACAGGAAGTGTCATGGTAGATCTAATTCAATATGGAATAAAATGTGTCCATGCTCCTAAGACAATGGATTTAGATTTACAAACTTATTCTGTGGGAGCAGATTCCACTATTAATCGTATTGCCAACTTCGGGCAAGAATTAAAGACTACAGGTAAAACCCATAACCGTATCATAGTGCTTGAAGTATTTGGCCGCTATGCTGGACATACTGCCCTAAGAGGGGGCATAGGAGCTGATGCTGATGCTATATTAATTCCTGAGATTCCCACTGATTTTGATATTCTATATGAACACGTAAGAAAACGCTTCACAAAAAGAATATCACAAAGTGACATAAAAGCAGGTACCTATCTTATAGTTGTAGCCGAAGGCATAAAAGACGCCAGCGGAAAAGAACTGATAGATGAATCCGCAGGCACTGATGCTTTTGGTCACAAAAAGTTAGCAGGAGCGGGAAAGTATGTCCGTCAGGAACTAACTAAAAGATTTAAGAATGACCCCTCAATAAAAGAATTTATGAAAAAGGAGAAAATGTTTGTACCCAAACTTTACGAAATCCCTGAAGTAAGGGAAGTAAGGCCTGGCCATCTTGTAAGATGTGGTCACTCCTCTGCCTACGATGTCAACTTTGGTAAAGAAGCTGGAGCAGCAGCCGTAATGCTTTTAGAAAGCGGCGTAAGTGGAGTAACTATTGTGGGAGTGAAAGGGAAAAAAATCCGTTATATAAATACACAGAAAGCGATAAAACAGCGCCATGTAAACCTTGACCTTGTTGCTCTATATGAAGCAATGGGAATATGTTTTGGTAGAGAACCCCAACCTTTCCAGCCCCAGTTTGAAGAAGTAAAAGGTGAGGTAGAAAGGCATCTATAAGTAAAGCTATTCAAAGAAAAGTTGAAGAGTACTAATCTTCTCAAATTTTATTGCTACCTCAAATAAACCATTCTTCGGAAATAAGCGAGTGACTCTGCCCATTACATAAAAAGGTTTTGTCTGAGGACAAATTTTTAACTGTGCGTAAACAACAGAACCTACCTCAGGCGGATTAGAACAAGAAAGCCTAATCCCACCTGCGCTCATATCTATAACTTCCACTTCTTCCTGTAGCTTTTCACACATAATATTGGCTTTATCTTTGGGACTCTCCCACCCTCTGAATTGACGTTTATCTTCCATCGTTTACCTCCTTTCTTAATGAATTCTCTCTCTTATAGTTACTAAGCAATAATCATGCCATATAACGTTTTTCTTAGTCTGTAACATATTGATAATATTACTGTTATGACATTAGTGAGTAATTACCTAATACAGAAGATAAAGAAGCGTAAAAAAATCCTGAAATTGTCGAATAATTTTACATTTTTAAAGATGAGTATTTTCAAGGAGAAACTATTCCCAGCCGAGAAAATCAGGCTCAAAACCATATTACTGCTTTAGCCCTAACTGTTCAGATGTAATTTCTGAGAGTTTGTTTAAAAAATCCTCATCCTTAAGAAGATTAAGAAACTTAGGGTTAGAAAGAACAGCCTTATAATCTCTATTTCTTATACTCTCAAGAAGATTCCTGTCTTTGAGTATTTCTTGAAAGGAGGGATTATCTCTTAATTCCTCTAATGTCTCTTCAGTCAATGAGGGCTTATTTCTGGAATAGGTATCCACTGTTATATTAACATCATCTTCTGCCTTAATAATCCCTATCCCCGGCAATAAACTATTCTCTTTTAGAAAAGAGTAGAAGAACGATTCTTGTAAGCTACGGTTTAAATAAGTATTTTTATCTAACATGGCAAAAGAAAGAAAGTGCAAACTAATTAAGCTAACCAGTGAAAAAATAAATCCTTTAAGTAATCCTACCACCCCTCCTCCTACCCGAGAAAGTAAAGAAATTCTGGGGCTATCAGAAAGAGAGGTAAGATATACGCTCTTAACTACTTTTATAATGACCTTAAAGACAACTGCTATAGCGATTATAACCAAAGGTACATAAAACAAGTTGCCCCCTCTTAAATAAAAAAGGTATCCTCCATATAAACTCAGCGCAATCCCTACAATACCCAATATCTGGCCTAATAAACCTGTTAGAAATCCGAGAAGCGTATAAACACAAATAATTCCTGTCAATAAATAATCAATAACGTTCATTTCTTAACGACCGCTTTTAACCAAGGGAAGGACTAAAAACTTTTTTTAACAGATGGAATAGTTTTTTAAGAATCCATAAGGAAATAACAATAAGACAAATGACAATAACAAAAGCAATTAAAGGGTGTTTGGCAATTAACACTAATATACTTATAACTATTGTGTCCTCTCCTGTACTTACAAGGGAATTAGTAACTGGCTCAGGCGATGTGTTTACTGCAACCCGCACGGCAGACTTTGTCAGGTGAAAATCAGCAGCAATGGCACCTCCAAGAAACGCAAAAGGCACCTTAACTATCCCCATATCGGAAGCTGCCATAAAGGATAATCCTGCTCCTGCCAGAGGACGAATAAAAGTGTGAATTGAATCCCACATTGAATCAACATAAGGAATTTTATCAGCAAAGAACTCTATCCCATAAAGCACAGCAGCAATAAGTATAACTAAAGGATGAGAGAGCAAATCATTTGACCAGGAAGATGTACCCACCCTATCTTCTGAGCAATACCCAAAGATGCTATGGTAAGATAGGTACTTAATCCTGAGGTGTATGAACTACCAAGAATAATTCCTAGAGACTTTACAAGTTCCATATTGCATTAAGTAGAAGTGAGCCTTCTTCTTACTATCTCGCTTATCTTGCGAGCATCGGCCTTAAAAGAGGTGCGGGAAATCACTTCTTTCATCACCTTACCCATCTCTTTTATGGAAGTGACATTTAGCTGCGATATAACATCATCAACAATGCGCAAAATTTCTTCTTCGCTTAGAGGCTCGGGAAGATACCCTTTTACGATTGCCAATTCTTTATCTATGTTATCAATCAAATCTTGTCTTCCAGAGGAAGATACACTTTCTTTTGCTTCTTCCAGCTGCTTCCTCTGTTTGTCCAAAACACCAATAATCTCTCTATCATCCAGCTTCTCTTTTCTTAAGCTTATAGCTCTGTTTTTTATCTGTGCTCGAATAAAACTTAAAAAATCTGCTTTTTGTTTATCGTGACTCTTAAGAGCCTCAATATAATCCTTATAAATTCTCTCCTCCAACATAGCACCACCTTCCAAAATATACTAACTTCCTCTCAGTGAGAAAAACCGTTGGTAATAGGCATACGCCTGTCTCCCCCAAATGCTTTAGGTGTAATCTTTATCCCTACAGGAGCTTGACGACGTTTATACTCATTCCTATCAACCATGCCAATAACCTTCTTAACTAAAGTGCGCTTAATACCTTTTTTGACGATATCGTCCAAGGATAAATCATCCTCTATATAAAATTTAAGAATAACATCAAGAATATCATAAGAGGGCAACGAGTCGCTGTCTCTTTGATTGGGCTTCAACTCAGCAGAAGGGGGTCTTTTTATTACTGAAGAAGGTATAACCTTTTTCTTTGAGTATCTGTTTATATAATTAGCTAACTTATAAACCAAAGTTTTAGGAATATCGCTTAAGACACCAAACCCCCCCACCATATCACCATACAACGTGCAATATCCACATGATAGTTCGCTTTTGTTGCCGGTATTAAGGACCAAATATCCAAACTTATTGGAAAAGGCCATAAGAAGATTTCCTCTTATACGAGCTTGAATATTCTCTTCAGTTTTATCAAAAGGAAGATCTTTAAAAACATTTTTTAGTGCTTTTAAATAGGCATCGAATATAGGCGTTATAGGAATAACGGAATATTTCACGCCTAAGTTTTCACAAATTCTTTTTGCATCAGAGAACGTTGATTCACTTGTATAACGAGATGGCATAATAAGTCCATAAACGTTGCTTTTACCCAAAGTTAAAGCGGCTAAAGATACCACAACCGCTGAATCAATTCCTCCGCTTACACCTACAATAACTTTCTTGAAACCATTCTTTCTTACATAATCATTAATCCCCAAAGAAAGGGCTTCGAAGGAAGCCTCTTCAGGAACTTCTTTTATATGGTAAGACTTAACCTTCCGGGCAGGTAAACTAAAAACAATAAAGTCATCCTTAAACCTCTTGGCAAACTTTAATATCTTTCCTTCTGGCGAGACAACCATGCTACCACCATCAAACACAAGGTCATCCTGGCCGCCCACCAGATTACAATAAAAAACAAAACAACCCAGCTCTCTTGCCGTATAAGAAAGAATCTCTTTTCTTAAAGACAGTTTTCCCATACAAAAAGGAGAAGCAGAAATATTTACTATAAAGTCAAACTTTTTGTCTTTAAGGAGTCTTACATAACTGCTACGCCATAAATCTTCACATATATTAGCGCTAAAAGAGTAATTTTTAAAAGAGTATGCAGAAATATCTCTGCCTGGCTTAAAATATCTTTTCTCATCAAACACACCGTAATTAGGGAGATTAACTTTACAGTACACATCTATTATTTTACCCTTATTTATAAGAGCGCAGGCATTGTAAATACTACCTTCCTTTTCTGCTCTATGTACAAAGCCAACAATAGCAATTATATTCTTAGTATAAGAAGCAATCTTATGAATGGCTTTTATATTCTCTTTGATAAAATACTTCTTAAGCAACAAGTCCTGGGGGGGATATCCTACTACCGATAGTTCTGGAAAAACAACAATATCAATCTTTTCTTTATAGGCCTTATCAATCGCATTAATAATCCGCGCAGTATTACCCTCTATGTTGCCAACCCAAAAATTACCTTGCACTAAGGCTATCTTTATCATTGGATATAAGGTAAGATAAACCTCTCAATATCGGATTTGTTCGCTGAACCAGTCTTTTTTGCAGAAGGAATGCCATTATTAAACACTATTAAGGTAGGAATGCTCATAACCATATAGGACGAAGCTAAATCGGGGGATTCCTCGATATTAACTTTAACAAATTTAACTTTCCCCTTTAGTTTAGAAGACAACTCTTCAAGAACAGATTCAATCTGTTTACATGGCACACACCAGGAAGCCCAGAAATCTACAACAACGGGGATCTCCGATTTGATAACTTCCTCTTCAAACTTATCTCTTGATACATTTAGCATTCTTTTATTATATTTATTTTAAAGAAACATTCAACTATAAAATTATTTTCGTATAGAGCTATTTATCTTAACCCACATAAAAAAAGAAAACACGACAACCAGAAGGGATAACCACTGGGAAGTAGATAGTATCCCTATGAAACCTCTAGGGTCGCCTCTAAAAAACTCAATAATAAATCTGAATACCCCATAGAGGATAAAATACAAAAGCATAATCTGGCCATCAAATCTCTTATGTTTCTTAAATAAAGTTAAGACGATAAAGATTAAAAAAAGAAAAAAAGACGAGATAAGCTGAGTGGGAATAACTGGTTCACCTACCATCCCTGCAGGACTAGAAGGAGGAAAAAGTATGCCTACCCAGGAAGTAGTGGGTTTCCCATAACAACATCCATAAGAAAAACACCCTAAGCGACCTATGGCATGTCCCAAAGGAATATAACCCCCCACTATATCCGCTATTCTTCTAAAATCCCATTCGTATCTTCTGTTAAGAATACAAAATACAACAAAGCCGGTTATTATTCCTCCATAAAAAACGAACCCGCTTCTGGAAAATAATGTATTGAAAGGATGTTCTAAAAACCACTTCCACTCTACCACCACATATAAAAGGCGTGCACCTATAAATCCCCAGATGACTGTCCAAAAAAACAAACTAGAAAACTTATTATCATCCAATCTAAGCTTCTTTGCCTCCTTAAGAGAAAACCAATATGTTGTTATTACCCCCAAAAAAACAAATACACCATAAGTATAAATAGTAATTGGACCAATCTTAAATAATACCGGGTGCATATCTACCTCCTGCTAATAAGTAGAAACTCTGGTTAGCAGCCTTTAATCATTACCTCCTCTGAATCAGCAACTAAAACCAAAACTATAAACATCGCTATTCTTCAATTACTATATTAACGGGACCATCCATCTCAAGTTTTATATCCATATGAACACCAAAAATTCCCTTCTCAACTTTTATACCTTTTGACTCTAACACCATAATAAAATTATTATAAAGTTTCTCAGCAGCCGATGGCATCATCGCCTTCTCAAAGGATGGACGACGTCCTTTCTCTGTATTCGCACAGAGAGTAAAGTTTGAAACGCACATAACAGCGTAGTTTTTATCTCTGACAGAAAACTGTAATTTGCCTTTATCGTCTTCAAATATTCTTAAATTTGCCACTTTTTCTGCTATCTTTACCAACGAATCATACGTATCCTTTCTATCTATTCCTATAAATACGACAATTCCACCACCAATAGAAGAAACGAGTCTATTATCTGACCACACTTCTGCTTTATGAACTCTTACAACTAACGCCTTCATATAACCTGCCCTGGTATGTTCCTCTTCTTATAAACTCTTCCTCAATCTTTCTTAAAACTCTATGCTTTTCGTTTAACCACATAGGTGCAATCAACAGATCTCTATTAGAATCAGAAACTAATCTAAGCATTACCCACTCTGAAGGAATAAGCTCAAGAAAACTTATAAGAATATCAATATACTCATCTTCTCCTAAAAGAGTAATTTGCCTTTTTGTGTACATCTCCTCTAATACTGTATCTTTTACTACGTGCAAACAGTGAAATTTTAAGCCCCATAAGGGCATTTTAGAAAGAATTTTCGCGGTATTAAGCATATCTTCTTTTCTTTCACCCGGCAGGCCTAATATAATATGAACAGCAATGTGGATGTTTTTATATCTTGCAGTTAATTCTACGGCTTTTTCAAAGTCACTAAATGTATGATTGCGATTAATTTTCTCTAAAATTACATCATTTGCTGTTTGTAAACCGTACTCGATAAATATTTCGTATTTAGAAGAGAAACTATTTATTAGCTCAAGCTTTTCTGTGTTAATACAATCAGGGCGTGTGGAAATAGCAATACCTACAATATTATTGAATTTACGCACTATACTGTATTTTTCTTTAAGAATGTTAACGCTTGCATAGGTATTGGTAAAACTCTGAAAATAAACAATAAACTTCTCTGCCTTATAACGCCTCCTTACATATTCCATAGACTTAATTATCTGATCTTCTAGCGATAACCTTCTATTGCCAGAAAAATAGCTGAAAGCTTTGTTGTTACAGAATATACACCCTTTTCTGCTTAATGTTCCATCCAGATTAGGGCAACCGAATCCTCCATCAACACTTAGGCGATGAACACGACCGCCAAACTTCTCCTTCAAATAACTGTTGAATGAATAGTAATTACCCATTTCGATTTCTTCTCTCCATCAAGCTGTAGATACAGCCACAATAATTCTGATGATAAACTTTATACTTTTTTGCTAACTCGTTCGTTTTCTTAAAACCATCTTTCTTTTTAAAATCTATTTTTAAAAAGCTTTTTCTACTTATCTTTTCTCCTTCTTCAAATATTTTTCCGCTCCTTTTGTGAGGACTAACAGTTAAAGTGGTAGTGAAGTATTCAAAACCCAGTTTTCTGCTCAACGAATAAGCTTCCTCCAGACGCATCCTATAACAAAGCGAACATCGCTTTCCGCCTTCCTGTTCTTCTGCATAGTTCTTACACAACAAAAACCACTCCTTAGGATTATACTTACCTTCGATAATCCTAATGTTCATCACTTCTCTTACAATACTTAAAGCATCTTTTCTTTTCTCGTATTCTTCTTTGGGATGGATATTAGGATTATAAAAAAAACCTTCAACATAAAATCCTTCATTTCTAAGCCTCTCGATACACGCAAAAGCGCATACACCACAACATATGTGCAAAAGGACTCTCTTCATCTATCCTATTTCTGACCCTCAAAATATTCCTCTATGGTAATAAACGAAACTTCTTTTTTGAGCTGAGATAATTCTTCCCTAAGAACTTCCAAGATTACTTCCTGAAGAAAAACAGCAACAATTATTTTCCCTTTATTTTTTGCTATATCTATAATCTGATGTAACCTCTGTTTTGCTTCATGGCGGTCGGAAGAAAAATCTATATATCCATCAATATACCCTGTCTTTATTCCTAATTCTTGCGCTATTTTAAGAAAAAGCGAGTCTGAAGATGTCGTGTTATCTATAAAAAGAAGATTCCTCTCTTTTATCTCCTCCAAGATAAACTTCATAAAAGACACATCCTTAACTTTTAATTCCCCGCAGGGAACCACACCATTCGCTATCCTCACAGAATTCAAATAATAACGCAATAGCCTATTAATCTGATAATGGTTTAAGGAAGGAGTTATAAGCCGATACTTCCCTCTTGAAGCACCCTTAAAATCACTGTCGCCCACAGGAAGATTAATAAGGACACTAAAACCACACCTTTTTGCGATATAAGCAATATTTTTTGAGAATTTTAAACCAGGGACAACCGCAACGCTAGCCGGTATGCCTAAAGAATAAATCTCTCTCAAATCATTTACACTGTTTCCCAACCCATCAAAAATAAGAGAAATACTCGGACGAACCAATTCCGTCTTAATATCTTCAGCATTATCATTACTATGCAACACAAATGAATCTTTTCTTTTTACGAGACGGCTATAGTAATTGTAGATAAGAAAAAAACATACAAGCACCAAAGTTATTATTCTTACGGCTTTATTCATTGCATATATCAAGAAACCTCTCGTATGCTTTATAAGGGGAGGTTGATTTTAATATTGCACTGCCCACACAGATACAATCTACTCCTGTGTCCTTTATAATCCTTACGTTGTCTAACTTTACCCCACCATCTATACCTGTCTTCTTATGAGGATATATCCTCCTGAACTTCCTTATTTTATCAAGCACAGATGGTATAAATTTCGAGCCATAGAAACCAGGGACAACAGACATAAAAAGAATTAAGTCAACTTTACTCACCAGACTCTCAAACTCATCCAAGGAAGTAGAAGGGTTTACAGCTAACCCTACACCGAATCCTTTTTTCCTTATTTCCTCAATGATATGCTCTTTTTCATCTTCAATCTCAAAATGAAAAATAATTCTTTCTGCGCCAAAATCTTTAAAGGCATCCAACCACTCCAAAGGGTTATTCACCATAAGATGAGCTTCGCATCGCAAGCTGCTTCTTAGTTTCCTAATCTCATCCTTATCAAGACTACGAGAAGGAACAAATTTACCATCCATAATGTCTATTTGCACAAAATCCGCAAACTTGCTACAAACATCAAGCATCTGTGTTAGCTCATTCTTATCATTAGTAAGTAGTGCAGGAACAATCATCAAACGACCTCCCTCATTTACTTCTAAAAAACTTTCTCAATATATTAACAATCCCCTTATTAAGAGAAAAATTCACTGTCCTCCAGGAATTAACAATATCTTTCTTTTTCCTCTTCCACATATTTAAATAATTTTCCCA
>CAYXBX010000029.1:0-11662 GCA_964463445.1 uncultured Planctomycetia bacterium
CTTTTGCTTCAGGTAGCAGGGTCTCTTTCTAAAGCAAAAAAGATTCTTTATGTAAGTGCAGAAGAATCACCACAACAGGTAAGTTTCCGGGCAAAAAGACTTTATGCAGACTTTGGCAATTTATATATTGTTGGAGATGATAATGTTTTGAATCTCTATGAGTACCTAAAAGAGTATAAATTTGAGATAGTGTTGATTGATTCTATCCAGGTTATGCATCATCCAGATATTGATTCTACAAGGGGTAGTATAAATCAGGTTAGAAGCTGCGCTGAGTTTCTGGTGCGTTTGGCGAAAACTCAGAATGTTACCGTTGTTATCATAGGCCATATTACAAAAGATGGGTCTTTGGCCGGGCCTAAACTGTTAGAGCATATAGTTGATTGTGTGCTGTATTTTGAATCGGAGCTGGTTTCTTCTTATCGGATATTGCGGACTACCAAAAACCGTTTTGGCTCCACAGGAGAGATGGCTGTATTTGAAATGACTTCCTTTGGGCTAAAGGAGGTAAGAAATATATCGGATATTTTTTTGCCCCACAAGGATAATCCTGTGGCAGGAAGTGCAATCTGTTGTGCTTTAGAAGGGTTAAGGCCAGTATTAATAGAGTTACAGGCATTGGTAAGTAAGTCAAGCTTTGGCATGGTAAGAAGAAGATCGGTAGGGTTTGATTTTAATCGATTTTCCCTTTTGGTCGCCACTATAGAGAAGCGTTTAAAAATTACTTTAAGTACACAGGATATATTTTTGAATGTTGCTGGAGGAGTAAGAATTTCCGACCCTGCCGTTGATTTGGCAGCTTTATGTGCTATAATCTCTTCTTTTAAAGAAAAGGAACTTGAGGCTAATTCTGTATTTATTGGAGAGGTAGGATTGGCAGGAGAGTTGCGGCCAGTAAATAATATCTCTTTGCGGCTGAAGGAAGTTGAAAGATGTGGTTTTAAGCAGTGTTTTGTTCCGCATGGTAACATGAATGAAATAAAGGGGGGTAAGTATCCTTTTAAGATTGTAGGGCTTAAGTCAATTGAAGAGGTTTTAAAGATTATAGGAGGATAGTATGGTAAGTCTTAACTTGATTCGTTTTTTCTTTGTTGTTATCTGTGTAATTTTAGCATATTCTTTTGGGGGAGAGAATGCTATTTTTGGAGGAGATGCAAATAGCTGGTTATATGCACTAGGAGGGGGAATAATAGGGTTAAGCATTGTTCTCTTTGAAGTAATGGCACGCAGAGTCTCTCTTAAAGGCCTTTCTTCAGGGGTGTTTGGTATAGTGTTAGGTTTAATTTTAGGGAGAATGTTTAATTTTTTTCTCGTCCTTTTTAAACTTCCCGATGAGATAACTACAGGTTTCACTGCCTTTGTTTATGTTATATGTATTTATTTGGGGTTGACTCTTGGTCTTAAAGGAAAGGAGGAATTTAACCTCATTATTCCTTATGTCAGATTTAAGCGCCAGGAGTTAAGGGAAGAGAATATAATTGTAGATACAAGTAGCATAATTGATGGAAGAATTTTGGATATTGTTAAGACCGGGTTTGTAGAGGCTAAGTTTATCGTTCCTCGCTATGTGTTGAATGAATTACAGGCACTGGCTGATTCTACCGACTTCTTAAAACGGCAGAAAGGCAAAAGAGGAATTGAGATTCTACATGCTTTAAAAAAAGAGCAGAACATTGAAGTAGAGATTTATGAAGAAGATACAGAAGAAAAACTTGAAGTGGATGAAAAACTTGTAAAGCTTGCCAAGATTTTAGACTGTAAAATTCTAACTACTGACTACAATCTTAACAGGATTGCCCAGCTTCAGGGTGTTAAAGTGCTTAACATAAATGACCTTGCCAATGCCCTTAAACCTATTCTTCTTCCGGGAGAGCGGTTTTCGCTTAAGTTAATAAAAGAGGGCAAAGAGCATAACCAGGCAGTAGGGTATCTGGAGGATGGGACAATGGTGGTAGTAGAGAATGCAAAATGGCTCATTGGCAAGACAGTAGACGTTGAGGTTACTTCTGTATTGCAATCGCCCAGCGGCAGGATAATTTTTACAAAACTTTCCGGATGAAGTGTGCATTGGTTTTAGTCTGTGCAGGCAAAGGGGAAAGGTTAAAAAGCAAAGTCGATAAGGCCTTTGTTAAGATAGGAAATCTGCCTTTATTTTACTACAGTTACCAAGTTTTTAAGGGGATAAAAGGGTTTTCCCAGATAATTGTTGTTGCTAAGAAGAGGTATTTTGCTTTTATAAGGCGTTATATAAAAGACGAAAGGCTTTTTTTGACGGAAGGAGGAAAAAGGAGGCAGGATTCTGTATACAAAGGGTTGCAGCTTGTTGATGATGGTGTGGGTTATGTTTTTGTTCATGATGGAGCGCGTCCTTTTGTAACGAAAAACTTAATAGTTAAGCTTAAGAAAGAAGTCTTAAGATTTGGGGCAGTTGTGCCTGGCGTTAAGGTTAGCGAGGCTGTTAAGGTCGTCCGGCGAGAGAGAATAAAAAAAACCTTAGATAGAAGTAATATCTGGTATATTCAGACTCCCCAGGCATTCAAAAAGAATTTGCTTATAGAAGCATACAGGAAATTCAGGAGAGTTTCTGTTTACGACGATGCCCAACTTGTTAGTCTGCTCAATGTACCTGTTAAGGTTATAGAAGGAGAGCATCTTAACATAAAGATAACTTATCCACATGATTTATTTCTGGCAAAGGCTATTTTAAAGATTGGAATGCATTGATTAGCAATGTGTAGGAGTAAGGCGTACCGCCGTTTAAAGTTGTAAAGCAGAAACGGTGATTATTAATAAGATATGGCAAGTATGCGGATAGGCTTAGGGTTTGATGTGCACCGTTTTACCAGGAAGAAAAAGAGTTTGCTTCTTGGGGGGGTGAAGATAAACTGCGGTTTTGGCGTAGAGGCAGTATCTGATGGTGATGTTGTTCTGCATGCTGTCTGCGATGCTATCCTAGGGGCAGTTTCTTTAGGGGATATTGGAGATTATTTTCCTCCTGGCGCAGAGGAATCAAAAAGACTAAAAAGTGTTGATATCGCCCTATTTGTAATTAAGAAGATTAAGAAAAGTTATTTAATAGAGAATATAGACATTACTATAATCGCTGATAATCCTCCTTTGGTTAAGTATAAAAAGAAGATGGTGGATTATCTTTCTAAGCTATTTAATACATGTGTCAATATAAAGATTAAGTCGAAAGAAGGATTAGATATTCCTAGTAAAGAAGCAATCTCCTGCTATGCAGCCGTTCTCCTAAAGAAAAGAAATGTAGGACGTCGGACGTCCAAAAATTTAGGGGGAATTTGGTAATACTGGCTTAGATATTTTTAGGTAGTTTTCAAAATCATATAAAAATGATGAGGATATATAATACTCTTACAAACAGAAAGGAAGAGTTTAAGCCTCTTAATTATCCTTATGTTAACATGTATACTTGTGGGGTTACGGTATATGATGATTGTCATATAGGACACGGTAGGTCTCTGTATATCTTTGAGGTAGTAAGAAGATACCTTAAGTTTAGGGGATATAAAGTTAAGTTAGTAAGGAACATTACGGATGTGGATGACAAAATAATAAATAAGGCAAAAGAATTATCTCGTAAGGAGGGCATTTCTTTAAAAGATGCTTTCGGCCGCGTTAGAAACAGATATATAAAAAGTTACTATGCTGATTTGAATGATTTAGGGGTTGCCAAGGCTGATATTGAACCACTTGCTACCGATAATATACCTATGATGGTAAGTTTTATAGAAAAGCTTATTGAGAAAGGTTTTGCCTATAGAAAAGGAGGTAATGTTTATTTTCGTATCAGGAAATTTAAAGATTATGGTAAGCTTTCCGGCAGGAAGATAGATGATTTGTTCAGTGGCGTAAGAATTGAACCCGACCCTTTGAAGGAAGATGTTCTGGACTTTGCTCTTTGGAAGGAGAGAAAAGACGATGAACCTTCGTGGAATTCTCCTTTTGGCGAAGGCAGACCTGGCTGGCATATCGAGTGTTCTGTGATGGCAAATAGGTTCTTAGGTGAAACCCTTGATATTCACGGTGGAGGGAAAGACCTTATATTTCCTCATCATGAAAACGAAATAGCCCAGTCAGAAGCCCTCCTGGAAAAGCCATTTTCTCTGTACTGGATGCATCATGGTCTTTTAACCATTGGGGGAAGGAAAATGTCAAAATCCCTGGGTAATTTTATTACTTTAAAAGAGGCAGTGGCTAAGCACTCTGCAGAGGTTATAAAGATAGCATACTTATCCACTCATTATCGCAGTCCCCTTGATTTTTCAGAGGAAAAGTTGAAAGAGTGTAAACGGGTTAAAGAGAGGATAGGGGTTTTCCTAAAGCAGTTAGAAAGCCGTACAGAAACACAAATTGGGTCTGATTGCAAGAATATACCACACAGATTCTCTTATAAAGAGTTTGATGGCTTGTATGCAAAGTTTATAGAAGCTATGGATGATGATTTTAATACGCCTTTAGGCTTTTCTGTAGTTTTTGATATTGTCAAGGTTGTTAATGAGAATTTGGATAAAACAAAACAGTTTTTTTTAGAGGCTCAGAATCTTTTAAAAATAATATTATGTATTTTTTCTATTGAGAAATTAGCTTGTTACCCAACAGTAGAGGATATAAACCTATCTTTACCTTCCGATGAGGAAATTAATAATAAAATAGCACTCAGGGCAAGTTTAAGAAAACAGGGTAAGTTTAAAGAAGCCGATGCCATACGTAGTGAGCTCCTATCCAAAGGCATAGTTTTGGAAGACCAACCTACTGGGAAAACCATTTGGTATAGAAAATAGACAAGGCATATGAGAAAAAGAGCTATGTTCATTACAGTTGAAGGTATAGAGGGTAGTGGTAAAAGTAGTATAATTAACTTTGTGGAAAAGTTTTTAAGACAGAGAGGATTTAAGGTTGCAGTATTTAGGGAGCCAGGCTCTACAAGAATAGGAGAAAAGATAAGAAGTATTCTTCTGGACAAAGACAATAAGGAATTGTCTCCTTACACTGAACTCCTTCTTTATCTAGCAGCTCGTACCCAGCTTATTGAAGAAAAGCTTAAAGGGGCACTGAAAAAGTATGATGTCGTTATCTGTGACAGATTTTTTGATTCTACAGTTGTCTACCAGGGTTATGCTTTAGGTTTGGGGAGAGTTGTCCAGAGAGCTGTCAACATGTTTAACTTAGGTATAAAACCCGATTTAACGATTCTTTTAGATACAAGAGTAGAAAATGGCCTTAAGAGAATTAAGCGCAAAGACCGTATTGAAAGCAGGCCTCTTTCTTTCCATAGGTGTCTTAAGAAAGGATATAAATTGTTAGCAAAAGAGAATCCACAAAGAATCCACATTATTAATGCTGATAGAGAGTTGTTTTATATGTTTAGAGATGTAGAAAGATTAATTAAGAAGCATGTTAAAAGAAAGTAAAGATTACCTTCTTGATTACTTCTATTATCTCAACAAACACAACTGTGTGTGCTCTTCTTATCTTTTGGTGGGCAATGATTTAGATTTTGCTTTATCCGTAGGCAAACTTGTTAACTGCACTATTAGCGATTATTTTTGCAATAGATGTGATGATTGTCTTAAGGCTGATAAAAGAATTCATCCTGATTATTTTATAGTAGAGCCAGAAGGAAGTTCGATAAGAATAGCTTCTGTCCGAGCATCGCAGCGGTTCCTTTATCATAAGAGTTTCCAGGCGAGAAATAAAATTTTAATTATTAATCAGGCTCATCTTCTTACCCTGGAGGCTGCAAATGCATTCTTAAAAACTTTAGAGGAGCCTCCTTCGAAATGTTTGATTATACTTATGTCTGAGAGGACGGATTTGATTATTCCAACAATCTTATCTCGGTGTAGAAAGATTTATCTCCCCTTTAAAGAAGGCAAAGCAGATGTTATCCATAGAGATATAACAGACTTTCTGTTAAAGAGACAGCTACGTATTTCTGATAGGGAATCTTTATCAAGTTTTATGTGGAGTTTAATTGTTGTATTAAGAGAATATATTGTATACTCTCTTTCCGGAAACACAAATTATTTGATTGACAAGGATAGTTATGAGATAATTAAAAATTTGGGCTTTTCTGCCGAGAAAGCACAAATTATGTTGCAAGGGGTTTTAGAGATTTACGCTTCTATTGACAATATAAATGTGAACTTAGCGTGTAATCTTTTAAGTTTATGTTGTAGCTAGATGTTCATGAAAGTAGCAGTAGTGCGTTTAAGAGAAGCAGGAAATATTACAGCCTATTCGGCGGGAGATGGCTTTAATGTTGGCGATTATGTAATTGTTGAGGCAGACAGAGGACTTGATTACGGTGAGATACTGGAGATAAACGAAGGAGTCAACAATCATTCTCTTCGCAATATTATAAGGAGAGTTACCTCTGAGGATATGAAAAAAATAAAAGATAACCGGCAGAAGGCAAAAGAAGCAATCAAGATCTGTTTTGATAAGATAAAGGAATATAAACTTCCCATGAAGCTTGTAGAAGCAGAATATTCTTTTGACAGAAAGAAGATTGTATTTTATTTTACCTCAGAAGACAGAGTAGATTTTAGAGAGTTGGTAAAGGACTTGGCAAAAGTATTTAAGATAAGAATAGAGATGCGCCAAATTGGAGTAAGAGATGAAATGAGGCTTTTTGGAGGGATTGGCCCTTGCGGCAGAAGCCTGTGCTGTGCCTCTTTCTTAAAAAACTTTGAACCCGTTAGTATTAAGATGGCGAAGCAGCAGAAGCTTCCCCTTAATCCTTCTAAGATATCTGGTATCTGCGGCAGGCTTATGTGTTGTTTGTTTTATGAATACAAACATTATAAAGAGCTTGCTAAAGGATTGCCTAAGGAGGGTGACAAGATTAATACTTCTAAAGGAAGGGGGAAGGTCATTGCCGTTAATATATTGAAAAGAATGGTGTATGTGGAATTTGAAGATGGAAGAATAGAGAAAATAGTTTTTGATAAGAATGAGTAAGTTCTATATTACAACTCCCTTATATTATGTAAATGCTTCTCCTCATATAGGACACGCCTATACAAATGTAATATGTGATTGTTTGGCGCGTTTCAGAAGACTAAAAGGAGACGATGTTTTTTTTCTTACGGGTACGGATGAACATGGTGAAAAGATTAAAAAGGCAGCCCAGCAGCAGACTCTGTCCGTAGAGACTTTTGTTAATGATAAAATAAGAGTTTTTAAGGATTTGTGGAAGAGGCTTGATATTTCTTATGATTATTTTATACGTACCACAGATAGTTATCATAAGAATGTCGTTAAAAAAGTTATAACTGAGCTTTATGAAAAAGGAGATGTGTATAAAGCTAAATACCGCGGTTTTTACTGTATGCCTTGTGAGTCTTTCTGGACAGAATCGCAGGTTAAAGAAGCAGGGGGATGTCCAGCTTGCAAGAGAGACGTTGAGGAGATAGTTGAGGATAACTATTTCTTTAAATTATCTAAATATGAAGAGTGGCTTAGAAAGTATTTAAAAGACAATCCTGGCTTTATACAACCCAGGATACGTTACAACGAGGTAGTAGGATTTCTGGATAATAACAGGTTAGAAGATTTGTGTATTTCCCGTCCCAAAAAAAGGGTTTCCTGGGGTATAGATTTTCCCTTAGATGATAATTTTGTTGTATATGTATGGTTTGATGCTTTACTGAATTACATTAGTGCTGTAGGGTTTGAGTATGACTATAATAAATTTAAAAAGTGGTGGCCGGCAGATATCCAGTTTATCGGGAAAGATATATTAAGACACCACGCTATATTCTGGCCTATAATGTTGCATGCTTTGGGTATTGAACCGCCCCGTGTTATTTTTGCCCATGGATGGTGGAAAGTAGGAGAGGATAAGATTTCTAAATCCAGAGGCAACATTGTTAATCCCCTTGAGCTTATTGATAAGGTGGGAGTTGACGCCCTGCGTTATTTTCTTTTAAGAGAAGTAAATGTAGGGGCTGACGGAAATTTCTCTTGGGATACAATTGTTCACCGTTTAAATAGCGATTTAGCTAATGATTTGGGGAACTTGGTTTATCGGACTCTCAATATGGCAGAAAAGTATTTTGAGGGGAAAATAAGCTCAGAAAATGCAGATTTACCTTATGAGTTTAAAGAATCTTTTGAGAATTTGGGCAGTTATATTTCCTTGATGGAAGAAGTTAATTTTATTGGAGCCTTAGAGACAATATGGAAGTTTATTAATGTTATGAATAAATTTATTGAGAATAAAAAACCATGGGAGCTTTGGAGAAATAAGAAAATAGAAGAGCTGAGGTGGTTTTTATTCTCTCTTCTTGAAGGCATTAAGATAATAGCTGTTTATATTTACCCTTTTATGCCTCAGGCGTGTAGCAGTATATTAACCCAGTTAGGCAAGGAAGAAATTTCCCTGGAGAGCACAAAATGGAAGAAAGAAGGTTTCTGTGTCCAGAAAGGGCTTCCTCTTTTCCCCCGGATAGATGTTGATTGATGCCCATTGTCATATAAACTCTTTAGATGAGGCTAAGCAGAAAGATATTCTAAGAAGCTCCCAGAATGAGTATATATTTATTGACGTAAGTATTGATTTAACTACTACGATTGATTCTTTAACTGTACTGGGAGATTATGAGTTTGTTTATCACTCTTTGGGGTTTCACCCTCTTAGTGGAGGCAATTTTTCTTCGCAGACCATCGAGCGCTATCGCAATTTCATCCGTAGTTATAAGAAAATAGTAGCTATAGGGGAGATAGGGCTGGATTATAAGTCATCCCTTTCCTTTAAGGAACAAAAAGATATCTTAGAAGCATTTATAAATCTTTCCAAAGAATTTGATTTACCTGTTGTAATTCATAATCGTTGGAATGATGATGGTATTTTGGGTATTCTTGATGAATATTTTTCTGATTACACAAATATTATATTTCACTGTTTCTCCCAGGATATAAGTTTTTTAAGGCGTATTATAGATAGGAACGGCAATGTGTCTTTCTCTCTGAATGTTCTAAGAAATAAGTCTCGCCTTAAGGAAGCATTAAAATATGCCCCCCTTGATAGACTGCTTCTAGAAACCGATTCTCCTTATATGAAGGTGTATGGAGATTACTCAACCCCTTTTGATATAAAAAAAGTTTATAACTACGCAGCTAAAATCAAGAACGTTTCTTTCGAAGAGCTTAAGCAAAAAGTTTATTGTAATGCCCATAGATTGTTTTCTTTCAAGAAAGTTAATCGATGACGAAGAAAAAAGTTATTTTGTTAAAGGCAGATAAGTATGATAGGAATTTGCTGATAGATGCTATAAAGTCTGTTCTCGATAATCACTTCTCTTTAGAAAACGTATTAAAAAGCAGAAAGGTTCTTCTTAAACCCAATCTTTTATCCCCTGTGCCTGCCGATTATGCCATTACAACCAATCCGGTATTTATAGAGGCTGTAGGGTGTGTGTTTAAGGAGAGGGGATTAGATGTATATATTGCCGATAACCCTTCTATTTTTAGTACCGATGTTAATGTAGAGAGGGTTTATAGAGAGACAAAAGTTAAAGATTTGGCAGACAGGCATGGCTTTAAACTTCTCTATCCTACATCAAGTTATGTTGTGGATGGCATTCCTTTGTCAGAGTGGTCGCGCCAGTTTACAATAATAAATCTGCCTAAACTAAAAACCCATAACATAACTGTTATTACCTGCGCGGTTAAGAATCTATACGGGTGTATAAGCGGAGCGTATAAAAGCCGCCTTCATAAAATGTATACCAGAACAGAAGATTTCGTGAGAGTTCTTTTTAAGCTATACAATACGATTAATCCTCCCCTTACTATTGTTGACGCCGTTGTTTCTTTAGAAGGGGAAGGCCCGGCAACAGGGGGAACTCCCCGCTATACAGGTTTTATTGCTATAGGGGACGATGCGCTTAGCGTTGATTATGCTGTGTCGAGAGTAATTGGTTTGCCTATAGAAAAGAATCCCCTTATAAGTTTTACAAAGCGACAGGGCTGCTTCAAAGAAGAAGATATTGAGGTGGTGCAAGGGGGGATAGATTTTACCATAGATGATTTTAAATTTCCCAAAGGAATTTCTTTAAACAACATACCCAAGTTTCTCGTTAATGCTATTGGCCCTTTTATTAAGATATATCCTCAGGTTTTTAAAGAGGAATGTACAGGTTGTGGTGATTGTAGTAAAATATGTCCTGCTAAAGCCATATCTATAAAGAGTAAAAAATCTAACATAGATTATTCAAAATGTATTCAGTGTATGTGTTGTTTTGAAGTTTGCCGTTTTAAGGCCATCAAGGTTAAGGAGAGTTTTCTGTTGAGGCTGATAAGATTTTTTCAAGGTTTAAAAAAAATTTTATGAAGAAGTCTTTAATATTCAAAAAAAACCGCCTTTACTATCTTAATCAGGTATTACTGCCTCACAAAGAGAGATACGAAGAATGCAGAGGCCTTAGCGATGGTTTTATGGCGATAAAGAAGCTTAAAGTAAGAGGAGCGCCTCTTATAGGAGTTTTTTCTGCTTATTGCGTGTATGTTGCGGTAAGGGATTTAAAGACAGAGAATAAGGATACATTTTTCAGGCATTTAAAGAAAGCTGTCAGTCATCTTAAGAATGCTCGCCCAACAGCAGTAAACCTTTCCTGGGCGGTGGAGAGGGTTTATAACGCGGCTATAAGAAATAGAAATGAAGATATAAGAAAAATAAAAGAAATTATTTTAAAAGAGGCAAAGAGTATTCATCGAGAGGATATTCAGTTATGTTCCAGTATTGCAAAGAACGGGATTAAGCTAATCAAGAAAGGAGATACAATCTTAACCCATTGTAATACAGGTTTTCTTGCTACTTCAGGGGACGGCACTGCTTTAGGAATTATTTACGCCGCTGCAAAAAAAGGCAAAAATATAAAAGTCTATGCCTGCGAAGCACGGCCCCTTCTTCAGGGAGCGCGTTTAACTTCCTGGGAGCTTAAAGAAAGAAAAATTAATTCCATTCTTATATGTGATGATATGGCTGCTTATTTAATGCAGCAGAAAAAAATAGACAAAGTATTTGTAGGGGCTGACCGCATTGCAAGAAACGGTGATACTGCCAATAAAATTGGAACTTATAATCTCGCTGTGCTTGCTAATTATCATAAGATTCCTTTCTATGTGGTTTCTCCTTCGACCAGTTTTGATCTTAACATAGAAAGAGGGGAAGATATCCCTATTGAAGAGAGAGCGCCTTCTGAGGTAAGGGTAATTTTAGGCAAGCTCACCGTTGCTCCTAAGGTTAGAGTCTACAATCCTGCTTTTGACGTTACCCCTCATAGATTGATAAGCGCGATAGTCACTGACAGAGGCATTATTTACCCTTCTTTTAAAAAGAGTATAAGGAATTTGCTTAAGAAGCGTTTTTAGTTTACCTCTTTTTCTATAGCTTTGATAAAAAAGCTGCGGTTTGTTAGCATATCTTCTTAAAGATGTAAATCCTTATGATGTAGTGCCGGTTAATTCTGGCAGAGTCTTTATTTCTCTCTTTAGCGGGTAAAATTATGGCGTAATTAAGTAGTTATAGGCGGCTGATTAATCTGTTTTAAAGGGCTGATTTTTTATGCAAATATTGAAGCTTTCTCAAGTTTGTTGCAGGCAATTTTTATAAGAGACTTATTATCAATAG
>CAYXBX010000030.1:0-11091 GCA_964463445.1 uncultured Planctomycetia bacterium
CCCCTTTCTTTTACCGCAGCATTTATTCTTAATATCCAGAGAGAGCGAAATTCTCTTTTCTTAGCTCTTCTGTCACGGTAAGCATAAGCTAAAGCTCTACGCACAGATTCTTTTGCTCGCCGGTACTGCTTAGAGCGGTCACCCCAAAACCCTTTTGCTGTTTTTAAGATTTTCTTCCTTCGTCTCCTTGAGGGAACAGAATGTTTTGTTTTCATAAAATACTCCTTTCTTAAATTATTATATACTATATGGCAACGACTCTTTTATTAATCTGCGTTCGCTCGCAGAAACTCTACTGGGCCGTCTCAAATTCCTCTTTCGTTTCCTTGATTTGCCACTTAATAGGTGCCGACGACCCGATTTACTACGTAACATTTTCTTCTTTTTTGTAACCTTTACTCTCTTAGCTAATGCTTTTTTTGTCTTTAGCTTTGGCATATACCCTCCTTAGTTTACACTCCTAAGTGGTCTATTTGGGTGCAAATATAGTTATAATAGAACGCCCTATAGCCTTTGGCTCTTTATCAACCCTGCCTACATCTTGAATATCACGAACCAATCTATCTATAACGGCTCTGCCTAAATCCTGATGGGAAAACTCTCTTCCCCTGAAAAACATTCTAATCCTGACCTTGAATCCTTTCTTTAAAAAATCCTGAATATGTTTTAACTTAACTGCATAATCATGAGATTCAATTCGAGGCGTAATTCTTATCTCTTTAAGCTGGGAGTGCCTTTGGTGTTTCTTTGCTTCTTTTTCTCTTTTCTCCTGTTCGTATTTGTACTTCGTAAAATCCATTATCCGACAAACGGGAGGATTTGCCTGAGGCGCTATCTCTACCAAATCAAATCCCAGCTCATCTGCTTTTTTTAGAGCCATCTCCCGGGGAAATATACCCAGTTGTTCTCCTCCGGGACCAATAACACGAACTGTCTTAGAAAAAATCCTCTCGTTTACACGAACATACTTTTTAATCTTGCACCTCCTTTTTTAACAGGCTTATAAAATCATCCACTTTCATCAATCCTAGATTTTCTCCTCCCCGCTTACGCACATTGATATTCTCCTGATTCTGCTCTTTCTTGCCTACAATTACCATATAGGGAACTTTGTCCAACTCCTTCTCTCTTATTTTTTTCTGAAGAGTCTCGTCTCTTAAATCCACATCTACCCTAAAATCTTCCTTTTCCAATATCCCTTTTATTTTAAGAGCGTAATTTTGTGTATCTTCACTTACATTAATAACAGTTACCTGCACAGGAGAAAGCCAAAGAGGAAACTTGCCACCATAATGTTCAATAAGTGTAGCTATGAACCTTTCCAAACTGCCTAAAATAACCCGATGAATCATAACTACTCTTATATCTTTGCCATGGGAATCACGATATGTTAAGTCAAAACGCGCTGGTATACTGTAATCAAGCTGAACTGTCGCACATTGCCATTCTCTACCCAAAACATCTTTCAACTTTATATCTATTTTAGGACCATAGAATGCCCCCTCGCCTTTATTAATTTTATAATCAAATTCCTTTTTCTTTAAGATTTCCTCTAATATCTGCTCTGCTAAATCCCACTCTCCTTTATCACCAATAAATTTAAGAGGCCTTGTGCTTAATTCTGCCCCGAAATGCTCAAAGCCAAATTTATACATAGCCTCTTTTACAAAATCAAGCACACCCTCTATCTCTGCATATAAATCCTCCTTGCGACAGAAAATATGAGCATCATCCTGAGTAAACCCTCTCACTCTTAAAAGACCATGGAGAACGCCACTTTTTTCATAACGGTAAACGGTCCCTAACTCAAACATCCTCAAAGGTAACTGACGCCAGCTGCGTAACTGAGATTTATATATAAGAATGTGTCCGGGACAATTCATGGGCTTTAGAATAAATTCCTGATTCTCTTTAGTAATAGGATACATATAGTCTTGATAGTATTCTAAATGACCGCTTGTCTCCCAGAGTTTTCTATCCATAATGTTAGGGGTAATAACCATCTGGTATCCTCTTTTTAAGTGCTCCTTAATTTCCCAGTTCTCAATTATCTTACGCAGTATCGCCCCTCTAGGAAGATAAAATACCAAACCCGCCCCTGCTTCATTCTGGTAAATATCAAAAAGCCCCATCTGCTTTCCTAAAATTCTATGGTCTCTCTTTTTAGCCTCTTTCAGCCTCATAAGGTAACTGTCGAGTTCGTCTTTTGTAAAAAAGGCTGTCCCATAAATACGTACTAACTGAGGATTATGTTCGTCTCCCCTCCAGTAAGCACCGGAAACAGACAGTAATTTAAAGTACTTAACTTCTCCTGTAGAGGCTAGATGAGGCCCTCGACACAAATCTATAAAATCATTGTGTTGATAGATAGACACTTGTTCTTCCCCTAAATCATTAATTAATTCTACCTTATAGGGCTCGTTTTTCTCTTTGAAAAACTCAATAGCCTCCTTCTTATTCCACTGTTTGTGAATAAAAGGCACATCTTCTTTGGCAATTTCTCTCATTATCTCTTCTATTTTATTCAAATCATCCTCTTTTATACCACCGGGTATATCAAAATCGTAATAAAACCCCTCTTTTATTGCTGGTCCAATGCCTAACTTTGCCTGAGGATAAAGTTTCTTTACCGCACTTGCCATAATATGTGAACAGGAGTGTCTTAAAGTTTCTAAATCCATAGCGTTTTTTATTTATTTTTTTCTATCAACAAAAATGGGCGGTAGAGGATTTGTATGCAACCTTCGCCGTAAGGCGAAGTGTTCTTCTGAACTCGTTGCATCCAAATGAGTGGAGCTCTCGTATGAAAAACAGCCACTCTTTACCCTACCCCCTTATTCCATATCAATAACAATGGGCGGTAGAGGATTTGAACCTCTGACCTTCTGAATGTAAGTCAGACGCGCTCCCAACTGCGCCAACCGCCCAAATTTTGTACCACATTCTGCGTATTGCATACTGCGTTATAGCAAATCCGAAAATACACCTTACGCACGGCGCATTACGCAATACGAATCCTGAATGAGAATAATACCAGATTTTTTTCTATCTTCAAGTATATTTATTTAATATGCTGCACACAAACATTATACCTTGGGAAAAGCAGTCATGCAAAATACCATTACAAAAAGAGCAACTGTCTCAATCACCCCAAGAACCATTATGTAATTACCAAAACCTTTGCCTGTCTCTGCTAATGCATCAGAGGCTCTGGCTCCTGCTTTCCCCTGCATATACGCTGAGGCCCCTATTGCTAACCCCCCCAAAAGCCCGATAAGCATCTGGTATATATAACTGTCAGGGGGAAGATGCGCATTTCTTATGGCATTGCGCAAAATCATACCATAAATAGTCTGAGACAGTGGCGCCCCTACAAAAGCGATGATAATAAAAGGAGCGGCTTTGTTATGAGCAAATGCTTTCTTCCAGGCACCAATTGCTGCCATACCTGCTACTCCTGTGCCTAAAGCTGAGCCTATTGCTGACAGAGCCAAAGAGAAATTCATATCTCCTAAACCAGCAACCATGATAACCTCCTCATTTCATTTAAAGCTTTTCAAAAGGCAATTATTGCATTAACTAACTATCTATCCTATAACCTACTCTTTAAATGGCATATACGGTTTACCCGACCACTCCATACCCAGATGTCCAGAAAATTCTAACATATTAAGACGCACACCGTGTACAACTATTGCCATAAAACCTAAAGCAATATTTAATGCGTGCCCAAAGAAAAGGATAAGGGCTGAGCCAAAACTTTTTATAACATCGCCGAATCCCAAGCTTGCCGCTATGTCATTAAAACTACCTGCAACTACTACAGTTGCATATCCTACAGCAAACAGACGTAAATAAGAAACAACGTCGCCGAAGGAACTTACTATTTTCAAAGGCACTTCCATCAACGCATTTCCCAACGCCTTAAATACATTTTTATTGGGGTAAGAGAAAGCAAGAGCAAACACAACTCCTGTAACAAGCAAGTATCCCCCCAGATTAGAGAAAGGTCTCCCCACCACAAGTGTTCCAGCAACAAAAAAGAGCCCCCATATAATGGCAATCCAGCCTAACTGTGACAATGCTATAAGTGACTTATGGAAACGAAAAGCTCTTATAACATGGGCAACTGTAAGATGAATGGCGCCGATTAAAAAACACAAATACATCATAAACTGCTGATTTGCATCAACAAAACTATTTATTCTCTCAATGATAAGCGTCTTTAAGAAAGGTAGACGGGCAAACTGAGCGGCCCCAAAATAAGTTCCTGAACACACTCCCCATATTATAGTAGCAATGCTAAAAACATACATTAGATGAAACACCTCTGAAGGTGCATTTTTCAACTTCCTTTTAAGAAAAAATGTTATCATCAAAAACAACATTCCATAACCTGCGTCTCCTATAAGAATAGCAAAGAAAACTGTCAAGAACAAAAGGAACCATATACTTATATCGTACTCATTGTAGCCAGGGAGCGTTCCCATAAGTTTAAATACCGGCTCAATTATACGCACCCAGCGGGGATTTCTTATAAGCGTAGGAACTTCCTCTGGATTATCAGGATCTTCCTCTAACATAGCCCATCCTTCTTTTTTAGCCAGCTGCTTAAGAGAATGCGCCTCTTCTTCAGGTATAAACCCTTTAAGGTACCAGAACCCTTCTTCTTTCGCCATACTTAAACGCACGGTATAAAACTCTAACTGTTTTGATAAAGAAAAAATGTATTTTTTTAAAACATCTCTGTATCGCGATAAAACATTGAGCCTTTCCTCTATCTCCTTAAGCCTTTTCTCTATATTGCTAAACTCCTCCTCTACCAACAAGGGGTCTTCTTGGGGAAATTTAACCTCATCGAAACCAAGAGACTCTTTATTGTCAAAAGTTATAAAGACTATATAAGCTCTGGATTTCTCTTTTTTAACAACAAATATATATTTGTCATTTGGAAGCCTCTTAAGATGTTTTCTCTCTATAATATAAAGCTTAATAAAGAGACCGTACCGGGTGAGTTCTTGAAGAGAAGCCAATGAAATTTTACCCCATTCGTTAAACCAGCTAATCTTCGCCCTTAAACTGTCTCTTTTTAACAATAGCTGCTCTTTTTCCTGAAGTAAATCAACCGTTTTCACTATGAGAGCTTTCACATCTGGAGTCTCTTCTTTCCTTAAAGACGTTGCTCCTCTGTGTAATGCCTCAAAAGCTAAAGTTGCGTTCTGCAATTCTTTTTTTAAAACATTTATTTCTTTTCCTTTAGGCTCATTAAGATGCTCTATATGAACTACTCCTAATTTACGCAGTTTAAAAAGGGCCTCATCCACCTCTTGCTGTGCTACCAATAATGTAATTTTTTTCATTGGAACAATCATTGGTTTCTGGTCTGGTAAATTTTTGCCTTGGCAATTTTTCCTCTTACCACTTCGGCAGTTTGTAAATCCCCAAGATAAATATTGATTCGTCTTATATTCTCTTTGGTTTGGGGTATCTTTACCTTCTCAAAGAGATTGACTCTCTGCGTTGTAATACGCAACTCCTCTGCCAACACCTGCCTCTGTTCCTTCAAAACAGAAAGTTCAGCCTCCAACGACATTACTGTTTTGCACACCTCAATAGCTTCGTCAATCCATAAAGGGGTAACCATATAATCATATTCTTTTTCTTCGAAAATGACTTCTTTAAAAACAGTTATATCTATTCCTGCAATATTGCCTTTTTCTATATTGACTTCCTTTATATCTAAGAACTGTTCAAAATCAACTTCTTCAGCAAAAACATCTATCCACGGCTCTAAACGGTGACGGATTGCTTCTATTTCCCTTTCTTTTTCTTCTATTCTCTGGTCTATCCTTGCTATCTCAAACTGAAGCTGTTGCTTTTTCAGCTGAAGAACAGGTAAAAACCGTATAAAACGTCCTAGTGCCTCCTTCTGTCTCCTTAACTCGTTTTTTGTAAATTTTATTTTTGTCTTATACATACATCTATGCAGATTCTTCCTGTATAGACATTTCTTCTTTGCTGTCTTTGCCTTCTATATTGATATTTTGTTTTGGCCAGAACTCATCAATTAAATCTGTGCGAAAACTGGTTTCTTTGGGCTCAAAACATTCAGCCAGTATCCTCCACCCTGTATCCAAAGCTTTTTCAAGAGGAATATTCACGGCTAAATCCATTAACTCTTTTTCAAATAACACACCGTATTTAAGAAGTTTCTTATCCCATTTGCTCATGCGAAATCCCATTGCACGCTTTTCTTCTGTTTCTCTATATTGAGCGTAAAGCTGGATCATTCCATCCATAATAGCGCGATGGTCTTTTCTTGTTTTATCATTAACCAGCTGCTTTAGGCGGCTTAAGGAGCCAAATGGTTCGATTCTCCCGTTGCGCAGGTAAAACTGACCCTCGGTAATATATCCCGTATTATCGGGAACAGGATGTGTAACATCGTCTCCAGGCATAGTTGTTACTGCTAAAATGGTTATAGAGCCTGCCCCTTCAAAATCCACTGCCTTCTCATAACGGGCAGCAAGCTGACTGTACAAATCTCCGGGATAACCCCGGTTGGAAGGAACCTGTTCCATAGTAATAGAAATTTCTTTTAAGGCATCGGCAAAATTTGTCATATCAGTAAGCAAAACTAAAACATCTTTCCCTTCTAAGGCGAATTTTTCTGCTACCGCTAAAGCTAAATCGGGAATCATAAGTCCTTCTACAATAGGGTCAGAGGCAGTGTGTACAAAAAATATAGAACGGCTTAAGGCTCCCCCTTCCTCAAGAGTATCTCTAAAAAACAAATACTGATCATATTTTAAACCAATACCTCCCAAAACAATCAAATCAACTTCTGCCTGAAGAGCAATACGTGCTAAAAGTTCATTGTAAGGCTCTCCCGATACAGAAAAGATAGGCAGTTTTTGAGAAACCACTAGAGAATTAAAAACATCTATCATGGGAATATTGGTGCGAATCATACGAGAGGGAATTATACGCTTTGCAGGATTTACTGTAGGGCCTGCTATCTCAATCGTATATTCTGTCAAATGAGGCCCTTTATCGCGGGGTCTTCCACTACCATCGAATATCCTGCCAATCATATCGTGAGAAAAAGCAACCCGCATAGGATGACCTAAAAAAAGAACCTCGTCAGTTGTGGAAATACCCCGGCTTCCAGAAAATACCTGAAGAGACACTATATCTCCTTCCAGTTTTATTACTTGGGCAAGGGATTTTCCCCGAAAAGTGCTAATCTGGGCTAACTCACCGTAACTAACACCTTTTGCCTTTACGGTAATGACATTACCTACAATGCTTAAAATGCGGTTATAAATTTTTCTCATCTTTCTCTAGTCCTGACAAAAATTCATCTATTCTTTTCTCTTGCGCTTTAAACTCTTCCGACTCCCATTCTTTATAATTCCAATCAATAAATAGATGTCTTAACTGATAAAAGATATCTCGTGCCTCTTCCTTGCTGCTAAAGACAAATCTCGTTTTAAGAACAGAAACTATTTTGGAAAAAACATACTCCTGACGTTCCTTTATGGTAGCAGCATCTACCCTATCAAAAGCGTTCTGCTGAAGATAAACACTATCTAAGAAGTCTCCTTTCAGGTAATCTTGAAAATCTTCTAAAGAGGTTCCTCCCTCTCCAACTACCTTCATCATCTGATTTACCTCATCAGCTTTAAAAAGAATGTCTTTTGCTACTTTTATGTCCTCTGTGGGAATAAAACTTTTATACCGCGACCAGCTACTTAAAGGGTCCAGGGAAGGAAACTTTCGCGCATTAGCACGCTCACGTGAAAGTCCGTGGAAGGCTCCCACTACTTTCAGGGTAGACTGGGTAACGGGTTCTTCGAAGTTTCCTCCTGCCGGACTGACGGTGCCGCCTATGGTTAAACTCCCCTCTTTACCAAACTTAAGTTGAACTTTTCCTGCCCTTTCATAAAACTCCGCAATACGGGACTCCAAATAAGCAGGGTAAGCCTCTTCTCCCGGTATTTCCTCTAAACGACCGGAAACCTCTCGCATTGCTTGAGCCCAGCGGGATGTTGAATCCGCTAAAAGAAGAACATCTAATCCCATCTGACGGTAATACTCTCCCAGTGTTGCTGCTGTATAAACAGAAGCGTCTCTTGCAGCCACAGGCATAGAACTTGTATTACACACAATAATTGTTCTTTCTATCAGATGTCTATTTGTCCGCGGATCGGTAAGCTCAGGGAATTTACGGAGCGTCTCCACCACCTCTCCTGCCCGCTCCCCACAAGCAGCAATAATCACAATGTCTGCTTCAGCGTACCTACTTGTTATCTGTTGCAACACAGTTTTCCCTGCACCAAATGGCCCAGGAATACAATAGGTGCCTCCTTTAGCAATAGGGAAAAAAGTATCTATAATGCGCACACGCGTAACAAGGGGTTCACCAGGCGTATACTTTTTAATATAGGCAGTTATAGGGATCTTAATAGGCCACTTAAAGGACATGCTCAAGGTGAGCTTTTTGTTTCTGGAATCCTCTATAGTAGATATGGTTTCTTCTATAGAATAATCTCCTTCCTTGGCTACTGAAACAACGCGATATCTATCTTCTAAACCAAAGGGGACCATAATAAAATGCTTAAAAATACCTTCTTCTACATATCCCAAAGGCTCTCCTTTACTAACAATATCTCCTGCTTTAACCAAAGGATAAAAATGCCATTTTCTCTGTGTATCAAGAGCTTTTAGCTCTACTCCTCGAGGAAGAAAGAATCCAAACTCCTTTGCTAACTCTACCAGGGGATTCTGAAGACCGTCGTAAATCTGCCCTAAAAGCCCTGGCCCTAACTCTACAGAAAGCATCTCGCCGCTAAACTCTACCTTATCTCCTACCCTTATCCCCTTCGTAGGTTCAAACACCTGCATATAGGCAATGTCCTGGTTTACACGGATAACTTCTGCTTTAAGCCTCTCTTCGCCAAATAAAATATACCCTACCTCATTCTGAATAATTTCTCCTTCTACCTTAACAGAAATCATATTGCCATTTATAGAAATGATTTTGCCCTGTTTAGCATTCATATCTACCTCGTATAGTACGCTTTTCTCTCCAGATACTTATCCTTAACTCCCCTTTTGCATATCTTACTAAATACCTCTTTCCCTCTTTCTTTATTAAACGCAAAAAGCCGCTCTAAAATCTGAAGTTTTAAGAAATAAAGAACAAGGAAGGTGAAATCAAAACAATGCTCTACCCCTTTTTCTTCTAACCATTCCCACCGCTTGTAGAGAAGAGCTTCTTCGGCTTCTAGAGGGTTTTTGTCTTTTATCTCAATTATTTCCTTTGGCAAAATATATTCGCGTCTGGTTTTTTTAGCTTTGCGATATTTTGCCAGTTCAACTCGCAAATGCTCTTCAAATATTTTGTATTCTCTTAAAAAGATTGTATCGCTGGAATAAAAATTAAAATCATTTAAGTCTACTTTGGAAAGATTGTTATATTCGCTATCAGTAAGCCACTTTTTTGTTTCCTCTAAAAACACCTCTTTTGTGATGGTGGGCTTTTGACCAAATGTTAAAAGGGGAAGCTGTGCAGCAATGTAGTAATATTTATCCATCCTTATCTAAAATTTCTCTTATACGGGGACTAAGAAAAACCTTTAGAGCTTCTGTAATGCTTTCCTCGCTAAAATCATAATAAACGTTTTCCCCCTCAACGCCTATGCGGAAACCCGTCTCAATACTTTCATCAACACTAATACTAATCTTGCTTTTTGCTGCCTCCTTGACCTTTGCTAAAATAAAACTCTTAATCTTTTCTGCATCATCTTTGGACAATAAAATATTTAATCTATCTTCTTTCTGGGACCAATTGTCAACTACCTTAAGAATTATATCTTTTAAAAACTCATCTCTTAAAGTCTCTGCAACCTTTTTCTTAAGTAGAGACTCGCATATATTTATTAGTTTTTCTTTCACAGTTAAAACAGTATCTCTTGCTGCTTTTTTTATAGCGTTATCTGCTGTTTTCCGAAACGCTTCTGCTTCCTCTTTTGCTCTGGAAATAATATCGGAAGCTTCTTTTCTGGCATCTTCAATAATTTGCTTTGCTTCCTTCTTAGCATCGTCTATCATTTGAGAAGAAAGCTTTGTAGCTTCACGGACTCCCTCCTGCTTTATCTTCTCTATTAGACCATCTAAAGTATTTTCCATTTATGCCTCCTTGATCATGATAGTTGTCCTTTTATGTCTAAAATTACCTTGCAAGGGTCTTTCGACTCATAAATAGGACGACCAACAATGATATAATCAACTATTCCTTTAACATCTGCGGGTCTTACTATTCTCTTTTGGTCACTTGCGTCTTCCTTTAAACGTACACCTGGCGATGCAATAACAAAATCTTTACCTAACTTACTCCTTAGGCTTTTTGCGTCTCTACCCGAGGCTATCACACCATCACATCCTGCCTCTTTAGCCTTTTTGGCTAAATTAATTACTTGAGTGTGTATTGTAGGATTATTGCTCTCACTTGTCAATACAGTTACCCCCATTATATAAATTTTCCTTTTTGCCCTTCTTGCCTCTTTCTTAATGCTACTTACTGTATGTTTAAGAGAACTTTTATCGCACATAAGGTGAAAATCGAGCATATCAATGCCCCAGTTAAAAGCATTTAGAGAAGCTCTTATCATTGTGTTGGGTATATCGAAAAATTTTAAGTCCAAAAAAACCCTGCCTTTTCTTCTTTTAACCATCCTCACTGCCTCTTCCCCTAAAGCGATAAAGGGGATTAAGCCTATCTTATAAAAAGAAACCAAGTCTTTTGTTGAATCTAAAAGATATAAAAAATCTTTCTTTTTTGCTTTGTCCAGAGCGAGAATGAGCTCAGTTTTTCTTTTCATAATACCTCTTTAAATCTTCAATAATTTTTTTGCAGACAAAAGGGTCAATCAAATTTGCGGTACCAACTTGCACTGCATTTGCTCCTAAATTTAAAAAATCCAGCACATCACGGTAATTCATAATGCCACCACAACCTATTATAGGCAACGAGACAACTTTTTTTACCTCATAAATACACCCTAAAGCCACAGGTTTAATGCAAGG
>CAYXBX010000031.1:0-10889 GCA_964463445.1 uncultured Planctomycetia bacterium
CATATGAAAAATCGCAAGGTGAAAAATTATAGTCTCTAATTAAGAAATCTGCTTCATATAAACGTTTAATTCTTAAAGTATCCACGGGAGGAACATTCTCAAGGGGGGTACCTTTATAAGGAATAAATCCACTATAATAAACTCTTCTAAGATTCAACTGTTTATACAACTTCTCAGTAAAAGAAAGTATCTCTCTGTCGGATTCACCCGCAGCTCCTACAACAAACTGAGTAGTTATACCACCAGATAGGCAATACTCGCTGTTGAGTTTGCTTAAATATTTAAGCCTTGAAAATAAGCCGGAGAGAAAATCTTTATTGGAAACTTTACTCAAGTATTTCTGCGCAGGAAACTCTAAATTAATGGATAACCTGTCAACATAAGCAAACAATGTTTTAATCAAAGGCAAACTTACGCGAGGAAGAACCTTAGCATGGATATAACCTCTATAGTTCAACTTCTTTCTTAAGAAAGAAACTGTTTCCAATATTCTCTCTTGAGAATAATCCTCTGTCTTGTATATGCCACTAGAAAGAAAAATGCCTTTCACTTTGTTTTTCTTATATAGATTTACAAACATATTGGCTAAACGCGGGGGCCTAAAAATAAAACGCGCACAGTTGCTCTTTACGTTGCTAAAACAGTAACTACAATTGTATGAGCAGCGGTTTGTAAGAAGAACTTTAAAAATATAGTTTACCTTCTTACCTTTTGCAGGATAGATATAAGAAGATAAAGAATCAATCTCAACATCTGTGCCTTTTGATAAAATGCTGTTGGTATTTAACAAACTTCTCATTGTTCACTATAATAATACCACTATTTTTAAGAAGGTAGGCAAACAATCCTAACCCTCTACGTAAAATATTATTAAAAGTTCCGTCATAAACAAAGTCCGGCGAACAAGAAGGGCTTCTTGACTTAAGAATAGCTAATCTTATTTTATTATCTATTACTATCTTAAAAGCGCGCTCTGTGCCTTTTATAAAACTTTCTGTCACATCCTCGCCTTTTGTGCCTACTACCTTTGCTTTATTAAAGAAAACGTCCTCTGTTTTCCCTATTATTTCAAAAGGACCCCGTTTTCCTTTCAACCCTCCTAACTCCTCAGGACATACTCCAACTACCTTACAATCCTTTAACGCCTCTACCAAAGACCTATCAAGGCAATCCCTTCCATCATAGCGACATTCCCTTCCCAGAAGACAAGCACTTACTATTACAGTTGTCAGTTTATAACTCATAGCCCTCAGTCTTTTTATCGAGTATCTACATAAAGGCCACCTCGTCACCAGGTTACCCGTTACACGGCACACGTAAGGACCCGCTCGCCATTCGGCGAACTCAGGACTTTGCTTTGCTCGCTAGGACGTAAGGACGTAGGACGTATGGCCTTTAAGGCCGTCATACGTTGTCATATACATCTAACTCATCAAAATCTTTTACCATTAGCAAATTTCCTCTTTCTTACAACTGTATGACGTTGTGACGTCAGGCGGAACTTATGACTATCGTATGACGCGAACATAGTGAGCATGTGACTATCTTCTAATCGCTATCCGCTATCCGCTAATCGCTATTCCGCTAGTCCAACGCTATTCCTTAAGCCATATTCTTCTTAATTCATCGTTTATTTTCTTCTTAAGAACATAATCAATATCTTTTTCTTCCCTGTTATGTCTGTTTGATTTCTTCTTTTTTGCCTTCTTGATAAAATCTTTTGTAGATAAGACATTAGCCCCGCGGGTCTTCACATAATTTATTATTTCGTAGTCATCGGTAACAACCACTATCTGACGTTTATTTCTGCACACATCAACTTTTTTGCAAATTAAATCATCAGCGCTATTTGTGCCGCTGAAAATTATTTCAAACTGGCGCTCTCTATTTTTTAATAATAAATCCGCCCTGCCGTCAAAAACAACTGTAACACGATTATTGCTGCTGCCTGTAAGGCGGTATCTTTTGATAAAAGATATAAATTCTTCTTTGGGAGAAGAACTATTTCTTAATAATATTATCTTATGTATTACGTTCCAGCCATCGATGATATACCATAACATAGATTAATCCTCCCAAAAGGCTAGTAATAATATTGATAAAAAGAAAAGCAAAGGATAGACTTAAAGCTGCGGGCTTATCTATGCCAATTCTGGAAAAGAAATAGACAGAGGCAACCTCCCTGGTACCCATGCCAGCTATGGTAATAGGAAGTATAGCAATGAACTGGATTATAGGCACAAGGATAAAAAAATAGAAAATATCTGTTTTAAGAAAAAAAGCTTTTGAAAGAGTAAAGAAAATAAAACAAATACTTCCCTGGATGACAAACGAATATAAAAGGCTCTTAAAGAATATTCTTGGATTATTGCGGAAGAAATAAAGTTCATTATAAAAATGGACAAGCCTCCTTTTAATAGCTCCGCCTTTTACGTATTTATTTATCCGGTGAAAAAAATATCTGTTAAATACAACAAGAACAGCTATTATATTTATAAAAAGAAAAAAACTCACTGTAAGAAGAATATTGTACTGTTTTATCTTGACCCCTCCTAAGAGATAAGCCACTAAAGTTACTATGCCTAAGCTGAAACCTCCACTAAACCTGTCCATAACTACACTAGAAATTACCTTAAACGACTTTTTATGCCGATAGCTTAAGGCTAAACTTCTAAAGATATCCCCTCCCAACAAAGAAGGAAAGAGAATATTAAAGAACAAACTGGAAAGGTACGTATATATAGCCTCTTTTTTGTGGATGTCTATACCTATAGAAGAAAGAATATAACGCCACCTTAAAGCGCCTAAGATGTTGGCCATAATAAAGATAACAAGAGAAATTATAATATAAAACTTATTTGCTTCTTTATATAGCTGAAGGATACGTGGGTAGGGAATAAACTTAAAAAGAAAAAGGATAATCCCCAGACCTATACAGATACGTAGAATAAATAAAGCGGACTTTTTCAACTTCAATAACTTACATAGCTGCCCTTTATATACTTATATGCACTTAGGGCAGCAACAGCTCCTTCAGCTGCCGCCGTGATAAGCTGTCTTAAGGGGCGGCGGCGGCAGTCTCCACAGGCATAGATAAAAGGAAGAGATGCTTTCATTTCCTCATCTGTAATTATAAAGCCTTTCTCATCAATACTAATAAGCCCCTTAAATATATCTGTATTAGGCTCTATGCCTATAGCAATAAACAGAGCATTAACAGAGAGGGTGCTAACTGTGTTTTTCTTAGTATCTTCTAATTCAATCTTTTCGACAAAATCCTTCCCCAATATTCTTCTTACTTTACTGTTCCACACAACCTCAATATTTTTTCTTTCAAGCAACTCTTTCTGTAAATAATCCATTGCTCTTAATTTATCTCTGCGGTGAATTAAATAAACTTTCCTGCACAAAGAAGACAGATAGACCGCTTCCTCCACAGCGGTATTACCTCCTCCTATAACAGCAACATCCTTTCCTCTAAAAAAATAACCATCGCATATCGCACACCAAGAAACACCTTTCCCGGCAAGTTCCTTTTCTCCTTCAACTTCTAATTTTCTAAAAGAAGCGCCTGTTGCAATCACTAAAACACTACAAGTATATTCACCTGCTGGAGTAGAAATAACTATTTTTTTATCCTCCTCCTTAACACTCCTAACTTCTTCGCCTATCACCTCAATATCTAATTCCTCTAAAGATGTCTTTAAAACCTCTAACAGCTCTACCCCCTTCATTCCCATTTTTATTCCCGGATAGTTATCTACACGGTTAATGTAGGCAAGTTGACCTCCTATAGCTGTCTTCTCAAAGACAACTGGGGTTATCCCTGCTCTTTTTGCATACAAAGCACAGGAAACACCAGCAATCCCACCGCCTATAATTGCTAATTCTTTCTCCACAGACCTTGCCTTCTTATAAATGTATCTATAAAGTTTTTTTACTATGCAAAGAAACAAAATACTCTATAGAACGATTATATGTTTTTTCGGCATCAGAAGGGAAGAAACAGCCTGGCAGCTCATTATTAGAAAGATGATAGCGTATACACTCACAGCATATACCTTTACGCGAACATCCCGGATAAGAACATGAACAATCCTGTATGTTTCTGCTTTTATTGCTACACTCCATCTTTTGCTTGCCTCCTTATTTCTCTCAACCTTCCCCTTATTTTCAACCGTTCCATAAAAGGAATACGGTCAATAAAAACAATGCCGTTTATGTGGTCTATCTCATGCTGGAGAATAACAGCTAGAATGCCACTTGCTTCTATATCAAGAGGATTTCCCTTGTCATCCAACGCTGATACCCAAACCTTCTCTGCACGTTTTACATTCAAGGTAAGACCTGGAAAGCTTAAACAACCCTCGTCAAAGCGGATACTACCCTCTTTTTTTATTATGCGCGGATTAACTAACTTAAATATATCATTCTTAAATTCAATAACAATAAGTTGTAAGTCAATTCCCGCCTGATTCGCTGCTAAACCCACACCGTCGGAGATTTTCATTAGAGAATACATCTCGTTTAGTGTGCTGCGGATGCCATCGTCTACATTTTCTACCTTTCTGCATTTCTTACGCAGAATACTCTCACCCCATAAATGTATTTTTAATTTTGTTTCTCTCATCGAGTTCTACGAACTTAGGCTTAAAGCTTTTCAGCTCTCTCTCATCAAACATTCCATAAGAAAGAATAATTATTTTATCACCCACAAATCCTGTGCGTGCTGCTGGACCGTTCAGGCATATAACACCGCTTCTTTTTTTCCCTTTTATGGCATAAGTCTCAATCCTCGAGCCGTTGTTAAGATTTAGAACCTCTACCTTCTCCCCCTCAACAATATCTGCTCTCTCCATTAGTTCCTCATCAATAGTAATGCTGCCCTTATAGTAAAGTTGAGCCTCAGTAACCGTCGCATAATATATTTTTGATTTTAGTGCAATCCTCAACATAATTACCCCAACCGTTTCAATCTTCTCTTTAATATATCGAAGGTTAAAGAAGCAATCATAAAACCTTCATCAGTAGGTATGACCATAATCTTTGTCCGCGCAGACACTACCTTACGCAGGTCTTTCTCAATGGAAGAAATCAAATCAGGATTATTCTCGCCTATCCCTGCAGTAAAACAAATTGCATCTGCTCCTCCTAAAACCATATAGTAAGCACCAATGTACTTTTCAATACGGTACTTGAACATCTTAAGAGCAAGCTGAGCACGTTTATTCCCTCTCTTTGCTTCTTTTTTTATTTCTCTTATATCATTACTTACCCCTGAAATCCCTAGCAAACCACTCTTTTTATTAAGAAGTTCATCTACCTTTTTTACAGACAACTTTTCCTTATTCATCAAATACAATACTGCTGCTACATCAATATCTCCACACCGCGTTCCCATCATAAGACCTTCTAACGGGGTAAATCCCATTGAGGTGTCAATAGAACGACCTCTGTCAATCGCAGCAATACTGCAACCATTCCCAAGGTGGCAGGTAATAAGTTTAATCTTATTAAGTGGTTTACCCAAAAGATGCGCAGCACGCGCTGCTACATACTGATGGGAAGTACCGTGAAAACCATACTTTCTAATTTTGTCCTTCTTATAATACTTAAAAGGAATCGCATACATATAGGCGTAATCAGGTATAGTCTGATGAAAAGCTGTATCAAACACAGCAACCTGTAATACCTTTGGTAAAGTATTAAGAACAGCTTTAATACCTTCCAGATTAGCTGGATTATGCAAAGGGGCAATTCGTACACACTCTTTTATCTTTCTTATGACTCTTCTGTCAATGATATGGGGCTGGCGGAACTCCTCTGCACCATGTACAACTCGGTGACCAATAGCGTTTATTTCGTTAAGATGCTCAATAGCCCTCTCTTCTATCAACCGCGAGAAAACTAACTTCATTCCTTGGGTATGGTTTAAAACCCCTGAATTTCTCTCTCCTATCCTCTCTATTAACCCATGAGAGAGTAACCTCCCTTCAGGGAAGAGATACAATTTATATTTAATAGAGGAGCTTCCGCAGTTTATAGTAAGAATCTTTACAGAGGAAAGCCTTAAAACACTTTTTTTTCTTCTCTTAGCTTTGCTCATCTGAAAGCTGTATTTTTTGTGCTCTGATAACAGTAACTGCTGTACAATCAACAATATCATCTACACTACAGCCACGGGATAAATCACTACATGGCTGAACTGTCCCTAAGATTATAGGCCCAATAGCTCTGGCATTAGCTAGACGCTCTGTAAGTTTATAACATATGTTACCGGCATCAAGATTTGGGAAAATAAGAACGTTGGCTCTGCCTGCTACCTCACTATCAGCAACTTTCCTTTTAGCCACCTCAGATACAATAGCAGAATCCGCTTGAAGCTCTCCATCGATAAGGACACTATCATCTTTTGATTTAGCTATATCTACTGCTTCTTTAACTTTATCTATCCACCTTCCTTCGGCACTTCCTTTAGTAGAAAAACTCAATAAAGCAACACGGGGAGTAATATCCAAAACATCTCTCGCAAACCTGGCCGCAGAAAGAGCAACTAAAGCCAGTTGGTCACTGGTAGGGTATGGTATAACTCCGCAGTCCGCATAAACAAAAAGTCCACCCTCTCCATAACTACAGTTAGGAACTGCCATAATAAAACAACTCGATACTATCCCATAGCTTCTATCAATCGCCAAACAATTTAACGCCGCTCTAACTACATTAGATGTTGTATACACCGCCCCTGCGACAAAACCGTCAGCATATCCTACACGTACCATCATTGCCGCATAGTAAAGAGGATTCTCCATAATCTCACGTGCTTCCTCTAAAGTAATCCCTTTTACCTGCTTTCTCTCATAAAAGATATTGGCGAATTCCTCTTGCTTTTCGGGCTCAAGGTTATCATGGGTCAATAGCAAAGGTATGGCTATATTCTCTTTTTTTATATACTCTACTGCCTTAATAATACGCTCATCAGAAGCTTCAGGAAAAATAATCTTTTTGGGGTCTTTCTTTGCCCTTTCTCTTAAACCGCTAATTATCTTTTCCATAAGTCCTCCTTTAGAAATTAGATATGAATATTACCACAAACTTACTCTTCCTTCAACCCAAAAATTAGCATATCAATATTGGATAATAAATATATTTACAATTACTGTCCTTTAATGTTAGAATATTCCCCTATGTTTGCAGGATACTTTAGGGATTTTGTTGATGTTATATTTCCCCCTCGTTGTTTTATATGCGAAAAAAAGACCAACACAGAAATTATCTGTGTAGAATGCAAAGAAAAGATTAAGCCTCTTACTCCTCCTTTATGTAGACTCTGCTCAAGAGAAATGCGAGAAAAAGACACCTATATATGCAATAATTGCCTTAAGAAAAAGGTGTCCTACGACAGAGTTATAAGCTGTTTTATATACGACGAGCCACTCAAGAACCTAATCCACCTGGCAAAATATAAATATTATGATTATATTATGAAATTCCTCTCCCTTATGATGATAAAACACATATCAAAACTGAACTTCTCTTTTGCGGACTACAATCTTATTGTAAGTGTTCCTTCTCATCCTCTGCGGCTGAGAGAACGAGAATACAACCAGAGTATCATACTTGCAGAAAATGCAAGTAAATTCTTAAAAATACCCTTCAAAAATGGTATAATCTACTGCAAAAAGTACAGACCATCGCAAAGCAGCTTAAAAAAAGAAACAAGACTGAAAAACGTGAAGAACAACTTTTCTGTAAAAGAAGATTTAACTGGCAAGAATATAATAATCGTTGACGACGTAGCCACAACAGGGTCTACTTTATCTGAATGTGCAAAAGCACTAAAAGAAAGAGGGGCAAACAAAGTTTTAGGGTTAACTCTGGCAAAAACACAATGAAAATACTAAGAACTTACATATTAAAAGATTTCTTCTCCTCCTTCTTTTTCTCCCTTCTGTCTCTCACTTTGGTCATGTTGCTGGGTAATCTAAAAAAACTATCAGACCTTATCATTCGAAAAGGAATAGATATATCTGACGCTATAAAAATTTTCTCTATGCTTATGCCTTATATTCTTGGCTTCACCATACCCGTTGCTACACTCATGGGTGTGCTTCTTGTTATGGGCAGACTTATTGCTGGTAATGAGTTGATAGCAATAAATACAGCTGGCGTCTCTCTTACAAGAATTCTTACACTCTTTATAATTATAGGGCTGATACTGAGCCTGTTTCTTTTTATTCTTAACGATAAGGTTATCCCTTATTTTCACTATAACTACCACAGCTGCCTAAAAAACATATACACAAAGAATATCAATGCCATTATTGAGCCTGGGGTGTATTTAGAAAACTTTAAGAATACTATCCTATATGTAGACGATATAAAAGAAAACAGACTAAAAAATATATACATATATGAGACAGATAATAAAGGACTAAACTGTCTCACCTATGCCAAGTATGGAGCATTTGTTGTAGATAATAATAAATTAACTATGCGTCTGGAGAGAGGGTTCAGAGACGAAATAAATCCTAAAGGCAAGAAAGAACTCTATAGGCTCAACTTTAAAGTATTTTTTATAGAGCTGCCTTTGAAAGAGAATCAAAATAAGCATATTGAAAAAAAAGCTTCTGATATGACCTTCAAAGAACTAAAAGAAAGAATAAGGCACTTCCGTGAATTGAAAATAGAACCCCTGGGGCTAAAAACAGAATTACATAAGAGAGTAAACCTTTCCTTTTCACCTATAACATTTATAGTGCTTGGTTTTGGAATATCTCTGGTAGTAAGACACCGAGAAAAATCAATAAACTTTGGCATAGCAATATCAATTGCTGGGCTCTATTATGTTCTTCTTCTTATAGGAGAAGCACTTACGGAATACCATTATCTTCCCCCTTTATTAGGCATGTGGTTACCCAATATTATTGTAGCTTCTATAGGAGGAGTTTTGATACTAAGAAATGCATATATTAGATAGATATATATTAAAAAAGATTGCTTTCTCCTACCTCTTTATAGTAGTTAGCTTTGTTGGTTTACATTTTATTATTGACCTTTTCTCTCATTTAAAAGATTTTTTGCAGGCAAAAGTATCGTTTTACATTGTAATTCAATACTATTTCTATTCTCTTCCCCTCTTTTTTCTACGCACCAGTTCTTTTGCTTTGCCTATAAGTATATTGTACTCTTTGGGAGAGTTTAACCGTGATAATGAAATAATCAGCATGCGCTCATCAGGAATAAGCATTGAAAGAATCAGCCTACCAGTAATTGCCTTTTCCCTCCTTCTTTCTTTTATTGCGTTCTTCCTTCAGGAAAATATCCTTATCTACTCTCAAAAAAAAGCTAACGATATTGTTATAGAATTCCTGGAAAATAAACCGGGGGAAAAGAAAGTAGAAAGAAATTTTGTTTTTCACAGTAACAATCAGCTCTTTTTTGCTTCTGAATTTTATCCTCAAGAGAATACTCTAAAAAATGTAACTATACTCAAAGAATCCCCGGAAGGAAAAATAGAGAAAAAAATCATGTGCCAAGCATTAGTTTTTGATGGTGAACACTGGAAGGCAAAAGAACTTATAAGTTACAAGTTAAACGAAAATGCTGAAATTGCTGAGCAGCCTCTTTTAGAACGTGAGCGTATAATAAATCTTAACCTAAATCCCAAAGAACTATTATTTAAAAAAAGCTCATTAAGCGAATACACTCCCTTAAAAAGAATAAGAAAAGAAATAAAAATGCTAAAGAATACCCCTTCGTCTGGTTTTGTCAACAATCTTATTATTAACTACCATAAAAAAATTGCAGAACCTTTTGCGCATCTTTTTTTAGCTATTGGCGTTCTTCCTTTTGCTCTTGAGATAAGAAAAAGAAAAGCCACTCTCTCTGTTGTGGTAGGAGGGTTTATATTCGGCTTCCTCTACTTTCTAATATCTTCAATAAGCATTTCTTTGGGAAGAAAAGACATACTCATCCCCTACTTAAGCAGCTGGGTAGCCCCCCTCTTTTTCCTCTCTATGGGAATAAGCGGACTTATTTTGATAAAATAGCGAATAGCGATTAGAAGATAGTCACATGCTCACTATGTTCGCGTCATACGATAGTCATAAGTTCCGCCTGACGTCACAACGTCATACAGTTGTAAGAAAGAGGAAATTTGCTAATGGTAAAAGATTTTGATGAGTTAGATGTATATGACAACGTATGACAACGTATGACAACTGTATGACTATTGTATGACAATGTATGGCGCGAGCGAAGCGAGCAGTATGACGCCCGAAGGTCAAATTTCTGTGATAATCTGTTTATATCTTGCGGTCATCTGTGTATAAACGGGTGACGTGGTGACCTTTATGTAGATACTGGATAAAAAGATTAAGAGCTATGAGTTAAGAACTATTGGCTAGTGACTAATGAGTTTTTATAAATTCTGGGGATCTTAAGAGAAAGGCGAGAAACAATCTCATAAGGAATAGTGCCACAAAGACAAGCTAAGTCCTCTACTGTTATGTTTTTGTTCTGCGATTTACCAATAAGAATAACATTCTCCCCTACCTTTACTGGGCAATTTCCTAAATCAACCATAATATGGTCCATACAAACTCTGCCCACTACATTAAATAATTTATTCCTAATAATAACTTTGCTTCGATTAGAAAGATTCCAGGGATACCCATCCGCATACCCGCAGGCAACAGTAGCTATAAAGCGGGGAGAAGAAGCTATAAATGTCCTTCCGTAGCTTATACTGCGGCCCTTACCTACTTTCTTTATAAAAATAACTTTTGACTTTAAAGAAAGTAAAGGCTTAAACTTCATATCCAAACGAAATGGTTTTATCCCATATAGAATTAAACCAGGCCTTACTATATTAAAATGGGCCTCTTTGT
>CAYXBX010000032.1:0-10885 GCA_964463445.1 uncultured Planctomycetia bacterium
TCGTAGATAAAAACACCAAGGTTTTTATTAATGCTACAGGAAGGTTTGAGGTAGGAGGGCCGGTTGCCGATACAGGGGTTACGGGAAGAAAGATTATGGTAGATACTTACGGCGGATGGGCGCGGCACGGAGGAGGCTGTTTCAGCGGAAAAGACCCCACTAAAGTTGACCGTTCTGCCTCGTATATGGCGCGGTATATTGCCAAAAACATTGTTGCGGCAGGATTAGCTGATGAATGTGAAGTGGAGCTTGCCTACTGTATTGGCGTTGCTGACCCTGTGGGGGTTATGGTTGACACAAAAGGGACGGCAAAGGTAGATGAAGATAGAATCCCGTCGGCAGTACGAGAGATTTTCCCTTTAACTCCCAAAGGAATTATAGAAGCTTTAAATTTGCTTAAGCCAATTTATAAGGCAACCGTTTCTTATGGACATTTTGGAAGAAGCGAGGAAAGCTTTAGCTGGGAAAAAACTGATAAGAAAGAAGAGTTAAGAAGGTTTTTTAAAATATAAGGAGAATTATGAAGTATGATATAAAGAATAAGTTGTTTAAGAAAGAAGGCAAGAAACGTATTGAGTGGGCACTGCAGAGAATGCCTGTTCTTGAGCTTATAAGAGAAAGGTTCAAGAAATCAAAACCACTAAAAAATATTAATATAGCCGCATGTTTGCATGTCACAACAGAAACAGCAAGCTTAGCAATTACTCTTAAAGAGGGAGGTGCAAATATAAATCTTTGTGCGTCAAATCCTTTATCCACCCAGGATGATGTGGCCGCATCTTTAGTGTATGATTTTGATATCCCTGTTTTTGCTATCAATAATGAAGATAGAAAAACTTATTATAAACATATCTATTCTGTTCTGTCAATTAATCCTAATATTACGATGGATGATGGGGCAGACTTGGTTTCTACTATTCATAAGGAATTCGTAAAACGTAAGGACAGAAAAGTAAAACATCTTCCCTGGGGCAGTACTGAAGAAACTACCACAGGAGTAATAAGGTTAAGGGCTTTAGAGGAGGAAAGAAGATTGCTTTATCCTATAATCGCCGTTAATGATGCTTATACCAAGCATCTGTTTGATAATCGCTATGGAACGGGGCAGTCTACTTTAGATGGTATTATCCGTGCTACAAACAAGCTGATTGCAGGGAGTACTTTTGTTGTATGTGGCTACGGATGGTGCGGTAGAGGCATTGCGCGGCGTGCCCAGGGATTAGGAGCTAATGTCATTGTCTGTGAGGTTAACCCTTTATATGCTCTTGAGGCAGTAATGGATGGCTTTAGGGTTATGCCTTTAGTTGAGGCAGCCCGAATCGGCGACATATTTGTTACTGCTACAGGCGACAAAGATGTTATTACAAAAAAACACTTTCTTCTTATGAAGGATAAGGTCATTCTTGCTAATGCTGGTCATTTTGACGTAGAAGTTGATTTAAAAGCTTTAAATACCCTTGCTGTCAGAAAAAGAGAGGTGAAGCCTTTGGTTACAGAATATGCAGTAAAGTCATCCCTCAGGCGTAGTGGGTTGCGTTTAAAAAGAATATATGTTTTAGCAGAAGGAAGGCTTGTTAATTTAGTCTGTGCTGAAGGACACCCTGCAGAAGTTATGGATTTAAGTTTTGCCAATCAGGCGTTGTCATGCGAATATATCGTTAATAACTATTCTTCTTTGGAGAAAAAAGTATATTCTGTCCCTTATGAGATTGATATGAAGGTAGCTTCTCTTAAATTAGAAGCATTAGGAATCAGGATAGATAAGCTAAGTTTATCTCAGCAACGGTATCTTTCTAGCTGGCAGGAGGGAACATAAGATAGGCTTATAGAATCGAGGAGGAAGTTTATGAGGAAAACGATGGTTCTTATAGGCGTTTTCTTAATACTCTTTTTATCATCATACGCAGAGGATATAGCGAAAAGCTCTGTTAAAAAAGTTGTGCTTTTTTCTGACCAGGCACAAGTTACCCGTCAGGCTTTGGTTAAGGTTAAAAGAGGGGTGAATAAAATTTTTCTTGAAAGCACAGCATTTAATGTAGACGAAAATTCGCTTATGGCAGAGGTTGAAGGGGAAGGAGAAATACTGGGTGTCCAGTTTACAACAGTTCCTCTGAAAGAACCCTCTCAGGAGAATATAAAGAATATAGAAGAAAGGATTAAGAGTTTAGAGAGAGAAAAAAGGAGCCTTTACAGTAACATAGAGGTTCTGGATAAGAAGAAGCAGTTTCTCAATTCTCTTATTGACTTTTCTAACTCACAACTGCCCAAAGAGATTGTTACCAATTTTCCCAAAACAGAAGATTTAAGAAATATACTGCAGTTTCTTGGTTCTTCTTATGAGGAAATAAATACAAAGAAGCAATCATTAGAAGAGAAAATAGAGGATTTAGATAGAGATATTGAAGTCTTGCGTCAGCAGTTAGCATCTCTTGCGGGAAGCAAAACAAAGATAAAAAGGGTTATAGAAGTTCTATTTGCTTCTAAAAGAGAGCAACAGATAAATATTGAAGTATCTTATATTGTAAGAAGAGCATGGTGGAGACCTCTTTATAAAATTAATGTTTTGCCCGGGAAAGATATAAATCTGGTTATGTTTGCCCGTATCTACCAGAAGACAGGAGAGAATTGGGATAATGTAGAGTTAACTGTGTCGAATGTCGCACCTTTTGAAGGACATAACCTGCCTAAACCTCAAAGTAGATATTTATATTTAAGGCCACAATTTAGAAAGTTTAACGAGGGTGCTACTCAAGGAGGAGGTAGAGCTTGGCTAAAGTCATTAGCGGTTGGCAGTGTTGATAAATCTACTGTGGCAGAAGAAATTAAGAGTAAAATTGCTCCAGAAAAAGCTTCTTTTGTTTCATCAGTAAGAAGAAGGCTTTCTTTTTCTTTCGAATATACTTTACCCCACAAAGTTACCATAAAATCAAAGGATAAAGAGTCTACTTATCCTATCTTTTCCAAGAAAATTAAAGGCGAAATCTATCATTACGCTGTTTCTTCAGGTACTCCCTATGCTTTTTTAGTATGTAAAGCAAGTTCCGACAGTGAACTTCTTTCAGGGGTTTTGCAAATCTATCATGAAGGAAGGTACGTGGGTAAGGCAGTGCTTCAGGAGAAAAAACCTGGTGAGGATTTTCTGGTTAATCTGGGAATAGACAGGGAAGTTAAGATTAAGAGGGAAAAGATAGAAGATAAAAAAGAAGAGATGTTTTTCGGAAAGATTGAGAGACGGAATATTGTGAGGAAACTGACATATAGAATTATAATAGAAAACCTTAAAGAGAAAAATGTTAAAATTGATTTTTTTGATGCTGTTCCTGTTTCAAAAACAGATATGATAACTGTAAAAGATGTAAAAATGGTACCTTCACCTCAAGAAGAAAACTATAAAGATAAAAAAGGTGTAATGCTGTGGGAACTTACGCTTCAACCCCATCAAAAGAAGGAAGTAACTGTAAGTTATACTGTTGTTTATCCTAAAGATAAGCCCTTATACGGCCTGGATTAGTTTTTATGAAAAGAATAGGTATCCTTACTAGAGATTGTGCTGGCATAAACGCCTGTATCCGTTCTGTTGTGCGTACTGCATTTATGTATAACGTTGAGGTTGTGGGGGTATACCGGGGTTATGAAGGGCTTATAGAAGGAGAGCTGGTTAAACTGGATAGGCGCTCGGTCTCCGGGATAATAAATTTAGGCGGGACTATTCTTAAGACAGCACGCTGTAAACGTTTTTATATGGAAGCAGGACAGGAAAAAGCAGCGGATACAGTTAAGAAAAACAAAATAGACGGTCTAATTGTTATAGGCGGCAACGGTTCTTTAACAGCAGCACATATTCTAGCTAGTAAATACGGTATAAAGGTTGTAGGAGTGCCTGCTACAATTGATAATGATGTAAACGGAGTGGACTTAACAATTGGCGCAGATACTGCTTTAAATGTCGCTTTAGATGCTTTGGATAAGATAAGAGATACAGCAATGAGTTTAGAGAGGATATTTGTGGTTGAAGTTATGGGAAGAGAGTGTGGGTATCTTGCCCTTAATATTGCTTTAGCAGGAGGGTGCGAAGAAGTACTTCTGCCCGAGAAGGAATTTGATATTGATGTAATGTGTAAAGAGATGAAAGAGGGTTCGAGTAAAGGGAAAATCAGCTGGATTATTATTGTTGCAGAAGGAAAAGCTCATGCTCGCGATATCGCCGATGTTATTACAAGAAGAACCAACTTGGAGACAAGGGTAGCAGTGTTAGGGCATATTCAGAGAGGCGGCCGGCCCACTGCTTTAGACAGAATAATGGCGGCAAGGCTGGGCAAGTATGCGCTTGAGTGTATGCTTAATGGTAATACAGGTGTGTGTGTGGGGATAAAAGACTACCAATTGGTCACAGTGCCTCTTGAAGTTGCTGTTAAGCCTAAAAAACTGGAGAGATTAGAAGAATATTACAAACTTATAAAAATCCTTACATAATTATAATTTTGGTGTATAATATTCCACTTGTTTTTAGAGGAATAATTTAACCCTAAGGAGGTTCTGATGATTTACCGCGATGAGTACGAGTTGTTCAATAACGATATTATTGCTTTAGAGAAGGGTAAGATTAATATTAAAGACAATCAGCTTTTTAAAGAAAAAATGGCAGATAACCTCATGGACACTATAATCTTAAGTAACTCTTTTCACCTTAAAAGGTTGTGCTATTGGGTAGCTTATGAGGCGGCTGTTAAGTTTGGGGTTATGCCATCTTCTATTCATACACTTTATGTTTCCCGGGCAAAAGAAGATTTGACACATTTTACGGTTCCGGCAATGAATCTACGTACCCTTACTTATGACTTGGCACGGGCAGTATTTAGGGTAGCAAATAGGATAAATGCTGGTGCGTTTATTTTTGAGATTGCTAAAAGTGAGATAGGTTATACATCCCAGAGGCCTGTTGAGTATACATCATGTATTCTTCTTGCAGCTATAAAGGAGGGTTATAAGGGGCCGGTGTTTATCCAGGGAGACCATTTCCAATTAAAGGCAAAGAATTTTCTTTCCGATAGAGATAAGGAATTAAGCCAGCTTAAAGACTTGATAAGTGAAGCTATAGAAGCAGGTTTTTACAACATTGATATTGATTCGTCAACATTAGTCGATTTATCTAAATCTACAATTGATGAGCAACAGAGGCTTAATTATGAGGTATGTGCTTTTTTTACTAAGTTCATAAGAGAATTGCAGCCAGAGGGTATTGAGGTCTCTATTGGAGGAGAAATTGGTGAAGTAGGAGGAAAAAATTCTACGCCCCAGGAACTGCGCGCATTTATGAAAGGTTATATTTCCCAGATTAACGGGTTAGAAGGGATTTCCAAGATAAGTATTCAAACAGGAACTACTCATGGAGGAGTAGTTTTACCCGATGGGTCTATTGCTAAAGTTAAGATAGATTTCGATACCTTAAGAGAACTTTCAGAGATTTCACGTAAAGAATTCGGTATGGCAGGAGCTGTTCAGCATGGAGCCTCAACTTTACCCAATGATGCTTTCCATCGTTTTCCAGAAGTAGGGTGTGCAGAGATACATTTAGCTACGCAGTTTCAGAATATAGTTTACGATTATTTGCCTTTGCCCTTGAAGGAGAAGATTTACGGATGGTTACATGCAAATTGTAGTAACGAGAGAAAACCAGACCAGACCGATGACCAGTTTATCTATAAAACAAGGAAAAAAGCGTTGGGGCCTTTTAAAAGAGAGATTTATTCTTTGCCGCGTGAGCTACGAAACAAGATATCGCAAGTATTAGAGGAGGAGTTTGCTTTTCTTTTTGACCAGTTGAACATTAAAGATACAAAGCCTTTGGTTGATAAATACATTAAGCCTGTTGTTGTAGAAAAGAAGAGAGAGGATTTTCTCAAAGAAGAAAAGGATTTGGGTTCTCTGGAAGGGGCGGACTAGCCAGATAGTTTTATTGGAAAAAGAAAAGTGTCAAGAGGAGGCTTTATGCAGTCAGATAAAGTGAAGAAGGGTCTGGAAAGGATGCCTAATCGTGCTCTGCTGTATGGAACAGGGATAAGTCATTCTCACATGAGGCGTCCTTTTATTGGTATTGCTTCCTCTTTCACAGACCTTATTCCTGGCCATACCAATATGCGCATCTTAGAGCGTTATGTTGAGAGAGGTATAGAGAATGGGGGTGGTACTCCTTTTGTTTTTGGGGTGCCGGGCATATGTGATGGTATAGCGATGGGACATGCCGGTATGAAACAATCTTTACCTTCAAGAGAGTTGATAGCTGATATTATTGAAAGTATTGCCTCTGCTCATGCTTTAGACGGTTTAGTTCTTCTTACTAATTGCGATAAGATTACCCCAGGAATGATTATGGGGGCATTGAGGATAAATATTCCTACGATTGTGGTTACCGCCGGGCCTATGTTAGCAGGCCATATGGGAAGAAAAAGACTTTCTTTGGTTAGAGATACTTTTGAGGCAGTGGGAAGGTCTAAGGCAGGAGTGATTACAGAAAAAGAAAGACAGTTCTTAGAGATGGAGGCGTGTCCCTCTTGTGGTTCTTGTCAGGGCCTTTATACCGCCAATACTATGGCGTGTTTAACAGAGGCAATGGGTTTATCTTTACCTTATTGTGCAGCAACGCCTGCTGTTTTAGCACGCAAACAAAGAATTGCTTATGAAAGTGGCCAGAGGATTGTGAGGCTGGTGGAAAAGAATATAAAGGCGCGGGATATTGTAAACAAGGCAGCTTTGAAGAATGCAATAAGGGTTGATATGGCATTAGGGGGTTCTACCAATACAGTCCTTCATCTTATGGCTATTGCTAATGAGGCAGAGGTGGATTTGAGCCTAAAAGATTTTGACCGTATAAGCAGAGTTACTCCTCATATTTCCAATTTACGTCCTGGCGGAGATTATTTTATGGAGGATCTGGACGTTGCGGGAGGAATACCTGCCGTATTAAAGAGGTTAGTTAATGATATAGAGGATAGTATTACTGTTTGTGGCAAGAGCATAAAAGAAATAGCCAGGCATGCTCAAATATTTGATAATGATATCATAAGGCCTAAGAACAAACCTTATCATAAGCAAGGTGGCATTGCTGTTCTCTATGGTAATTTAGCGGAAGAAGGATGCGTAGTTAAGCAGTCTGCAGTTGATGATGATATGCTTAAATTTACGGGACGTGCCCGTGTTTTTAATGCTGAAGAAGAAGCCATGAAGGCAATAATAAGGGGTAAGGTAAGAAAAGGCGATGTTGTAGTGATAAGATATGAAGGGCCCTGTGGAGGGCCGGGAATGAGAGAGATGCTTTCTCCTACCAGTGCTATTGTGGGTATGGGGTTACATAAGTACGTAGCTTTGATTACAGACGGAAGGTTCTCTGGTGGAACTCGTGGTCCATGTATTGGGCACATATCTCCTGAAGCAAAAAGAGGAGGTTTAATTGCCTATCTAAAAGATGGCGATAAAATTTCTATTGACATCCCTAAAAGAAAGATAGAAGTGTTAATATCTAAGGAAGAGATTTCTCGTAGAAAGAAGAAAATGAGATTGATGCCTCTTAAGGTAAAGGCAGGTTACCTTTACCGTTATTCCCAGATGGTTAGCTCAGCTTCCAAGGGAGCAGTATTTAAAGACTGAAGTTTTGTGTTTTAATTATGGTTGACATAAAGAAAGTGATACAATACCTACAATCAGGAGGAAAGTTATAATATGAAGGGTGCAAAGATTTTTGTAGAGAGTCTTTTAAAGGAAAAAGTAAAGGTAATGTTTGGTTATCCGGGAGGAGCAGTACTTCCTATTTTTGATTTTCTCTATGATACCCCTATAAAGTTTATTTTAACCCGTCATGAGCAGGCTGCTGCCCATGCTGCTGATGGTTATGCCCGTTCCACAGGAAAAACAGGAGTCTGTATTGCTACTAGTGGGCCGGGGGCCACTAATCTTACCACAGGAATTGCAACTGCCTATATGGATTCGATTCCTATCGTGGCTTTTACAGGACAGGTTAAAACATCATTGATTGGCAACGATGCTTTTCAGGAGGCAGATGTTACAGGCATAACCCGTTCTATAACGAAACATAACTATCTTGTGAAAGATGTAAAAGATTTAGCTCCTACGATTAAAGAAGCTTTTTATTTAGCGCGGACAGGTAGGCCGGGACCAGTATTGGTTGATATTCCTGTCGATGTTCAACTACACGAGACAGAATTTAAATATCCTCAGGATATTTCTTTACGCAGTTATCGACCTACTTATTTTGGCCATCCTGGTCAGATTAAGAAAGCACTTAAATTTATCTATAATGCAAAGAGGCCTATAATTATCGCTGGGGGAGGAGTTGTTATTTCTGGAGGCGCAAACGAGCTGCGTCATTTTGCAGAAAAACTCAATATACCTGTAGCCACAACTTTAATGGGTTTAGGCGCTTTTCCTGCAACACACGTTCTTTCTTTAGGTATGCCGGGTATGCACGGAACCGTGTATGCCAATACAGCGATTACAGAGAGTGATTTGCTTATCTCTGTAGGATGCCGTTTTGATGACCGTGTTACAGGCAGACTCGATGCTTTCGCTCCCTCTGCAAAGATAATTCATATTGATATTGACCCTACTTCTATTAGTAAAAATATCAAGGTTGATGTTCCTATTGTTGGTGATGTTAGGAATATTTTAGGCCAGCTTATAGAGGAAATAGATGATAGAAAGATTCCAAATATAGAGGATTGGCTTAGGAGGGTAAAAGAGCTTAAGAAGAAGCACCCCTTAAGATATAAGAAGAGTACTGCTACAATAAAACCCCAGTATGTGGTAGAAGAACTGTATTTGCAGACTAAGGGTAAGGCGATTGTAGCTACAGAGGTGGGGCAGAATCAGATGTGGGCAGCGCAGTTTTACAAGATAGATTTTCCCCGTCATTTTCTGTCAAGTGGTGGTTTGGGGACGATGGGGTATGGATTTCCTGCTGCTATAGGGGCGAAAGTGGGTAACCCTAATGCAGTTGTTTTGGATATTGCCGGAGATGGTTCTATTCAAATGAACATACAGGAACTGGCAACGGTAAGTACTTATAACATTGGGGTAAAAGTTATTATTTTAAATAACCATTATTTAGGGATGGTACGTCAGTGGCAGGAGTTATTTTATAACCGCAGATACTCAGGTACTCCTTTAAAGAATCCTGATTTTATAAAGATTGCTCAAGGGTACGGAGTTAAGGGGTTAAGAGTAAAGAAGGCAAGTGAGGTTAAGAAGGCAGTTAAAGAAATACTTTCCCATAAAGGTCCGGTTATTGCCGATTTCTGGGTAGAGGAAGAGGAGAATGTGTTTCCTATGGTTCCTGCAGGAGAGGCAATTAACCGTATGATAGGAGGAATGGCATAAGGAGTTGTTATGAGACATACTATCCAGGCTTTAGTAGAGAATAAGTTTGGTGTACTGGCGCGTATCGCCTCTCTTTTTAGTGCACGTGGGTATAATATCGATTCATTAGCAGTTGGCGAGACTCAGGACCCTACGATTTCCTGTATGACTATTGTTGTTAATGCCCAGGATGAGCGCGTGTTGGAGCAGATAAAAAAACAGCTTCATAAGCTTATTGATGTTATTACTGTTGTTGACTTTACCCGCAAGGATTATATTGACAGAGAGCTTCTATTGGTTAAGATTTCCAATAAAAAAGCCACAAAATCAATAGTTGATAAATTGGTGAAAACATATTCCGTTAAAGTTGCACACAAAACAAAGGATTACACTATTCTTGAGGTTTGCACACAGCATAGCGATTTAGAGCACATCCTGAAGGAGGTAAAGAAAGTAGGCATAAAAGAGCTTGTTCGCACCGGAAAAATAGCAATAGCAAAGTAAATGGTTCTTATTAAAGAGGAGGTATAAATGGCGAAGATTTATTATGATAAAGAGGTGAGTCTGGATATCCTGAAGAAAAAAACCATAGCGATTGTTGGCTATGGAGCACAGGGCAGAGCCCACGCTCTTAACTTAAGGGATTCCAAAATAAAGGTTATTGTTGCAGAGCTTAAAGGCACTGTTAACTATAATCAGGCAAGAAAAGACGGTTTTACCCCTGTGGATGCTGCAGAGGCAGCGAAAAAAGCAGATATAATTCACATCCTTACCCAGGATACAGTTCAGCCGTTAGTTTACGAAAAGTATATTCTTCCCAACCTTAAGAAGGGAAAGGCAATCGGCTTTTCCCATGGTTTTAACATTCATTTTAATCAGATTGTTCCTCCTTCGGATATTGATGTTTACATGGTTGCTCCTAAGGGACCAGGGACACTGGTAAGAGAAATGTACGCGGAGAAGAAAGGTGTTCCCTGCCTTGTGGCAGTTTATCAGAATGCGACAGGCAATGCAAAAAAAATTGCTTTAGCCTATGCAAAAGGAATAGGAGGTACACGCGCAGGAGTTATTGAAACTACTTTTAGGGAGGAGACTGAGACTGACCTTTTTGGAGAACAGGTAGTTCTTTGCGGGGGGGTAACAAAGTTAATCCAGAAAGGATTTGAGACGCTTGTAGAGGCAGGTTACCAGCCAGAAACTGCCTACTTTGAGTGTTGCCATGAATTAAAGCTTATTACAGATTTAATATACTCCAAAGGTATAGCAGGTATGCGTTGTGTTATCAGCGATACAGCTGAATACGGAGATTTAACAAGGGGGAAACGCATTATTACAGAGGAGACAAAGAAAGAGATGAAGAAGATTCTTGCTGACATTCAGTCAGGAGAATTTGCTAGAGAGTGGATTCTGGAAAATAAAGCTAACCGCGTTGTGTTTAGTGCTCTTCGTAAACAGGAGAAAGAACATCTTATTGAGAAAATAGGCGCTAAGTTACGTAAGATGATGCCTTGGATTA
>CAYXBX010000033.1:0-10845 GCA_964463445.1 uncultured Planctomycetia bacterium
AAAATATTGATAAAAGGAGGTGAATGATGAAGAAAGAAAACGTAAGCATACTGCTTATTGTCTTACTCTTTATTATGGTAACTTTTACAACTACAATGGGTTGGATAACAATAAAAAACCAGGAAATAAAATTTTCAAATCTAAAGCAAAAAGAGCTTTCTCTGGTGGATGAAATTGCCTATCTGAAGAGCACTCTAAGCAATTTAAATTCGGAACTAAGAAACTATACCGCAAATCTTGCCCTTCTTGAGAAGAATATCGAACTAAATAAGATAAACCAACAAGAGCTATCTATGCGTTTAAATGGGCTAAAAAAAGAACTAAGCAAGTGGAAGGCGATATCTGACGCAGTTATATCTAAAATAGAACAGCTGGACGATAAGATTGTAACTTTAAAAGATAACACCGTTAAATCGGTAGAATTAGGGGAAGTATCAATAGAGAAAACTCCCTTAGCCAAGACAGAAAAAAGTATTACCCAATAATAAAAAGCTCTTGTTGGTCTCTCTAAAACATTTTCTTATATTAAAGAGAGAAAAGTATGAAGTATATCTTAATAGTCCCTGACGGGGCAAGCGATTACCCTATCGAATCACTAGGAGAAAAAACTCCTCTTGAAGTGGCTCAGACGCCGTTTATGGACTCTTTAGCCCAAAGTGGTATGGTAGGCAGGGTGAAGACTGTACCCAGCGGCTTTACACCTTCCAGCGACATAGCCAATCTTTCCCTTTTAGGTTATGAGCCAGAAAAATACTATACAGGAAGAGGCCCACTGGAAGCAGCAAACTTAGGGATAGACTTAGCCGAAGAAGATGTAGCCTTCAGATGTAACCTGATAACACAAACCGATGATATTCTATTTGACTACAGTGCGGGACATATTACGGACAAAGAAGCCGAAATTATTATCGAGTTCCTGAACGAACACTTATCAACCCCCAACATAAAATTCTATAAAGGAAAAAGCTACCGTAATCTTATGGTGTATAAAGAAGGGGCAAAACTTGGTCTGGATAAACTTAAGTATTTTGCGCCTCATGATATTATGGGCAAAAACATAAACAAAAATTTTCCTAAAGGAGCTAATAGAGAAATTATTATCGAACTTATGAACAAATCAAAAGAACTTCTTCAAAACCATGAAATCAATAAAGTAAGAATTGACCTAAAAGAAAATCCTGCCAATATGATATGGCTATGGGGAGCAGGCAGAAAACCAGCAATGGAAAGTTTTCATGAGAAATTTAACTTAAGAGGGGCCGTTATATCAGCCGTAGACCTTATTAAAGGAATTGGTAAAACCATAGGACTTGAAGTGATTGAAGTTGAAGGAGCTACTGGTTACTACGATACAAACTATCTTGGAAAAGCAAAAGCCGCTCTTAAAGCACTGGAAAAAGATGATTTTGTCTTCGTCCATATTGAAGCCACAGATGAAGCCGGCCACAATAATGACCTGCGAATGAAAATAACATGTATAGAGAGGATAGATAAAATGGTGGTTGGTCCTATAGTAGAAGGTCTAAGAGACACCCACTTTCGTATACTTATTACACCCGACCACCCTACGCCCGTATCAAAAAGAACACATACTCAAGAACCAGTTCCTTTTCTAATGGCAGGTGAAGGCATAGAAAAAGATGCAATAACTACTTATTCAGAATTAGAAGCCCAAAATAGTAATCTATATTTTGATAGCGGACCAGCCCTGCTTAAATACTTTTTAAAAGAGATAACCCCATAAATATAATGAACTCATTAGCTATAACTATAGCAGGATTTGGATGTTTTTTCCTGGGATATTTTTTCTATGCACGTTTTGTTCAGAAACGCCTTGATATAAATCCAGAAGAAAAGACTCCTGCGTTTACTCAATATGATGGTGTAGATTTTATCCCTGCCAAAAACTGGCTTATCCTTTTTGGACACCATTTCTCAAGTATTGCAGGAGCTGCTCCCATTGTGGGGCCAGTAATTGCTGTAAGCATATGGGGGTGGGGACCGACTTTACTATGGATAATCTTAGGAAGTATTTTTCTTGGTGGCCTGCACGATTTCTCTAGCCTTGTAATATCAGTAAAGAACAAAGGCCGCTCTATTGCAGAAATTGCAGGGGAGACCATTTCCATACGAGCGAAGTACATTTTCTCTGTATTTGTCTTCTTTGCTCTAATCTTAGTAGTTGCCGTTTTTGCCTATCTATGCGCAAAGACTTTAGTAACTGACACCAGGGTTATTATACCTTCATTAGGGCTTATACCTGTAGCAATGCTTGTAGGAGTTCTTATTTATAAATTAAAAACCAACCAAGTTGTTGCTACAATTACTGGATTAACTCTTCTTGTAGCTTTAATTATAGCAGGATATCTTTTTCCTTTAAATCTTGAAAAAAATTCGCTTAATTTCTGGCTTATTGTTCTTCTTGCATATGCCTTTATTGCTTCTATTACACCAGTAAATATACTCTTACAACCGCGCGACTATCTCAGTGCATATTTACTGTTTTTTGGAATAGCCGTGGGATTCTTAAGTATAATCGTATCGCATCCAAGAATAAATGCCCCTTTGCTGCATTTCTCTAGAACGAATCCCTCTTCCTTATGGCCTATGCTTTTTGTAACAGTAGCATGTGGCGCAATATCGGGGTTTCACTGTCTTATTGCATCGGGAACTACCTCAAAACAGCTTCCCAGCCAGAAATTCGCAAAACGTATAGGCTACGGGGCAATGATACTTGAAGGAATCCTGGCGTTTCTTGCACTTTTATGCGTAAGTGCAGGCATAGAGAGCTTTTCTGCCTTTAAAGAGATTATGAAGACTTCCGGCCCCATAGTTGCCTTTAGCAAAGGCTTTGGAGAAATTACAAAGCCTCTCCTAAAAAATCTAGGGCCCATAACAGGCGTAATTATCCTAAATGCTTTTATTCTCACTACTCTTGATACAGCCACACGCATTACGCGTTATATCTTTGAAGAAATAACCAAAATAAGAAATCGTTTAATTTCCACCGCCTGTATAATAATACTGGCCGGATACCTTTCCTGGGGAGGCAAATGGCGCACTATATGGCCAACTTTTGGCGCCTCTAACCAACTTGTTGCTGCGCTTGCTTTATTTGTAATCACCTCCTGGCTCCTTGCTAAAAGCAAACCATTTACGCTCGTTCTTCTTGCTGCAATCTTTATGCTAACTACTACTGTATTTGCTCTCTATATCCAAAGCTTGAAATACTTTAGAGAAACTCAATACATACTCCTCCTTATCTCTATCGTCCTTATAATTCTTGCTTTATTTATATTTGCCGAGGTAATAAATATATTGAGAAAAAAGCTTATTAAAGATGAAAAATAAAGTTTATGTGCTCAAATTTGGAGGTACATCTGTTGCGGATGTAGATAAAATTAACAAGGTAGCGTCACGCATTGCCGAGTATGTCCGCAAAAACTACCGCATTCTTGTTGTTGTCTCCGCAATGGGGAACACCACAGATAACTTAATTAAATTAGCTAAGTGCATAAACCCTCATCCATCAGAACGGGAAATGGATATGCTGATTTCTACAGGTGAACAGGTCTCAGGAGCTCTTCTTGCTATGGCTTTGCACAAAAGAGGAATAGAGGCAATATCATTTACAGGACCCCAGGTAGGGATAATTACTGATACCTATCACACAAAGGCAAAAATCCTGAAGATTGAGACCGCCCGTATAAAAAAGGAACTAAAGAAAAGAAACGTTATTATTATTGCTGGCTTCCAGGGAATAAGTACAGCCTTGGAAATAACTACTTTGGGAAGAGGAGGTTCGGATTTAAGTGCTGTGGCATTAGCTGTAGCCGTAGGGGCACAGCGTTGCGAAATATACACCGATGTAAAAGGAGTCTACACAGCAGACCCCCGCATAGTGCCTCAAGCGAGAATGATAAAATATATAACATTTGATGAAATGCTTGAGCTTGCATCTCGCGGCGCTCAGGTAATGCAAACACGGGCAGTGGAAGTAGCAAAAAAATTTAATATACCGTTACATGTAAGAAGCAGCTTTACAAAGAAGGAGGGAACAGTTATTATGAAGAAAACACCCCATATAGAAGAACCAGTTGTAAGAGGAGTTACTCTATTAGAAAATGAAGCGAAAGTTACCATTTGCAATGTCCCTGACAAACCAGGTGTAGCTGCTCGCATATTTACAAAACTATCTTCAGGAGGAATTAACGTGGATATGATTGTTCAAAACGTAAGCCATGAACGGATAACAGATATTTCTTTTACCGTGCCTAAATCATCTCTACAGAAAACAATAAAAATATCCAATATGATAGCTAAAAACATCGGTGCAAAAGAAGTATTAGCAGACGAAAATATTGCCAAAGTATCCATTGTGGGAGTGGGAATGAAAACACACTCTGGAGTAGCGGCAAAATGTTTCAAAGCCTTAGCAGAGAATAAGATAAATATTGAGATGATTTCTACATCTGAGATAAGTATATCATGTGTAGTAAAAAAGAAAATGGGTAAAAAAGCAGTAAAAGCTTTACATAAAGCCTTTAATCTTGAGAATAAAAAAAGAAGGAGAAAAAATGCTAAAAGAAAATAAGAATAAAGAAGTAAAAGAAAAAAGAAAAAATTTAAGAGCACACCTAAGACTATCCATACAATATGAGAAAATGCTACCCGGGGGAGCATTCGATATCCCTATAGCCGTGCCTGTAAGAGACATAAGCCAGGATGGCTTAAGTTTTTATTCCCAGGAAAAAATAGATATAAACTCCAATTTGAGAATTAAAATGTTCATCTCAAGTGAGGAGTATGTGGTTTTTATGGGAAAAGTGGTTAGAATAACACTGTCCGAAGAAGAAAAAATGAATTACTTAATAGGCGTAAAGATAAAAGATATAAACGAAGAAGACGCTAAGAAGATACATTCATTCCTAGAAAGGATTGATATCAATAAGGTGCTAGAGACAATCAACATAACAGAAAATGTTATGGATATTCACTTTATTGTAGATTATCCTCCTGTTGTAAAAAAAGTTGGAAAATTAGTAGTAGAAAAAGGCGTTCCTTTTGACGAATACACCTTGAAATGTTTACTACTAAGCATCCTTGACGAAGACAGATATAAAAAATTTATTACTACAAAAGAGATAAATTTTATTTTCACATCCCATAAAGGCATAAGATTTAGAGTAAACCTGCACGTTCAGAAAGGAAAAATAGAAGGGGTTTTCAGAATCATCCCTGCTAATATACGTTCCCCTCTGCAATTAGGACTACCCAACGCTGCCGAATCGCTCCTCGATAACGATAAGGGACTTATACTAATCTCGGGAAGAACAGGTTCAGGTAAAACTACAACACTGGCAGCTATGGTAGAATATATTAATAACAAAAGAGATGCAATAATAGTCTGTGTCGAAGACCCTATCGAATATATCCACGTAAACAATAAAGCCTTTATCAAACAAAGAGAAATTGGAAGAGATACTCTATCTTTTTATAATGCTGCTAAAAATGCCCTTCGTCAGAATCCTGATGTTCTTGTAATCGGAGAAATCCTCGATATGGAAACTATGGAAACTGCCATTACTGCCGCTGAAACGGGAGCATTGGTCCTGACATCTATACATGCAGGAAATGTGTCTCAAGCACTGGACAGGGTAACGTCTTTTTTTCCTGCTGACATGCAAAGTCATATTCTTAAAAGACTCTCTCTTATACTAAAGGGCGTGATTGCTCAAGATCTCCTCCCCCGAATAGACAGCAAAGGGCTTGTATTGGCATCGGAAATACTAATAGTAACGCCGGCAGTAAGAAGAATAGTAAGAGAAGGAGATTGGAAGCAAATCCCTTCTATGATTCAGATGGGTAAAGGAGTGGGTATGCAATCAATGCAAGAATCTTTGGAAAAACTATACCGTAACCGGCTAATCGATGAAGGCTATCTAAAAGGAGAAGGATTATGAAAAAAATATTTATATACGACACTACCTTAAGAGACGGTTCACAAACCGAAGGTATCTCTTATTCTTTACAGGATAAAATTAATATTGCAAAGAAACTTGACCATCTTGGGATACATTTTATTGAAGGAGGATGGCCATATTCCAACCCAAAAGACAAAGAGCTGTTCGAATATTTTAAAAGGAACTCTCTAAAGAATTCGAAACTTGTACCCTTCGGCTCGACTGCCCATCCCGCTAGCTCTGCTTCTCGCGATAAGAACCTTCGTGCACTTCTTAAAGCAGAAACAGAGTATGTAACTATATTTGGAAAAACGTGGGATCTGCATGTAAAAGAGGTTTTAAGAATAAGCCCAGAGGACAATCTTCGTATTATCCACGATAGCATAAGATTCTTAAGAAAACACAACCGGTGTGTTTTCTATGATGCTGAACATTTCTTTGACGGCTATAAAAACAACAAGAAATATGCATTAAAAACTCTAAAAGCTGCTATAGAGGGAGGTTGCGAACTGATTGTGTTCTGTGATACTAACGGCGGAACTCTACCCTGGGAAGTAAAGACAATTATAAATGCGGTTAAAGAAGAGCTCGGTTTAGAGTTCTTCGGTATACACTGCCACAATGACTTAGGGTTGAGCATTGCAAACTCTATTATCTCTGTAGAAAACGGCTGTAATCATATCCAGGGAACCATTAATGGATATGGGGAACGATGTGGAAATGCAGACCTTATCCCTATAATAGGAATACTCCAGTTAAAGATGGGATATAAAGTTATCCCTTCAGAGCAATTAAAAAACCTGACAGAACTATCCCATATTATAAGTGAAATAAGCAATATGGCTCACCGGGATAATCATCCCTTTGTAGGGAAAAGTGCTTTTGCCCACAAAGGAGGAATTCATATTGATGCTGTATTAAAAAATCCCCAGAGTTACGAACATATAAACCCTGAGCTTGTAGGCAATAAACGCAGATTTCTCATCTCAGAACTCGCAGGAAAATCATCTCTTGTGGCAAAAGCTAAAGAGCTACAGCTTTCTATGGATAAGAAATCATCCCGGGCAAAAAAAATCCACGCTACATTGCAACAGTTAGAAAAAGAAGGGTATCAATTTGAGGTTGCAGATGCTTCTTTTAAACTTATATTAGAGAAAGAATTTAAACGGTATAGAAAGTTGTTTGATGTAGAGGGTTTCCGTGTAATTGTAGAAAAAAGAAACGATGGAGTACTTATTTCAGAGGCTACTGTAAAAATAAGAATTTCTGGTAACCTTGAGCACACAGCCTCTGAAGGAGATGGTCCTGTAAATGCTTTGGATAATGCTTTAAGAAAGGCCTTAGAAAAATTTTATCCTAAACTTAAAGAAATGCATCTTACTGATTTTAAAGTGAGAGTGTTAGATGAGAAAAGTGGAACAGCAGCAAAGGTAAGAGTATTTATAGAGTCTCAAGACGAAAAGGAAAGCTGGACCACTATTGGAGTCTCTGAAAATATAATCGAGGCTTCCTATAATGCTCTTATAGATGCTTTGGAGTACAAATTATTAAAAGAACACCGCAAAAAAATTATCAAAGGTTAGATGGAAAATAAACGAAAATACATAAGAGTAGGCGACACTATAAAAGTGTGGTTCAGGATTATAGAACCTCCTGCAGGTCACGGCACCTCTTTAAGTAAGAATATAAGTGAAGGGGGGATTGCCCTACCCACTAACCAGCAATTAGAGAAAGGCACTGTTCTTCAGCTATGGATAAATTTAAAAGAAATGGTCAAACCCATTATTGCAACAGGCAAAGTAGCCTGGTTAAAAGATAACTATCCAGACAAACGCCCTTTCTTAGTTGGCATAAAGTTTATTAAAATATCTCCTTCTGATTACGATAAGCTTAAGAATTATCTGCGAAAAAAAAATTGGCAAAAGCAAATATTACAATTGTTAGATGAATAAGTTTTATATAGAGAAAAGAATATATTATCATGATACTGACTGCGGCGGAGTAGTTTACTACGCCAACTATTTAAAACACTTAGAAGAAGCAAGAACAGAATTCTGCTATCATAAGGATATTAACTTAAAAGAACTTTCTAAGAAAGGGATTCTCTTCGTTGTTGCTAACCTAGAAGTAAATTACAAAGCACCCGCATACTACCAGGACATTATAAGGATATACACTCATATAGAAGACATACGGCGAGCATCGTTAAAATTTATCCAGGAGATAAAAAAAGACAACATAACTATACTAATTGCTAAAACCACATGGGTATGTGTGGGTAACAATTTCAAATCCCGGTCCATACCAGAAGATATAAAAAAAATATTGCTATCTAAATAATGATTGTAACCATTGTAAACAGAAGGAATAATAAAATAGTATTTAGTAAAGCTTATGAAGCGAAAAGCTTTTTTTTGAAATTAAGAGGGCTTATGTTTAAAAAAACAATAACGAATGATGAAGCTCTAATATTCTATAGAACTTCTTCTATACATACATGTTTTATGAGATTCCCTATTGATATAATATTCCTTGATATCAACAGAAAGGTCATAAGAATAGTAGATGCTCTTGGCGCCTGGCGAATGGTTTATTGCAAATACGCCTATTATACCATCGAAGCAAAGGGAGGAACTGTTTCTTCTAAGGACATAATGGTAAATGATATATTGGAATTCAGACATGAAGGAAACATACAAACCATCCTTTCATAGAAGAGAATATAAAAGGTTTATTGTAAATGGTAGTGCTAATTTAATTATCAATGGCTCTCTACATAAGCCATTGATAATAAAGAACCTGTCATCACGAGGAGCATGCGCATTCTCTGACTGCCCTTTTACCCCAAAAGGAAAAGTAAAGATTGTTATGATTATTCCCTTCTTAAAAGAACCGGTAACCATAAAAGCACGGGTTATCTGGTCAAGAAAAACAGAAGAAGGATTTTGGGAAACAGGTTTAGACTTTGGGATAAATAACCTCTTGGAATTAGCCTAGAAACTGAAAGACAGTGTTAAGAGTGTTTTTATCTATAGCTTTTGCAATTGTCTTAATTGCTCTCTATATAAAGTATATAGAAAGCAAGAGTGTGTTCTTCCCTGCCAAGAATATAGAATCTTATCCTCACGATATAGGTATTTCTTTTGAAGATGTCTATGTAACAACCGCAGATAACATAAGATTAAACGGCTGGTTTGTACCATCTGAGAGTACAACTTATACCATTTTGTTCTTACATGGCAATGGGGGAAATATATCTCATCGTCTGGAAAAATTGAAGATGCTTCTTGACTGTAAAACTAATGTATTCCTGGTAGATTACCGTGGGTATGGCAAGAGCGAAGGGCATCCTTCAGAAAGAAAAGTATACAGCGATGCGCAAACTTTCTATGACTATCTCATTCAAGAAAAACACACACCTCCCGATAAGATAATAATCTATGGGGAATCTCTTGGTACAGCTGTAGCTATAGATGTAGCTTCAAGAAATAGAATTAAGGGTATAATACTGGAAGGCGCTTTTAGCAGCGGGAAAGATATGGCAAGAAAAATATACCCTTTTATTCCTCGTTTTTTCTTCTCTAATATCTTCGATTCCATGAGCAAAATAAAGAAAGTTAAAGCAAAAAAACTGTTTATACATTCAAAAAATGATGAAATTGTTCCTTATGATTTAGCAAGAAAATTATATGAAAATGCACTACAACCTAAAATATTTGTAGATATAATAGGAGGGCACAACACAGCTTTCATCGATTCTCAGGATAAATATATATCATCTATTAAAGAATTCATAGCCAATCTTTGACGCACTATGAAGGTTTTAACTGAATACCTTTTGTTTAATACAAAAACACGCCGTGCGTATATTAACATAACACCTACAATTGAGAAACTGGTGGAAAAGAGCGGAGTAAAAGAGGGGTTGTGTCTTGTAAACGCCATGCATATAACATCTAGCATATTTATAAACGACGATGAAGAAGGATTACACCATGATTTTGAGGAATGGCTTGAGAAGCTTGCCCCCCATGAGCCTGTAAACCAATACAAACACAATAATGGAGAGGATAATGCGATGCACATCTTAAACGAACAATAATGGGAAGAGAGGTAGTTATTGCAATAACAGACGGCAAGCTGGACTTTGGCCCCTGGGAACAGATATTTTATGGAGAATTTGACGGAAAAAGGAAAAAACGAGTGTTAGTAAAAATTATAGGAGAATAATAAAGTCTTTACTTTTGTTTTATACCAGTTACAATAAGCTTTAAACCTAACCAGGAAGGAGTGATAAAGATGAATGAACTGTTAAATAAAACGTATGCTTCTAACACTGTACTTTCTTACATTATATCTATAGTATTGTTTCTTGTATTAATTACAGTGATTAAAATATTTACTATAGTGATATTGCACCGTTTTAAGAAATGGGCAGAAAAAACAAAAACAACACTCGATGATTTCATTGTGAATTTCATCCAGAAGACGGCAATACCAATAATGTATTTTGGCGCTTTCTATATAAGCATCAACAACTTAACTCTCAAGCCTTCTCTGAAGAAATCAATCGATGTTTTAGGGATAGCGCTGCTGACGATATTTACTGTGCGTCTTATAAATAGTCTTACCTCCTACGCTTTCTATATCTACCTTAGAAAACGAGAGAAAAATCTGTCTTTGGAACGGAGTATGAATGGGATATTAAAGGTCATTAAGTTCTTAGTATGGGGTCTTGCTGTTGTTTTCTTCCTTGACAACTTAGGGTTTAAAATATCTACCGTAATTGCCGGCTTAGGTATCGGCGGCGTGGCAGTTGGCCTGGCAGCACAGGCAATCTTAAAAGACTTATTTAGTTATTTCTCTATTCTATTTGACCGTC
>CAYXBX010000034.1:0-10822 GCA_964463445.1 uncultured Planctomycetia bacterium
ACTTCTTTTATCTGGGGATTCTTTACCTCAACTCCTTTTATCTTTTTCTTATCCGAATATACTTTATTTAAAATACTTTCTTTGAGTTTTTGCTTAAACCACTTTGCTAAAACAAAAGAACTGTAAATTTGCCGTAACAGTGCAAAATTTTTTCCATAATTTACATCCTTCTCAACCGAAGGCAAAATTATTTTTTTAGCTACTTCTGATGAGAGATTGTTAAGTTTTTCTGCATCCTTTTTGTGGAAAGATGCCAGTTTTGCTTTAGGTAGAACTCTATGTTTATTAAAAGCCAGGTAATCCTCCTCCATCATAACTTTCAAATGGGTATCACCAAGAACCACTCTGTCTCTACTCTCATAAACTGTAGCTTTATCAGGAACAATCCAAACTTTATTAAAGGTATTTACAGGAATCTTTGTTGTTCCGTAAAGCTGGTAGGCCTTTTCATATACATTTTCCCAGAATTTCTTCCCCAAAGGGGTATCAGGATAAGTCAGGGAAGAAAACAACTGTTTTAATTTATAATCCTCTGCTAATAAGTCCTTGCCCATCTCTGTAAGAGTAAGTATTTGGGGGGCAATATCGTCTTCTTCGTAAGGAGAAAGATTAACCCACACTTCGTTTTCTGGTAATGTTAAAGAGGCAAGAAAGTATCTGATGAGCTTGGAAATCTGCTGCCTTAACTCTTCTTCGCTTAAGTCGGCATCGCCTTTATCCACAATAAAATCAAAACGCAACGGATCATTAGGATAAAACTGAATACCCTTCAAAATAGGCGGATTAAAGCTGCGGCTTAAGAAAATAAATTCCCCTGGCTTAGGAATACTGTCCAGGGAAATATTCTGCGCATTTACCAACGGAGAAAATAACAACACATTGGCCAAACAAAGAAAAAAGGCTAAAAATCCTCTAAAATTCCCTAAACTTTTGCCTTTGTAGAATAAGAAGAAAAACATACCACCCTCCTATAATAAATAAGACCCTCTTTTAGATATAAAAATACCATTAAGATATAACATATTAGGAAGGTAATTTTCAACCGCCTATTAAAGGGGATGTGGATGTCAGAAGTCCAGAATCTAGGAAGAAATTGCGCAATTCTGACTATACTTTTTTATGTACTGCCATACTGGCAAAATAATGTGCTAAGCGAATGGGCTCAGGTATGCGATATTTACTTAATCCTAAAACAATATCTTTTGCCCTTAAGATATTAACTCCCCAACCCACAGAAACAAAAATCTCCTTTACGTTATTTTTTGTTCTTAATGCAATGCCAACGACTTTTTTCTTTAGTTTTATGTAGGAAAAACCTCCTTTAAGAGGAGCAGGCCTTCTATAATCTCCTAAAAGAAGGCTTTTTGCACAACCAATGGTAGGTATTCTCACAAATATTCCTACGAAGCTGGCCAAACCCATACCACGAGGATGAAGAACTCCATTCCCATCAACAAGCAAACAGTCAGGTTTACTATTAAGCCTATCTAACGCTTCTAAAAGGAGCGGGCCTTCTCGAAAGCAAAAATAGCCGCTTATGTAAGGAAATTTTACCTCTCGCTTTATAATTACTTTCTCAATAACAGAGAAATCAGAAATTCTAATCAGACACACACAAACATAGGCATATTTACCGCAATAATATACATCGCAACCGCCAATGCTGTTGAGATATCCTAGCTTATTTTGAAATTCTACTCTTCGCGCAAGAGAATATTGAAGAAAAGTTAATAAGGCTAGAGAATCTTCCTTAGAGTTTCTTAAGGTATTGGTCAAGAGAAATGATATAATCTTTTAATACATCTACACCCTTTACAAGATTATCTATATTGACATACTCATTTTTTGTATGAGCACATCCTCTTGAGCCAAAGCCAAAGCCAAAGGCATCAATGCCTTTATCTTTTAAGAAATTAATCACTGTGGCGCCAAAGCATGGCCTAAGTTTGAGAGGTAACTTATGTTCTTCTAGAGTCTTTTTAAGAACATTTATTGCTGAACACCTGCTATCTATCTCTATAGGCGCCTGATGAGCAAGTATCTTTATCCTGTATCTTTTAATATACCTATCAAAAACTCTTTTAAGATAATTTACTATCTGGTTTTTTGTCAAAGGTGGTATAAAACGAATATCCATATCAAAATAGGCATACCCAGCAACAATATTTACCTTACTGCCCCCTTCAAACTTTCCTATGTTAATAGTTGGATGTTTAAGTAAACGGTGTGGTTTAGTATAAGGTATGTTTCTATCCAAAATATATGCTAAAGCACGTATAGAATTCTCAATGGCATTTATTCCTCTTTCTGGAAAAGCACCATGTGCCTCTCTGCCAAAAACTTCGACTCTAAGGTGGAGAAGACCCTTTTGGGCAACAATAACCTCAAATTCATCACTATCTAAAACTACTCCATAATCTACATTTCTTAATTTATTAAGAAGAGGCTTTATACCCCACCGGCTTCCTGTTTCTTCATCACTGGTAAAAGCAAAAAGAACATCGATGTTCTTTAAAGGAGAAAATTTTGTTTTTAACTCTTTAATTACCGCAAGAGAAACACCCACATTGCTTTTACAATCAGTAGCACCCCTTCCATATAGCCGTTTTTTAACTATAACCCCTCCTAAGGGAGGATAACGCCATTTTCCGGTTATAGGAACTGTATCAAGATGGGGAGTAAAAAGAATCTTCTTCTTTTTGTTTACAGACTTAAGATGGACTACAACGTTTGGCCTGCGCTCTTTAAACTCATATATTTTACAATCTACGTCAATCTTCTTTAAGTAGCTCTTGATAAATAAAGCAATCTTTTTCTCGTTACCAGGAGGATTCTGAGAATCTATTCTAATCAGCTTTTGTGTAAGAAAAACTACTTCTTTCTTCATAAATATCTTTTAAGGATATAGTAAGGGTAGAGGCCCTTAATGGATTCACTCCGTAATAAGCAATAAGAAAATAAGCGGTTGCAGAAAGAGAGCCTACCCTGTCTCCTTTTGGTGTACGCCAACCGTGTCCTGTATCAACATAAGAAGATGATGCATAGGGCAAAGTGGGATTGGCCTTCCCAATGGGCGAAGGAGAAATAATAATCATCTTCTCAAGCTCCTTTGCATAGAAAAGGGCCTTGTTAAGATAATATTTGAACTTGACAGGGTTTTTATCTTTATAATAATCAGCCATAATCTCAAAAGCCAAAATCATTTGTGCTGTCCACTCACATGAAACAACACCGCCCCTGCCTATGTTACGTGCGCGGGCAAAATCAAACCCTTCTACATTAATTTCTTTGCCTCTGGATTTAAATACTGTTTTTACAACGCAATTTTTCAGTGCAAAATCAATTATTTCATCAGCATCCATGCCCAACTTAATAAGCTCTTGGGGGCCTAAAGCAGTAACGGACCAAGCATATGTATCAGTAGCAATGGTAGCATCTCCTTTGCCTCGGTTAACAGGAAGAGGAAAATGTGTATAGGCATACCTATCAAGCCATTGCGCTATCTTTTTGCTTATATTGAAGTATTCTTCTTTTCTGGATAACTCGTAGAAAAGGCGGAAAAAAGCATAAGCGTCTAAATTGTGTTCTGTAGAATACCATTTCTTTCCTGGCCCTCCTTTTATTCCCCCTTCGTCATCCATCATTTTTATAAGAAAATCGGATACATGGCGCACTAAATCCATATATCTTTCACCGCCTGCATATTTCATATAGTAAAGCGCTGCCAGCCCTACCCAGGCATTAACACCTGAGTGAACAACATATTCATAAACTCCTCCATCAGTATAATAAGCATTATAAATAGGCTCATGCGCCCTTACTTTTTCCAGATAAAAATCAAGAATCATACGCGCCCTTAAGAAATCTCTGTGGATAGTAAAAATAATTGCTGCCAAAGCTTCATCATAGCTGAAAGCTGCTTTATTTAATAATTTGTCTCCTTCATAACTTAATACCAAGCCAGTATGTAAATCCTGTCTGTTCTTTATCCAGTTGTACATTCCCTCAACAACCTTGGTGCTCATTCTGGAAAACTCCTCGTTCTTTTTATCCAAAGTGATATTCAACAACGATGTTAATGTTTTGCTCTGCGTCAGCTGACGTTTTAAAACAATATTTTCTGACTCTAAAGCTTTAATATTTTGCTTAAGTTTATCTATGGTATTCTTCAAATGTAATAGACTCTCTCCTTCCTCTTTACCAACAGCTTCATTGTATTTTTTCTGCCAGAAAACAAGCTGCTCTTTTAATTGAGTAATTTTTTTGGCCAGCTCTTCCTTTCTTTTATCCAAAAAGACAACAAACTCTTTTTGTTTCTCTATGTTGCTGTATAGATTGTCTCTCTCCCCTAAAAGCCTATGATAGGAGATTAAAAGTTTTTGGTTTTCTCTTCTTAACGCCTCCTCTTCCATCCATGCATTAAAAGCAAAAATAGTCAGCCCAACCATAATAATACTAACCATATAGGGAATGAGCCTCTTAATCAAAGCGTATAAGAAAAGGCTCGTGTACAAAGCAGAAGGTTCAAATTCAACACCCATTCTGTACTGTAAGAATCCCTTCTTTTCTTCTGGGCTCTTCCAGATAATCCTTCCATAATTAAGTACAGTGTCCTTCCTAAAAGGAACTTCTATCTGAAAAGCAATACGCTCCCCCTCTTTCAACTTATCTGCAAGCCCCCACCATAAGTCGTTAGCTACCAGACATATCCCTCCTTTTCCAATATTGTTGGTAAAACCCTGCAAATAAGGAGTAAGGCGCCTGCCAAATTTATCAGTAAGATAGAACTCTACCGCAAGCACACTGTTTATACGGATGTACTTTCTCTTTTTAACTGTGGTCTTTCTCATCTTATAAGCTAAATGAGTGATTTAAAAACTCAGAAGGTTTTTATTTTCTTAAGCTTATCAAAAAAGTTGTTGAAACGAGGATCCTTACATACGTTCTTCAAATCAGGGTCCTTTAAGATGTAATCTAAATCTTCGTATCCTAAAAGGACTGCGTAACGTAAATGTTTAAATGCCCTTTCGATATCGCCTACCAAAGAAAGGCTACAGGCTAAATTATAATGCACTATTGGGTCATCTGGACGTAATCTTACCAGCTTCTCATCAACTTTAAGCCCCTCCTTGTATAATCCTCTTTTAGTGTAAATATCTCCCAAACACGAAAGCGCCTGAACAAAATTAGGGTTTCTTTTAATCAGCTCTTCATAAAAACTTATTTCAAAATCATCGTGTTTATCTCTCATATCTCTTCTAAAATAATCTTTTCTCTTAAGAAAAAGAAAACGCGTTCCATTTTCTTTTTAAACTCTGGATACTCATCTTCATAAACAAAACGCTTCTTTATTTTAAAGGACCGCTTAATAGTAATGATATTATCTTCAATTTTGTAAACGGCGCTAAAAGAAAAATGCGGGGTTGAAAGTTTTTCACCTTCTGGCATATATTTTATCCTCATATTAGAAGGTAAGATGATTTTAACCGTAGAAACCTTCGTGTATATTCCATTAAAATAAATAGGGAAATTTCGCTTATCTTTTCCAATAAGATTATCATCAAGGTCTATATCATCAACAACAGAAACAACACGCAGTTTCCCTGCAGGACTAAGAATATGCTTGGAGATAAAGCGGTAGTATAAGATGGGTGGCTTATCAAAACTATCGGCATATTTGATTTCATAGTCCAAAAGCTTGGAAGAAGATGATATCTCTATCATTTTCCTCTGAATATCTTCCTTAATCTTATCTGGATGAGTATGCTTAAGGTACCAGCGGTACCCAGCGGTGTAGAAACCTCTGGTTGTTACCTCTCTCTCTATTATCCCGTTCTCCTTTCTGTCTAACTTAACAGTTGTTTTGTAAATAACGGCGTTGTCTTCTCTCTGAGGAGTAGATACTATCTCGGCATTTTTATCCTTAAAGACCATTACTTCTCTTTTCTGGTCAGCAAGGGGCAAATCGCCAAATGAGGCTGTCTCTGAAGTGGGGTCCATGAAGATGAGTTCGCCCTTATAATCTAGAACGCATATGGCGTGATTAAAATTAATTGAAGGAAAATCTCTGCTTATGGGATACACGCCTCTTGTAGGAATAAGAACGGGGTATGCTTTAAGGTTAGCGTAACGCAACATTGCTATTAAAAGAATTGCCTGGTCCTTGCAGTCTCCATAGCGATTCAAGAACACATCATTGGCAGGATGCGGCTCATAGCCGCTTTGCCCATACTCTACTGCTACGTAACGGATATTCTTTGCACAAAACTCATAAATACGCTTTGCTTTTTCCAAATCATCACTGGTATTGCTTATTATCCCATCCACTAGTTTCTTTGCCTCCTCTCCCAAAGTAAGTTTATCAATAAAAAGCTTATGCCACCAATGGTATACCTCACTCCATGAGGAGAAACTAGAAATAGCAATGGCTGGATTAACTTCGGGCAAAGGAGGCATGTTGTATTCAGGGATAATAGGCTCAATGTGCTTAAACTCCCAAGAATAAATCTTATCTTCTCTACCCTCTATAATCTTAGGCTTTAGCGAATGAGGCTGTGCTTTCTTCTCATGGAAATACTTAAAATGCGCATCTCTTCCCTTAGGGACTACCAATCTAAACCGGGCATTAAAGATAGGATACTTTTCTCTTAAACGATACACAAAGCTAAAATCATCCTTATTAACCATTCTAGACGAGTAAATTTTTACTTTATATTCAATGATGCTTCCTACATCCACAGATGGCATAGAGATTATAAATGCTCTTGCATTGCTGTAAAGAGGGTAGTTTAAGTATTTACTTACATCCCGTATATTCTCTTTTCCTACAGCAATAACTCTTCCTTCCTTAGTTATTGTACGGGCAAGAACAAGCTCGACTCTCTCATAAGTAGAATCATACCCAATCTCTACTTCAGCAATTTCTTTGCCTCTTTCTTTTAAAACACCCTCTATAACATGAATGGTTGAAGTAGTAGTATTTTCAGGAGTAACTTTATACTCTTCATCTACAAGATAAATAAAAGCAGCCTCTTGAGACATCTTTTTCAGAAATCCCTTAGCAGAAGATAGAAGGTTTTTAACATAAAGGGGTGTAGTATCTGCTGTTTTTAGCTTTATTTCTTTGATCCGTGCTTCTGCTTTTTCCTTAAAAGAACCAGTAACTTTTTTATACTTTTTAACGGCTTCATTAAACATATTCTTTTTTTCCAACACCTCTCCCCAGAGATAAAAATACTCGGAGTCTTTAATTGCGCTCTTCTTGCTGTCAGTAAGATTATCTATCTCTTCGAAAATCTCCATAGCAAGGTCATACTCTTTAAAACGAACATATGCTTTTGCGAGTATAACCTTTGCCTCTAAAGAAGAGGTGTTCTTAAGAAGAGATATTACCTTCTGAAAATCGTTGAACTGGTAATAAAAACGAGCGAGTTTTATGCGTAAGTCTATATCCTGGGGGTTTTGACGTAATTTTTCCTGGTAGAAAGAGGTAACTTCTCTATAGCTGTTAACCACATCATCCAAAGATTCAACGCCGCGTGCATCCGCACACATATACATACTTATAAAGATTTGGAAGGATAAAAAGAAAGGTATACCCTTAGGCAATAATCTTAAGCACATCTTTTATGGGCTGGTTTTTATAAATCCCTAATCTTTTGGCAGATGATGTTGAGCTATTGACTTTTGCTTTCAGTACATCTTTTATACTTGACACACCAGTTACTTTGACTGCTACGTCTTTAAACATTTCTGCCGCCTTTAGATTAATATATCCACACATAATATATCCGTGTTTACCTCTTATCACGATTAAGTTTTTAGAAGAAAGAGAGAAACACACTGCTTCTAAAGTCTTTCTGCCAATCTTTATCTTTCTATGAATCAACATCTGTTTTTAATAAACCTCTCCATGCGCACCACTGCCTCTTGCAGATTCTCCAGTGTATTGGCATAAGATATCCGCACAAACTTATTATAAGCCTTACCAAAAGCCTCACCCGGAACCACTGCCACTTTCTCTTCGGTAAGCAACTTTTTGGCAAAATCCAAAGAGTTAAAGCCTGTTTTATCTATTGAAGGGAAACAATAAAAAGCTCCTTCTGGTTTGGGTGTAGTAAGACCTATGCGATTAAGCTCCTTAACTATAAAATCGCGCCTCCTCTTATATTCTCTACGCATAGAAGCTACTTCATTGTGAGAACGCAAAGCCTCGATTGCTGCTAGCTGGGAAACAATAGGCGCACAAAGCATGCAAAAAGAATGAATTTTTGCCATTGCTCCAATAATATCTTTTGGACCGCAGGCAAATCCAATTCTAAAACCCGTCATTGCATGCCCCTTTGAGAAGCCGTTAAGCAGTATTGTTTTTTTCTTCATCTTCCCTAAAGAAGAAAAAGGCGTATGTATACCCTCGTAAGTTAAGTCATGATAGATTTCATCTGTAATAACAACCGTGTCTTTCCTTCCAATTATCCGGCTTATGTGTTCAAGCTCCTTTTTAGAATACGTAACCCCTGTGGGATTAGCGGGGTAATTTAAAATAATCGCCTTGGGGTTTAGTTTCATAAGTTTACTGAGCTTAGCAGGGTCTATCTTAAAATTGCTTTCAAAAGAGGTTTCTAAATAAACAACTTTTGCTCCCGCAAGTTCTGCTAAAGCAGGATAAGCCACATAATGAGGGCTCACCACAATAACTAAATCACGGGGGTTGATAATAGCCCTTAAAGCCAAATCCAGCCCCTCACTTACCCCCACAGTAATGAGAATTTCCTCCTCGGGGTCATATTTAAGAGAATACCTTCTTTTTAAATAGCTGCTTATGTTGTAACGTAAAACCTTAAGCCCCTTATTGGAAGTATAAGAAGTATACCCCTCCTCCAGGGCAGTAACTGCTTTTTCTCTTATGCGCCAAGGGGTAACAAAATCTGGTTCTCCAACCCCCAAGGAAATAACTTCAGGCATTCCCAGAACAAGGTCAAAAAACGCCCTTATCCCGGAAGGGGGAATCTTTTGTACACGCTTAGAAATCATATTATATTGATTAATAAGTTATAGCTAAACGCTTATTACGCTCCTCTTTCACTAAAACCACGCCATCCTCCTTATACTTCTTAAGCATAAAATGCGAAACTGTTCCTTTTACACTGCTTAGAGGAGCTAATTTTTCTGCTACGAAACTGGCCACTGTATGGATATCTTTCCCCTCTACTACTAGAAGAAGATCATAAGTCCCTGAAAGCAGATAACAACTCTTAACCTCAGGAAAACGATATATACGCTGAGCAATATCATCAAATCCCACGTCTTTCTGAGGAGTAACCTTTACCTCAATAAGGGCAATCACCGGCCTTTCAGAACGCAGCTTCTCTTTATTAATCATTGCCTTATATTTTACAATTATTCCTTTTTTCTCGTACTGTTTGATAGCGCGTTTAACCTCTTGCGGCCTGCGGTGAACCAGCTTTGCCAACCCCTCCGCTGTAATCCTGGCGTTGCCTTCTAAAATTTCTAAAATTTCATCCATGTTTTACCTCCTTATGACAATAAATCATACAGAAATTACGTTTTATTTTATCAAATTCCCCTTCCATATTCAAAATAAATTCTGCATGCCCCCTCAAAAGAAACCATACAAGGCCCTAAAGGAGAATTGGGAGAACATCTCTTACCAAATTGGGAACACTCATAGGGTTTTATCTTACCTTTAATAACCTCGCCACAACGGCACCCTTTAGGCAGAGAAGACTCCTCTACATTTTTTGTTACAAGCTTCTCTGCATCGAACTGGCTAAATTTCTTGTGTAAAAACAATCCGCTCTTTTTAATGACTCCCAGCCCACGCCAGGAAGCATCATCCACATAAAAAATTTCTTTTAGTAACTCTTGGGCACGTCTGTTGCCGCCTGTTTTCACTACCCTTGTGTAAGTGTTCTCTACTTTCGGAGTTTTTTCCTTTATCTGCTTAAGAAGCAAATATAAAGACCATACAATATCCACAGGCTCAAACCCGCATACCACACACCCTTTTTTGTACTTTCTTGCAATATCTCTATAAGGACGGACTCCAATAATTGCAGAAACATGCCCAGGGCATATAAAACCATCAATTCTTATATCTTTATCCTCACAAAGTGTCCTCATTGCCGGCGGAATAAGACGATTACCGCAAAGAATGAAATAATTATCAACTTTCTCTGATTTTGCCTGTTTGATGGTAGCGGCAATGAGAGGAGCGGTAGTTTCAAATCCTACGCTTAAAAAGATAATTCGTTTCCTTTTGTTTTTTTTAGCAATTAAAAACGCGTCGAGAGGAGAATAAACCATACGAATATCTGCTCCTTTTGCCCGCATATCTTCCAAGGAGCCGCTGCGAGTACGCACACGCAAGAGGTCGCCAAAAGTAGCAATAACATTTTTTTTGTCCTCTGCCAGAATAAGCGCCTTCTTTATGTAACTATCGGTAGTAATACAGACAGGACAACCCGGCCCAGAAATAAAATCAACGTAACAAGACAACAATTTTCTCAGCCCAAAACGAAAGAAAGCATATGTATGAGTGCCACATACCTCCATGATTTTTCGGCGGCCTACCTTAAGCTGGGATATCCTTTCTATGAGAGCTTCTACGTTCTTTTTGCTGCGCAGTGCTTTCTCGTAAAGCATTTTCGTACTCCTCCAGTACCTTTAAAGTATCCCTAGCGGCATCAGGGTCAACCTTTTCAATAGCAAAACCAGCATGCACCATAACATAATCTCCAACCCTTACATTGTTTAAAAGCTGGATACCTACTCTTCTTTTTATATTACTCAGCTCACAAAG
>CAYXBX010000035.1:0-10776 GCA_964463445.1 uncultured Planctomycetia bacterium
CACATTCGTGCAAGAGGCGTTAACGTTCCTATAATAATTGTTACAGGAAGTGGCAATGAAGAGGTAGCAGTTTCAATGATGAAAGCAGGTGCCAGCGATTATCTTGTTAAGGGGCATCTTAGCCCTGCGGTTTTAAATAAATCCATTAAGGATGCTTTAGAGAAGCATCTTCGTATAAGTGAAGTCACAAAGGATGAGGAGTCATTCTTGAAAGACATGGCAATTAAGTCTTCTCTTAATGGCGTGTGTATGTTTGATTCGAATTATCGCATAACTTATGTTAATCCTTCTATGGTGAAAATGTGGGGGTATGATAGCGAAAATGAGATTGTTGGACGTCGTTTAGAAGAGTTATTAGAAAATATTGATGATTGCAAGAAGATTATAGAAGCGCTTAAGGACAAAAAAAGCTGGTTAGGAGAACTGATGGTAAAGAAAAAAAATCGTGATACTTTATATGTGCAGTCTTTGTTTTCTCTTTTAGAGGTAAAAAAGGAAGATACTTTCTGGGTTATGGCTTCTTTTATTGATATAACAACCATTAAGGAGGCAGAGAAAAAAAGAGAGGCATTGTATAAAGGGATAATGGAAGTCTTTGCACTTAGAGCAGAGGAGGTTGGTAATGTTGAGACAGCAGGTCATATTCATAGGATATCGGCCTATACCCGTTTTATTGCTCAGAAATTAAGAGAGGTTGATTACTTTAAGGATTACATTGATGAGAAGTATATTAATGATGTAAGTTACGCTAGTATGCTTCATGATGTAGGAAAGTGGCGTACCCCCAATGAAATTCTTCTTAAGCCTCATGAGTTGACCGATGCGGAATGGAAAATAATACAGCAACATCCCCTTCTGGGTGTTGAAATGTTAACCCCTCTCTTAAAAGATAAAGGAAGCAATCAATACCTTAAGCTGGTAGAAAGCGTTATTCTTTACCACCATGAGCGTTTTGACGGCAAAGGATATCCAGAAGGGTTGAAGGGAGAAGAAATACCACTTTCTGCAAGGATTGTGTCCCTTGCTGATATATATGATGCTTTAACTTCAGACCGTTCTTACAGAAAGGCTTTAACACACGAAGAGGCAGTTGAAGTAATGAGGAAGGAAAAGGAAAGGTTTGATCCTCGCATATGGAAGGTTTTTGAAGATAACCACTTGGAATTTAAACGGATAAGAGAGTCAATAAAATAGTTACTTCCTTTCTAATTTTTAGCAGCAATGAATTATTATACAACACCTAACCATCAATACAAAGATTTGGTTGCCACTCACCTTTATTGTAATAACTGTAAGGCTTCGATGCCTGTCTTAGAAAGATTGCTTTTAGTTCTTCCTGACGGGTATCTTTATGAATACGTATGCAGGCAATGTAACGATGTATTGGGAGATAAGAAAGTCGCTTTAGCCAAAGAGGATAGATTATTCTTTTAATGGTTAAGCACTCTTTAATTTTTGTATTGACCAGCAGATAGCGGGATGTTATAATTTGATTTCTTCACGGGGGGTTATAGTTAAGGTAGGTTGTTAGTTTTTTAGAGGGAGGAGCTTTTGTGGTAGAAAAAGTTTTTCGTGTATTCAGCAACTCTAAGGAACACCTCTCAGCAGATGTTATTGCTATGGCTTTGTTAAAACAGGTAACTCTTAATCCTAATGAGCCTAATGTATATTTTGGCGTAGCAGAGGTTGTTCCCCAAGAAGAGGGTGCTTTCCAACAGTATTCCAATAGCAATTCGTTGGAATTAGAAGGAGAAATTTCTTAAGTAACAACAGTTCTCCTTTCCTTTTTAAAAGCAGGATTATTCTTCTTGATATCTCTCTTTGTGAGTGATAAAATCATTTTCTCTTTTATTCGAAGTATTAAACCATACGCTATCTGCTGTAAGTTATAAGTAATTTAGCGCCCGTAGCTCAACTGGATAGAGCGCTTGGCTACGGACCAAGAGGTTGCGGGTTCGACTCCTGCCGGGCGCACTTGGTTAACACAGATTGACGCAGATAGAGAATATTGAAAATAGAGGTATAATATGTTCACAGATTATCACAGATAATACGGCAGGATAAGAACCTTCTGGCGAAGCCAGAAACAGTGAGCTTGTCCTGAGTGAGCAAAGCGAATCGAAGGAACTCCTGCCGGGCGCATTAATAGCCTATAGCGGTAGCGCATAGCGTTTAGTAGAGAATTTTCTTCAAATCTCCTGCGATAATCTTCGAGGTTACAGCAAACAAAAAGAATTCTTCTTTAGAAAATCTATTCTTTGTGAGCGTCATATGTGTCGCTTCGCTCCATGTCATATGGCCTTATGGCCGTCATACTGCCCGCTGTGCTTGCGTCATACATGGTCATACAGTAGTCATACAGTAGTCATATGCTCGGCTTCGCCTCGCGTCATACAGGAAAAAGTTACCAAGTCACCAGGTCACAAGGTCACCAGTTGCAAATATGTTAATATCTTTCTGCATCTTTTTTTCTCGTCAGATGAGTATTCTTCTCTGCACGGGTGACTTTGTGTCATGGTGACATTGTGACTTTAACTAATCGCTAACCGCTATACGCTATTTACTAATGTTTTTACCTATAGTAAAATAAACAGTATATTTTAAAGAAGATTAGCATGTATAAAGCAGGAAGTATTGATTTGCCTCTTCATTATGGTAGGGCCCCTCGCTGGCTTTTTGAGAGAATGAGGAAGCTTGCCCGCTGTATCTGTGAATATATCGTTGCTGAATTTGGCAATGATTTTTTCTTAGAGCGTATATCTGACCCCTTTTGGTTTCAGTGTTTCGGCTGTGTATTGGGTTTTGACTGGCATTCTTCGGGACTCACCACTACGGTTTGCGGAGCCATTAAAGAAGCTTTTAGAGATTTAAGGAGTTGCGGTATATATGTGTGCGGAGGTAAAGGGGCAACTTCTCGCAAAACTCCTCAAGAGATAAGAAACCTTGGTAACCAGCTGTCAAAGAACACCGATAGTTTAGTATCAGCTTCCAGGCTTGCAGCAAAAGTTGACAACTGTGCTTTGCAGGATGGTTTTAATCTCTATCACCATACTTTTGTCTTTACAGATAAACTTAAGTGGGCTGTTATCCAGCAGGGTATGGATACAAGTAGCCGCTGGGCAAGAAGGTATCACTGGTATTGCCTTGACTCAGTGGATTTTACCAATGAGCCTCATCGGGGTATTGTGAGCGAGAAAAGCTTTATTACTATGAATATGGTAGATGGAGAAAAAGAGAAGCTGAGAAGAATAGTTGCGGAGTTATCATGTAGAAGACCGGAGGAGAACGCAAAAGATTTGTTTTTGTTAAAACAGAGCATCAACAAACTGCCGTTTCGCCATAAAGTTCTTCTTTCCGATGTGAACCCATGTTTTCTGGACAAGATTTTTCTTAAAACTTATGAAAAAAAGCCAGAGAATTTTACTTCTCTGCTTGAGACAGAAGGGATAGGCCCCAAAACTATCAGGGCACTTGCTTTAATCAGTGACTTAATTTACGGAGAAAAAATAAGTTTTCGTGACCCCGCACGTTTTAGTTTCGCCCATGGAGGAAAGGATGGATACCCTTATAAAATAAATTTATCAGATTATGAGCGTACAATAAATATGATGAGAAAGATATTAAGTAAAGCAAGAGTAGAAAGAAGTTACAGGATTAAAGCACTAAAGAGCCTGTATAGATTTTATTACGATAGAAAAACAGACAGCTGGTAAAATGAGAAAGAAAGCGAAGGCATTAATATTATACCCAGCTGTATATATTTTGCCAGTTTTGATGGCAGCGGCTCAAAATATTGACGAATATAAAGGGCATCTTTCCTTTAAGGATGTAAAGAAAGCTGCAATTGTCATAAAAGAGTCTTATTATAAAGAAGGGGACAAAAAGGTGGGTGATACTGTTTATACTGTTCCTGTTAAGATGGAAGGCGTATCGTTTTTTTCGGATATTTTTAGAATGACGCAAGACGTCTTAAAAAAATATACTCATCTTCAGATAGCCACAGACCATCAGGAAAGTGATCTTATTGTGGAGGTTAATGTGGCTGGAGTGGCTTTGAGAGTAGTATATTCTGATGGGTGTTTTCACTATGCAGGAGTCTCCATAAAGGCTATTGTGTTGTTTAAAGCTGCGGATGGTTCAACAGTTAAGGGAGAGCATGAGTATAAAATGCCTCCTATGGGAATGATTGTTGAGGATAAATATTTATCGCCCCAGGATGCACCTTTTCTCGATGTGTTACCATCAGTACTTTACAAAGCCCTTTTTAAGGCAATATACAGAGCATTTGGCATTTCTCCTTTGGTTGCTGCTCTTGATGATGCAGATTATGAGATTCGTTTATCGGTAGTAGATACTCTCGGTGTGATAGGAAACAGATGCGCTTTAAAAGTTTTAATTTCCTCTTTGAAAGATAATTATGATATGGTGCGCGAGGAGATAGCAAGAGTCCTTAGCGTGTTAACTGGCCAGAATTTCGGTATTAATTATGACTTATGGCAAGAGTGGTGGCAGAAGAACAAAGACAGTTATTCAGAATAGTATATGCGTTGGAATAAATATAAAGAAACAATGAACTGCCTTTTTAAGAAATATACAATATGGCACAATAATAAAAGTTGTTCTCTATGAGATTATAGAAAGGAGGCAGAAGTGAAGGTGTTGATTATTTACTATTCAAGGTCAGGTACTGTTAAAGAAATGGCCCATGTAATAGGAAATTTTATTAAGGACAAGGGTGTTGCTGTTAGGGTAGTGTTTGTGGAGGATATTTCTGCAAAAGACTTACTGGAGTATGACGGTATAATAGTGGGTTCACCTACCTATTACGGCAGTATGGCAGCAGAGGTTAAGAGGCTTTTTGACGATACAGTTGCTTTTCATGGTAAACTTGACGGAAAGGTTGGGGGAGCTTTTTCTTCCAGCGCCAATTTGGGAGGAGGGAACGAAACCACAGTTCTTTCTATATTAGAGGCTATGCTTATTCATGGTATGATTATCCAGGGCGACTGGCAGGGGGACCATTATGGCCCTGTAGCTATAGAAGAAATTGATAAGCGTTGCAAAGAGATTTGTAAGAGGTTTGCTGAGAGATTTGTAAATCTTTTAAAGAAGGTGGGAAGTTAGAATGGCGCTGATTGTTTTTGTTACTGCTTTAAAGAAGGAAGCGCATTTTTTGGCAGAGCTGCTTCTTAAAGAAAGATTATGTGCCTGTGTTAATGTAGTAGAAGGAATAACATCTTATTACTGGTGGGATAACCGTATAAACAAAGATAAAGAAGCGCTTCTTATAATTAAAACAACGCCGGGAAATTATAAGAGGTTAGAAAAAGCTATAAAAAGAAACCACTCTTATGAGGTCCCTGAAATTGTTGCCATAAAGACCGACTGTATTAATGGCGACTATCTTAAATGGCTAAGAAAAGAAACAGGATATGGATAACTTTCTTGTTAATATAGAAAATTTTATAAGAGCTTATTCATTTTTAGGGATACCACTTAGTTTCTTAGGGGGGGCGCTTGTTGCCTTTTCTCCTTGCACTTTGCCTCTTCTTCCTGTAACGATAAGTATTATAGGGGAAGCTGCTATTAGGTTTAATTATCGTACTTTTATTTTGAGCATAATATTTGTTTTAGGCGTTACTCTGACTTATGTAGTTTTTGGAGTGCTTGCGGCATTAATGGGCATTTTTATTGAGAGGCTCATAAACCCTTATATTCTTTATCTTCTTTTAGGGGGATTCTTTGTATTGTTGGGGCTGTCTTTCTTTGATGTGTTTCATATATCTGTATTTAATGTGGGGTATCCTCTTAAGAGAAATCTGGCTTCTCTGTTTTTATTGGGAATAGTTACAGGGTTTTCCATGCTTCCGTGTGCTTTTCCTGTTTTAGGTTCAATACTTGGTATTATATCGTTTAAGAAGGATGTGTTTTATGGTGTTTTTTGTCTGTTTTCATTTTCTTTAGGGTATGCAGTGGTGTTAATTATAGTTGGTTCCTGGGGAGCTGTTTTTAAGAGATTGTCAAAGAATCGCGTTTGGTTTATAATTATTAGGAAAACATTGGGGGTAATTGTGCTAGGAGCAGGAGTTTATTTTATAGTGTGCACTCTTAAGCTTCTTCTATGAAGATGAAAAGATTTTTTATAGTAGTTTTAAGTTCTTTATTTTTTATTTCCTTTAGCTGGGATAATTATAAGTTTTATAAACTTAACGGCAGAACATTAACCTATAGCCAGCTTACAACCACCTCTTCTTATACTGTTCTTTTTCTCTGGACAAGCGTGTGCCCTTACTGTAGAAGCGAGCTTAAAAGAATTAACAAAGACTTAGAGTCTTTTAGTAGCATTCAACTTTATTATGTTAACCTCGGAGAGAGTAAGCATACCGTTAATAAAGCAGCACAGCTTCTTAAGCTATCTGCAAAGATTAAGGAGAATATTATTTTGGACAGACTGGGGCTGCTTGTTGACGAGTTTAACATAATAGGGGTCCCTACTTATATATTTATGAAAGACGGAAAGGTAGTTTATAAGACCCATTTTATTACCAGGAAACTCATAAAAGACATATTTGGTGATAAAGATGAACAGTAGTTCTGTTGTAGACCTTTATGAATTGACAATGGCCCAGGTTTATTTTAAAGAGAAAAGAGAAGCCTATGCCACCTTTGACCTTTTTATACGTTCAAGGAAACGCCCGTTCTATATAGCATGCGGCATCGACGATGCTTTAAGTGCCTTGGAGAGATTTCGTTTTACTCCCGGGGAGATTAATTATCTAAAGAGTTTAAGTATGTTTGATGCTGATTTCCTGAAATATTTGGAAAACTTCAGATTTCAAGGGGAGGTATGGGCAGTTAGTGAGCCAGAAATTATTTTTCCCTCCGAGCCTATAATGAGAGTTACTGCCAATATTATTGAAGCACAGATAGCAGAAAGCATTCTTTTAAATAAAATAAATCTCGCTACTACACTGGCTACTAAAGCAATGCGAATTGTTTTAGCTTCAAAGGGAAGGGGTGTTTATGATTTTTCCTTAAGGAGAACCCAGGGAATTGAGGCGGCATTGGCTTGCGCTAAATATTCTTATATTGCCGGCGTCAGAGGGACTTCTAATGTTTACGCTGGTTATTTATACGGGATACCTGTTGTAGGGACAATGGCTCACTCATATGTAATGAGTTTTGATAGAGAGATAGATAGTTTTTTTGCCTTTGTGCGGCAATTTCCTACAAAGTCTATTCTCTTAGTAGATACCTACGACACAAAAAAAGGGATATTAAAGGCGATAAAGGTAGCCAGAGCCTTAAAAAAGATGGGGTTCAATTTATTGGGTATAAGGTTAGACAGTGGGGATTTGATAAGCGATTCTAAATATGCTCGTCTTAAGCTGGATGAAGAGGGTTTAATTGATACTATAATTCTTGCCTCAGGAAACCTGGATGAGTATGCTATCAGTGATTTAATAGAAAAGAAAGCTCCTATAGATGCTTTTGGAGTGGGAACAAACATGGGGTGTTCTTCTGATTTGCCTTATACAGATGTTATCTATAAACTTGTCGAAATAAAAGAGAACAGTAGGAGTTTTACTCCTGTGATGAAATTAAGTTCCCAAAAGACAACGCTTCCCTCCAAAAAACAGGTGTTTAGAATATTTTCTCCCTGTGGCTTGATGAAAGAAGATTATATATGTACTTTTGAAGAAGGGTTTGATGGCAAGAAGTTGCTTAAAAAAGTTATGTATAAAGGGAAGCGGCTTAGCAGAGAGAAATCTTTAAAAGAGAAACAGAAGTTACTTATAGATAAAATAAAACTTTTGCCGGAAGGTTTAAAAAAGATAGACGCTTCCTATGTTTATCCTGTCTTGATAAGTGAGGGTTTGAAGAAATCAGCAAGATACGTTAGAAAATCAATTAAAGCACGTACAGCCAGGAAGATAGTTTTCTTCGATATAGACACCCAGTTTGATTTTCTTTCTAAGAAAGGAGCCTTATACGTAAAGAGCTCAGAAAAAATAATTCCCAACATAAAGAAATTAATCAGTTTTGCCAATAAGAATAAGATTCCTGTTGTTTCTTCCCAGGATACGCACGTTAAGTGCGATGCAGAGTTTAATGACTTTCCTCCTCATTGCGTTGGTGGATCCCGGGGGCACAGGAAGCTTGCATTTACGCTTTTTAATAGACGCAAAATTATCTCTTACAGAAGAGTATATTCTGACGAAGAGATAAAAAGGATAATCAGGCATTATCCGCAGATAGTTATTACAAAGAACACATTGAATGTATTTTCTAATCCCAATACTGCAGCAGTTTTTGATTTGTTTTTTCCTGAGGAAGTTTATGTTTTTGGCGTGGCAACAGATTATTGTGTAAAAGAGGCAGTGGAAGGTCTGCTGAAGCGCAATTTTTCTGTTTTTATAGTAGAGGATGCGGTGAAAGAAATTTCACAGAAGGAGAAAAAGAGGCTATTTTCTTTCTGGAAAAATAGAGGGGTAAGATTTATAAAAACTAATAGGCTAATAAGAGAATTTATCAGGTAAATTTTTGTAGGCTATAAATCTCTTGACATCATAAAGAGTATGTTATAACATCTTCCCATGAGCTTTAAAGCAATAGATCCTGATGAGATAATTAATCCTCGAGGAGGGAGGAAGCTTCCTTCTTTTAAAGGGGTATCGCCATCTCTTCTGGTGATAATATTTTTGGTTTTCTTTGCTGCCGTTACTTCTTTTTATACGGTTGGGCCTAATGAGGTAGGGGTAGTTTTGCGTTTTGGCAAGTTTGTAAGGTCTACCTCGCCGGGTTTGCATTTTAAACTTCCCTTTGGCATTGAAAAGAATATTCCCGTAAAGGTAGAGTATGTATATAAAGAGGAGTTTGGTTTCAGAACAAGGTCTGCAGGGATAAGAACGGCTTATGACGAAAGAACATACTCTAAAGAATCCTTAATGCTTACAGGAGACTTAAATGTGCTGGATGTTGAATGGATTGTCCAGTATAAGAAGAAAGACCCTTTCTCTGTGCTTTTTCGCATAAGAAACATAAGAAAGACTTTAAGGGATTTATCAGAGTCGGTTATGCGCAAGATTGTCGGAGATTACACTTTTAATGAAGTATTAACCACTAAACGCAACGAGATAAATATTCTTGCCCAGCAGGAGCTTCAGAAAATATTAGACTCTTACAAGGCTGGCATTAAGATTCTTACGGTTAAACTTCAAGACGTTAATCCTCCTGACCCTGTCCAGCCTGCGTTCAATGAGGTAAACGAAGCAAAGCAGGAGAAAGAAAAGATGATTAATCAGGCCTGGGAGGTTTATAACCGTAGAATACCTGAAGCTAAAGGGCAAGCTTTAAAAATGGTAAAGGAAGCAGAGGGGTATGCCTTAGAGAAGGTAAATAGAGCCAAAGGTGACACTGAGAGATTCCTTCTTCTGCTTGGGGCTTATCAAAAGGCAAAAGATATTACCCGTAAACGTTTGTATCTAGAGAATATGAATGAAATTCTAAAAAGAGCGGGAAAAAAGTATATAATAGACAGCAAACAGAAAGGAATTTTACCTTTGTTGAGGTTGAACGATGAATAAGAGGAATATCTCCTTAACCTTATTTATAATTATTTTTATTGTGGTTATGATGGGTAACCCTTTTTATATTGTATATGAAGGCCAGCAGGCAATAATTACTCAGTTCGGTAAGCCCGTTGGTGAACCGATTACAGAGGCAGGATTAAAGTTAAAAGTTCCTTTTATCCAGAAAGTTCATTATTTTGAGGAGAGGATTTTAGAGTGGGATGGCTATCCCAGCCAGATCCCCACAAAAGACAAAAAGTATATATGGGTAGATACTACTGCACGTTGGAGAATAAAAGACCCTCTTAAGTTTTATCAGTCAGTTTATAACGAAAGAGGGGCATATGCCCGCCTGGATGATATTATTGATTCTGCGGTTAGAGATGTTGTTACATCGCATATGCTTATTGCTATAGTTCGTTCTTCTAACCGCATTATAAATGAACTGGAAAGCATACCGGATGAGGAGAAGAAGAAAGAAATCAGAGAATTTGGAGCATTGGACAGGATTACGACAGGGAGAGAAAAACTCAGGGAAGAGATTATTGCCCGTGCCAGAGAGCTTGTGCCAAGCTACGGCATCGAACTCATAGATGTGAGAGTAAAGCGGGTTAATTATATTGAAAATGTCAGAAGAAAAGTTTACGACCGTATGATTGCAGAACGTAAAAGGGCTGCTGAGAAATACCGCTCTGAAGGAAGGGGTGTGAGGGCAGAGATTGAAGGTAAAACAGAAAGAGAGCTTAAGCTGATACTTTCAGAAGCTTACAAGAAGTCTCAGAAAATAAAAGGAAAAGCTGACAGAGAGGCGACCAGTATTTACGCTGACGCCTATAGCCGGGATGAGGAGTTCTACTCTTTTCTCAAAGCACTTGAGACTTACAGAAATACCATAGACAACGACTCAACAATTATTCTCACTACCGATTCAGAATATTTTAAGTATTTAAAACAGCTGGATAATAAAGAGTAGTAAGTACTTGTAACCTATTGATATAAATAGTCTTATATAATTAGACCTTCTTTGCTGGCCATAAGAATATGGCATCAATTTCTCAAAATAATCCTTTCCCTTGAAAAATATAATAAAATATGTTATATTTTAAGGCTATTAAAAATAATAATTTTAGGGAGAAGGGAGGTAGAATGTGCCTCTCTTTTTTTATGGATAATAGTAAGATGAGGGTTTATCTACTTTTTTTGG
>CAYXBX010000036.1:0-10759 GCA_964463445.1 uncultured Planctomycetia bacterium
GGAAAGGTATAACTGTTGAGCAGGTTGAAGAAACAATTGCCAAACTTAAAGAGGCAGGAATTGCAACTGTTTTAACCTGGATGATGGGGTTTGAGAACGACGATGAGTATAGAATTAAGAAACGGTTTGAAGCAGTGGACAGGATTGACCCTGATATCTGTGCCTTGCAATATCTTACACCTATGCCCGGCGCACCTATATGGCCGGAATATGTAAAAAGGGGTTGGGTTAAGTTTGATGACTTAAAAACGTGGGATTTTCATCATCCTGTTGTGCCTACAAAGCACCTTTCGCTTGAAGAAATAGGAAGACTGGGTGCATGGGCTCTGCGTGAGTTCTATTCTAAACCGGGAAGGGTTGAGCGGATTATGTATTCAAAAGTTTATCATCCTTATGTGAAACTGTGTTTCCGGTCCTATATGGAGAATATGTCCCGGTTTGAGAAGGCATCTTCGCATAAAGAGTTGTACGTTTAATATAGCACAGATTTTCAAAGATTAACAGATGAACACAAGTTCTGTGATTATACACATATTTTTCTGCGCTAATCTGGGTATAAAAAGAGGAGAATAAATTATGATGCAAAGAGATGTGCATTTAAGACCAGAGGATTTACTTAAATCCTTACAGTTTAAAGAGGGCGATTTTGGCAAAATTGCTTTGGTAAGTGGGCAGGCACAGCGCGCTAAGATGTGTCTTGACTATTTAGAGAAGCCTGTAAAGAATTTTACCTTTTTAGGTTACACTTTTTGGACTGGAGAATATAAAGGGAAAAGAATTACTGTAGGAAATGGTGGTTTTTATTCTCCGGATTCAGCTTTTGTTACAGAACTTCTCTGTACCGGAGGTGTTGAGGTTCTTATTCGGATAGGTTCATGTGGGGCGTTAAGGGAAGATATATCTATTGGTGATTTTGTGGTTGCCGATAAGGTTTTAAGAGGAGATGGGGCAACGCGGTACTATGTAGATGATAATTTTTTGCCTTCTGTTGATAAAGAGATTACTAAACATCTTGTAGATATTTTTTCTTCTCTAGGCAAAGTTCATAGCGGAGGGGTGTGGACAACAGATGCTTTGTTCCGGGAGACGAAAGAGTTTGTTAACTCATACATCGATAAAGGGGCAATTGCAGTGGATATGGTAACTTCACCTTTTGTTACCGTGGCTAACCTTTACAAACGGAAAGCAGCTTGTGTTTTAGTGGTTTCAGATAACTTAATTACCGGGGAGTTAGGGTTTACTGATTTTAAGCTGTTTGAAGCACAGGAGAAAATGGTTAATATTGTTTTTGATTTAGTTGAGAAGGTAAATGTATAGTTCTCTCCTACTTTTTCCTGTTAAGTTAGAAGGTAAGAAGATTATTGTTTTAGACGAAACCCTTCTTCCTTTTAAAGAGGGCTATATAAAAGTAGATTCTTTGGAAAAAGCTTTAGACGTTTTGGGCTCTATGAAGACCAGAGCTTTTGGGCAGGTGCTTTTGTTCTTCTATTGCTGTGCTTTATTCGATAGTTATTCTATTGCCGAAATAACACAAAGATTTAAAGAAACGCGGCCTACTTTTGATTTTGAACTTCTTGCGGCACTCCTGGAAAGAGAAGTCTCAGGCTCTAAAGATATTCTGGAATCTGTCAATAAGTTTATCGCAAACTTTGACTTCTTACGCAGAAGGCGCATGAGCCGGCTGGCAGCTCTTTTACCTAATCCGGCAAAGGTTTTAACTATTTGTAATATAAATGGCGAACTTATTTATTTATATGAGGAGTTAAAAAAACTAAGTAAAGAATGTATTTTTTATGTTTCTGAGACGAGGCCGTATCTGCAGGGAACACGGCTTACTTTCTGGGAGTTAAGAAAAAATAATATCCCTGCTTATCTTATCTGTGATAACCAGGCGGCATCTGTAATGAAAGATGGTAAGGTGAATTGTGTGGTAACTGGTGCAGATAGGGCTACTACAAAAGGAGATATCATTAATAAAGTAGGAACATACGCGCTTGCGCGCCTTGCAAAATATTTTGGAATTCCTTTTTATACGTTAGTTCAATATCCTAAAGATATTGATGTAAGCAGTATTGTTATTGAAGAAAGGCCTTCTTCTGAGGTGTTTATGTTTTTAGAAGAAGGCTCTGCAGGGATAGATGCAGTGTATCCTTCTTTTGATATTGTAACAAGCAATTTGGTAACTAAACAAATTAATATTTTAGGCCAATGAAGATTAAAGATGTAAAAAAAGCTGTTCTTATCTGGGGAATATTAAGTAAAAAGGGACTGGATGCGTTAAAGAAGGAAGAAATGGGAATAGTAGCAGAATGTCGTCCTTACCTTTATGGATTAAAGCACAATTCAATTTTGCTTAATAAGGAAAAGGTTCCTTATTTTTACTGTACAGATAATATGTTGGGATACCTTTTTAGAGAAGGTAAAGTAAAGAGGACTTTTATCTTTTACAGAGGGAAAAAAGAAGATGGGTTTATATCGCCGGCAGGAAGCCTCTACGTTTTTCTTTTAAGCAAACTTCATAGTGTAGAGCTTAAGTTCTTTGAAGAAGGAAGGTTTTCAGAAGGTGTTGATAAAGATGCTTCTACCTTTGGGGAGAGGGTTTTTGTATCTAGAGAGGACTTTACGTTTGTAGAGCAGCCAGAAGATGAGTTGATTGAATATAAAATGGGTTTGAAGGAGGCGTAAAATGTATGATAAGGAGAAAGAAAAAATAATCTACTGGGCTAGGAAATTAAATGAGCGGGGATTTGTCACTGCACGTAGCGGTAATATTTCTTTAAAGGTTGATAAAGGGATTCTCATAACGTCGCACGATTGTTATTTGGGAGAGCTTATGCCAGCTGATATTTTGCTTGTTGATGAGAATGGTAGAGTTTTAGAAGGGAAAAGAGAGATAACTAGCGAAAAAGACCTCCACCTTAAAATTCATAAAAAATTTCCTAAAGTACAAGTTGTTCTTCATGCGCATTCTCCTTATACTGTAGCATTCTTCTATTATTTTGATAAACTGGACATTTTTTCTTTTGAGGCAAAGTTTTATCTCGGGAGTATAAAAGTAGTCCCTCAGGATACACCTACAGTTACCGAAATAGAGCCGGTATTAAGAGAGCTTGAAAATTCAAACATAGTAGTTTTAGGGAGGCACGGTGTGGTAAGTGTTGGCAGGGATTTTAAAGAGACCTTTAGTTTAATTGAACTTCTTGAAGAGCAGGCAAAAGTGAATCTTTTGATTAAGCGGATAGCCGTTAGCGATAAGCGAATAGATACAAAAGAGGAGATAGATTCTGAGAAAGACAGAAGGTATAACTTGTTGGCAAAGGAACACATAGAGAGACTAGTGGAGTTAGTGAATAACGATAAAGAAGCGCAGGAGTTAGGCAGGGAGTACGGTTTAAGCTGTACCCTGGCAGTTAAAGATACTGATACTGGCAGATGTGTGTGTTTTTATTACGATAACGGCAAGATTATTAACACAGATTCTAATGAAAATGCTGAATTTGTGATAACGGGCGGCTCCAACATTTTAAAGAAAATATTTAATCGCGAAGTTGACCCTTTTGTTGCTTCTACGCAAGGAAAAGTAAAGACAAAAGGTGATTTTGCCAAGATGAGCAGGTGGTACCCTATTCTTGTCCGTACATTTAAATTGTGGGAACAAGCCCCTGTCGAATAATTATCGAGGGTTACCCTCGATAATTGATTGGTGAGGAATAGGTTATGATAAGGAAAGACAAACTGGTGACAGACTGTTATTATCATATATACAATCGAGGTACAGATAAACGTACTATTTTCCTGGATAAACAGGATTATTACCGGTTTATTCATTATTTATACGAGTTTAATGATGATGTAGCGGTAACCAATTTTAGCTATTATGAATCAAAGTATTCTGTTGCTTCAGAGGATATTGGTTCTGATATCCATCCTACAAGTAAAGGTAAAGATAGGGATAAACTTGTGGAGATTATTTGTTTTGTTCTTATGGGTAATCATTATCATTTGCTTCTTAAGCAACTAAAGGATAAGGGTATAAGTAAATTTATGTTAAAAGTAGGGACGGGATATGCGATGTATTTTAATCAAAAATATAAACGGACAGGAAGATTGTTTGAGGGGACGTTTAAAAGTATCTTGGCTGATAGAGATAGTTACATTGTTTATCTTTCTCGATACATTCATTTGAACCCCGCAGAAAGAATGGAGTCTGCGCAAGATGAGGATAAGAAAAAAGAGCGGGGAAATGTCGCTGATTTTTTATCAAATTATAAATGGTCAAGTTATCTGGACTATATTGGAAAAAAGAATTTTCCTTCAGTTATAGATAAAAGTTTTATATTAAATTATTTTAACAATAATCCAGAAAGTTATTTTAAATTTGTTGCAGATGGATATGGAGATGATACAGTTGTCCCCGAACAGCTGTTTTTGGATATATGTTGATGTAACTTATTCATAATCAATCAATTATCGAGGGTAACCCTCGATAATGGGAGGGGGAGATGGAAGAATATAGGTATTATGTGGGAGGTGAATTTAGAAGGGGAGGAGAAAAAATAGAAGTTGTAAATCCTGCCACAGAAGAAGCTTTTGCTTACCTTTATGAGGCAGATGAGGAGGAGGTAAAGAGGGCAGTTAAGGTAGCGAAACAGTCGCAGACAAAATGGCGTAAGAGTTCTTTTAAAGAACGTGCGGCCCTTTTGCGGGAGATTGCTAAGGTTATGCTGGATAACCTCCCTATACTTGCAGGACTTGAGACAAAAGAGATTGGTAAGCCGCATAAAGAATCTTTGTTTGTAGATGTTCCTTTAGGGGCACAGTGTTTTAATTATTACGCCTCTTTATTAGAGGCTTTTGAGGAGAAGAGGTTAAAAACTGATACGGGTATAGATTTTGTAAGGTATGAGCCTTACGGTGTTTGTGGTGTTTTTCTTCCTTTTAATGTTCCTCTTATGATTTTTGGGTTTAGTTGTGCTGCTGCGCTTGCCGCGGGGAATGCGGTGATTATTAAGCCCTCTGAGTGGGCTTCTCTTTCCTTGCTTGAGCTTGCCAGGTACCTGGATAAGCTTGATTTTCCCTCTGGATTGATAAATGTAGTTACAGGAAAAGGAGAGAAAACAGGTAAATTTCTTGCATCAAGTAGTATTGACTTGATTTCTTTTACGGGCTCAAGAGAAAGTCTAAAAAGAATAGTTTCTTATTCTGCATCTTTCCCCAAGAAAATCATATGTGAACTTGGAGGTGCTAATTTAACCTTAATTTTTTCTGATGTAGATAAGAGAAGTGCTATAGATAATCTTTTGGCTTCTTCTTTTATGAAACAAGGTCAGATGTGTATTGGGACAAGTGTTGCTCTCATTGAAGAGGATATTTATGACGAGGTCATTGAGGAACTTGTTGCAAAAGTAAAAAAGATAAAAATAGGGGATCCTTTTGACCCTACTGTTGGCATGGGAGCTATTGTTTCAAAAGAACATCTTAAAGCCGTTGACAGGCACATAAAAGAGGTTTTAACAAAAGGTGCAAAACTTCTTTGTGGAGGTACTTTCCTTAACCAAAAAGGGTATTTTTATCAACCTACGGTTATTGAGTTAAAAGATGTTATATATGATGAGTTTTTTGCCCCGGTTCTTTTAGTGAAAAAATTCAAAGCTACTGATGCAGAAAAAATTATCGAGAAAAACCCTACAGGGTTGGTTTTACAAATATGGACACAGGATACAAAGCGTGCTTATCATCTTGCAGAAGAAGCTTGCTGTGGGACAGTATGGATAAACACATTTGCACAGCTTTCTCCTCAGACACCTTTTGGGGGAATGCGGTTAAGTGGGTGGGGAAGAAACTTAGGGGTTGAAGGATTTATGGAATATTCTCAGCCGAAACATATCGGTATAGGATTATTTAACAGCCCTGTTGAGGGGTGGTTTGGGATATAAATAACACTATGAAACCAAAAGGGTTATCAACAAGCTGGCAGTACAGACTTGCCCGAAAAATCATCCATTTCCGTATTTATATTATTCTTTTATGTATAGGCATCACCGCTTTTTTTGTAAATGTACTTAAAGACATGAAGGTGGAGACGCATCTGGAAGATTTTCTTCCTCAGAAGCATTCTTTTATGGCAGTGCAGAGGCGTTTAACAGATATTTTCGGCGGATTAAACCAGGTATCAATTGCTTTCTCTGTAAAAGAGGGAGACATTTTTACCAGGAGTTTTCTTGATAAGCTTGTCTCTTTTACGGAAGACCTCTATCTTATTGAAGGAGTAAATATCGCCCGGATAAACTCCCTTGCTTCCCGGCATGTAAAGCATGTTGTTGCTAACGAGCAGGGTTTCTTTGTGGAGCGCCTTCTCAGATTGCCTCCTGATACCGAGAAAGGAATGGAAGCACTGAGGAAGAAGATAAAGATGAACCCCAACATCTACGGAAAGATGGTGTCAAGGGATTTTAAATCAACGTTTATACAGGTTGATTTTGAATCAAAAGTAAAAACTTCTTATATCTTTTCTACGCTTCTAGAATTGAAGGATAAATACGAAGACAAGAATACAGCTATTTATATTGCCGGCCGCCCCATACTGGAAGGCTGGCTTAACTTTTATCTTCCGGGAATGTTTAAAATTCTCGTTTTGAGCCTTCTTGTTATCTCAGCGATTCTTTACCTTACTTTTCGTTCAAGAAGAGGGGTGATTCTTCCTCTGCTTGATTCCTCTATGGCAACTATATGGGGAATGGGGGCAATGAAGCTTTTAGGCCTGCGGCTTGACCCGGCAACCATTCTTGTTCCTTTTATTGTTCTTTCTTTAGGGATAAGCCATTCCGTTCATACTCTTAAGCGTTACTATGAGGAGATGCTTGACCCTAAAATGAAAAGCAAACACGCGGTAGTCAGTACTATAGCGCATCTGTTTTTGCCTGGGATTGCCTGTGTGCTTACTGACGGATTTGGTTTTCTTTCTCTTACCTTTGTTCCTTTACCGACAATAAAGAGTATGGCTTTTGCCTCAGGTTTGGGAATTTTTGCCAATTTTTTTACCTCTTTTATGTTTACTCCCTGCTTACTTTCATTTTTGCACCGGCCGCGTATACTTGTGGTAAAAAGAGAAGAGCAGCACCGCTGGGTTGATAGTTTGCTTGCAAAAATAAGCGTATTCTCGCTGAACAAGAAAGCAGGGACCTTGCTCGTTGCAAGTTTTATTATCGTAGCAATTATCTCTCTTTTTGGCATAAAACGCATTGTCGTGGGGGATAATACTGAAGGCTCAAGTTACCTCTATCCTGATAGTCCTTATAACAAAGCGGAATCGTTTATAAATAAAAACTTTGGAGGTACAAATTCCTATTATATTCTTGTTGAGTCCGACGACTCTTTGCTTCGTGTGGATAAGCTTAAAGCAATAGATGCCTTCCAGAGCTATTTGCAGAATCAGGTGCCTCAGATTGGGTCGTCCCTTTCGATAGTAAATGCTATTAAGGCACTTAATATGTTTATGCTTGACGGAAGACGAAAGTATTTTAGGATTCCCGAACAAGACGATATTATTGGGCAGTACTGGTTTTTATATACAATTTCCGGTTTTCCTTCTGATTACGACCATTTAATAAGCCGTGATGAGAGAATGAGCAATATCAAGTTTGATTTGCGCGACCATAAATCAAAAACAGTTTCTCTTACGGTTGAAAAAACAGAGCAGTTCTTTAAAAAACACAAGTTTAAGAACATAAAGTTTTCCTACGCAGGGGGAGACATAGGAATACTTTATGCTATAAACGATATTATTAAAAAAACAATTATTCCCAACGCACTCTTTATTTCTGTTCTTATATTTCTGTATGTTAGTTTTATCTATCGCTCTTTTGTGGGAGGGATTTTCTTATTGCTGCCGCTTATTTTTAGTAACCTTCTTATATTTTCATTTTTTGGTTTTCTTGGTGTGCCTATTAATACTGAGATGTTGCCCCTTGTATCTTTAAGTGAAGGTTTGGGAATAAACTACGGCATTTATATTCTTGCCCGTCTGTTTGATGAAATGCGCAATAAAAGAATGACTTACAAAAACATACTTTATCATACCCTGATAACAAGCGGCAAAGCCGTCTTTTTCAGCGGTGCTATTGTTTCTGCAGGGATTTTTGTGTGGGTTTTTTCCCCGATTCTTTTTCAGGCGCGCCTGGGGGCTACCTTATGCCTTTCTTTAATACTGAATATGATAACATCTCTGATTATGGTTCCGGTGCTTGCTTGGTGGATAAAGCCGCAGTTTTTATTCAATAAAAGACTAAAGCTGAGGATGAAGAAAAGTTAAAATGAAAAGACGGGATATTTGCAGTAAACATAAGCCTTATTTAAATCTAAGGAGGTGTTAACATGAGGAGGTTGCTTTTGTTTTTGGCTATGGTTACTTTTTCTTTAGTGGTTTGGGCAGAAGGATTAGAGTACTACAAGGTATATATCCCCAAAGAGGGCATGAGTGCCGATGAGATTATGCGTATTAAGTACCATAACAAATATTCTCTCTTTGCCCAGGATTATCAGCAGACCGGAGAAGTCCTGTATGTTGACCCTTCAGGTTTTACCAGAAAAAGAGTATGGAAAAGGCAAAGGATAATAAAAGCAGGCCAGGAGGGTATTTCCTACAAAGATTTAGTGGTTATGACTTATCCTACTGAGCTAAAAGGTTTAGCAGTATTGACCTGGACTTACCAGGACCCCCAGAAAGACCAGAATGTCTGGCTTTGGATTCCTTCTTTAAAAAAGGTGAGGAAAATTTCGGCTTCTGAAGATGACGATGCCTTTATGGGTAGTGATTTTACAGTGGAAGAAGTTTCTACCCGAAGGTTTGAAGATGAGAGTTATAAACTTATAGGGAGTAAGAACTTCCCTGGTTATAAGTTTGAACATACCGGCGAAGTTAAATTTAAGGATAAGCCTTGTTTTGTAGTTGAATGCACACCTTTAAAGCCCCACTGGTATTATAGCAAAAGAATAGTCTGGATTGACAAAGATACTGGAGGAAATATTTTTGAGGAGTATTACGATAAAAATGGCAAGCTCTTTAAGACTCTATTTAGAGAATGGGTCTGGACTGATTTGGGAGATAAGAAATATCCAAGCCAGGTTTCTTTAGAGTGTAAGGATTTAAGGACAAACCACCGTACAGTAATTTTAATGAAAGACACCAGGTATGATGAGGGTTTAAGTGAGTATGATTTTTCAGTTAAAGCTCTAATGAGGTCAAGATGGTGAATTTAGTCAATAGTCTGTTTATCATAGGCTTGTGGTTAAACAAAGGAGGTACAAGACAATGGTAAGGTTATGGCTAGGTAAAATGGTATTTATATTATGTATAGCAAGTTTTATCGTGGGGGTTTTTTCTTCTGCATTTGCTATTCAGGTAGACGATAACATTGAAATAGCGGGGTACTTAAAAACAGAAGTTTGGGTTAAAACCAATAATGATAATTCGCTCCAGTTCCTTTCTTCCTTCAAAAATACTTTTGACCTTGGAACAGAGTACAGGATAGATGATAACTGGACTTTCTTTGTGCATGGACGTTATTTTTACGACGCCGCTTATGACATTCGTAATGATGCCGTGTTTGACAGAAACCAGGAAAAAATGGGCAATACTCAGCGCACAGAGTGGTTGAGAGATTTTTATCTTGACTATACATCTGATAATCTTGATGTCCGCATTGGTAAACAGCAGGTAGTCTGGGGACAGGCTGATGGGCTTCCCTTTTTAGACCGCGTTATGCCTTTTGATTTAAGTTATTACTGGTTATATGACTTTGCTGATATTAGAATACCTCTCTGGATGATAAAGGTAGAGTATTCACCGGAAGTAAATTCAACGTTACAGTTTTTGCTAATTCCTGATTTTGAGGCATCGCGTTCTGCTCCGGCTTATGCACCATTTTCATTCTCAGCTAACAATGCTTGGTATAATTTTAAGACAAACATAAATCCTGCTTGGGGAGGTACAGCTCAAGAGACAATATACCGTCCGCCCAAGCAATTTGAAAATTTTCGTGTAGGCTTAAGATGGCGGTCAATGTTAGGCAATGATATAGAATATACCTTGAATTGGCTCTATGGATATTCTACCTCAGCCTATACTTATACAGATTCTTTTGTGCCTATACTTGGTTCTATAGGCCATTATCAGGTTTCCCGTCGGCACAAACTTATGCATATGGTTGGATTTTCTTTTAATAAATCTTTTATTAACCCTGGCCCTTTTGAGGGCTGGACTTTAAGAGGAGAGTTTGCTTATTTTCATAACGAACCTACTTATTACGGTACTCAAGGGTCAAGGAAACTCACTGAACGCACTGATAAATACACCTATGTTTTAGGGTTTGATAAGACGTTTTTTACTAAATGGGTATTTTCTTTGCAATTTGCCCAGTTTATCCATGATGATAAGAAAATAGGAAACTATCAGATTTTAAATACCTACACCTATGGGCTCTTGGATAAAGTTGAAAATTACCTTACTTTGAAAGTTTCCACTGATTTCATGCACGAACGCCTAAAGCCCGAGGTGCTGATAATATACAATGACGATAACGATGGAAGAATTTCTTTTAAGACTCAGTATGAGCTAAGAGATAATCTGTGGCTTACGCTGGGGTATCATCATTTCTGGGGGCCGGCTTACGGCTCTAACGGCCAGTTTCGCAACAACGACCACATGCATTGCTCTATCAAGTTTACTTTCTAATTTAAAATTTTGTAGATACAAAAACAC
>CAYXBX010000037.1:0-10491 GCA_964463445.1 uncultured Planctomycetia bacterium
TTATCCACGCCGCCAGCGTTCACTCTGAGCCAGGATCAAACCCTCCAAAGGCTTAATCTTCGGGGTATTTCAAAGAACTACTTTGGTAATTTAGAGACAAAAAAAGCATCCCAAAGGATGCTTTTCCTTTGTCTCTATTTTAATCACCCTGTTATTAGATAACCAAATATGTCAAAACACTCTCCGCTTATGCTACTTACTCTAGCATAAACCTTCCTTTTGGAAATACAATTAAAGAGCTAAAGGGCGATATATTTATATACACCAATTAAAAAATTTGTCAAGTATTTTTTGTAAGATACTTTTATTGCATCTAAAGGAGTTATTTTTATTTCGCCATAGAATCCCCAGTAAGCACAATCTTTTTTATTTCATCCTTGAAATAGGAAATAGGAATGCCTATGCTATTCACTCTTATATATTCTGGCTTGTTATCCACCAGTTTTCCTGTTATACTTCTTCCATTCTTGAAATACACCGTGACAGAAGAACCAACAGGGGGAATAGCCAAAGACGACAAAGCCAATTCTTTCCTGTTAGAAGTGATTGTCTCTTTGAGCTCCTTGATTTCTGTTTCTTTCTCGCTTAGCCTTCCTTTCAGACGAGAAATATTTTTTTTAAGCAAGCTAAGCTTACTAAGAGTGTCTTTCTTATCCTGCAACACTTTCTTCTTTTGTCTCAATAACTCCTCAACTTGCTCTTTAAGATAGGCTATAACTCTATCCTTCTCTTTAATAAGAAGCTGTGTATTCTTATATTCCCCTGTTTCTACACTCCTCTTAAGCGCACCTAATTCTTCATTAAGTTTTGCTAACTTCTCAGAATACATTTTTCTTTCTTCTTCCAGCTGTTTCTTTAATTGTCTGATCTCTTCATTGCTTCCCTGTGCGCCATATAGCTTATTTCTTGCATCCTCTAATTCCTTATCTCTTTTAACTAAATCATTCTTAAGATATACTATCTGCTGTTCTAATTCTCTATTTCTCCGTAAAAGTTCTTTATTCCTTTCTTTTAAAATATTATTCTCTTTAGAAAGCTCTATTATATTCTCACCAGCAGAAGATTCTTTTTCACTTTTAACCTTCTGTTTAAGTCGGCTTATCTCCTCCTTTAAAACTGCCAATTCCTCCTCATCTTTTCTTTTCTTCTCTATAATTATTCTCTGCTCTTCTTGAATTCTCCTTAATTCATCCTCCAATTGACTAATACGTTTGTTCTTCTCTTGGCTGTCAATGTTTTTTGATGCCATCTCCTTTCTCTCTTGGGCCACTTTATCTTTAAACTTAGCAAACTCTTCTTTTAAGCTGCCGAATTCTTTCAAAATATTATTTTTTTCCTCTGTGAGTTTAGCAATGGTGTTGTTTAACGAGTCTATCTTTTTGTCTTTTTCTTCTGCTTCTTTCAGCAGCTTATCTCTCTCTTTAGCGTATTGTGCAAGCTTACTATTTATGGTTTCTATCTCGCTATTCTTCTTAACTATATAGTCCTCTTTCTCTTTAAGTTTATCCTTTAGGCGTGCAATCTCTTTTTTGGCCAACTTTAAATCATTATCAATCTTATTCTTATACTCAGTTATACTCTTGTTTTCCTTGCTTAAGGCGTTAAATTTATCGTTTAGCGAGGCCAGCTCTTCTTCTTTTTTCTTAAGCTTGTCTTTGAGGTCAGCAAAAGCGGATTCTTTATCTTTAATGTCCTCTGTGAGTTTAGCAATGGTGTTGTTTAACGAGTCTATCTTTTTGTCTTTTTCTTCTGCTTCCCGGATTACTCTTTTGTTGGTCTCTATATGCGCCTTTATTTTATCTTTAAGTGCAGCGACCTCCTTTTCTACTCTAGCCACATACGACTCTTTGCCCTTTAGCTCCTTTCCCTTAAGCAACAATTCTTTTTTGAGAGATCCTACAGTCTTATTCAACTGCGCTATCCTGGCCTCACCGTTCTTAATATCTTTGGCCATTAAATTATTTTCTTTCTTCAGCCGTTCAGCTTCTTCCTTAACAGATAGTAATTTTTTAATTTCCTCATTTAAGCTATAAATATCGTTCTTGCATCTTGCTATCTCCTGTTCTTTATAGGTAATTTCTTGCTTTAGCCTATCAATCTCTTTCTTAATCTGTAAAAGTTCTTTATCTTTAGCTGTTTTTTCTTTTTTGAGGGCGCTATTAGCATCTAATAAAAACCTTAATTTCTCTTTTAACTGGTTGATGTATGTGCTTTTTTCTTTTAACTCCTCTCTCAATTTAAGTACTTCTTCAGCCCTGCTGTGAGTACTATAAAATTCATCCTTTAGAAATTTAACAGTGGTTTTGTCTTCGCTTATAGCATCTTCTATCTCTTTAAGATTACGCTCCAGCTCGTTATATACATCCTGTGTTAATGCGCAATGGTATGGTTTCATAATAAATACAAGAAAGGAAACTAAAAAAGCATAGCGAATAAATAATTTACTATCCATTTTATTTCAAACTATCCTTCCTCATTGCTAATGCAATACCTCCTGAGATGCCACAACTGTATTAATCATCTTCTTTTTGCAGCACCTTCATAAGAACCTCTACAATATGAGGATCAAACTTATTGCCAGCCTCTTTATTTAATATCTGCATGGCCTTCCTTTTACTGAAGGCTTTCCTGTATGAACGATTGGTTCTTAATGCCTGGTAGGCATCAGCAACGGCAATGATACGAGCGCCTATGGGTATCTCTTCTCCCTTAAGGCCACTGGGATAACCTTTACCATCCCAACGCTCGTGATGATAAAGAACAAGAGGAATGATACTATGGAAAAAGTGAATAGGCCTTATAATATCAACTCCTATCTGGGGGTGACGTTTAAGTTCATTGAACTCTTTTCTTGTCAGCTTTGCCTTCTTAAGAAGGATATTTTCGCTTATTCCGACCTTACCCAGGTCATGAAGTATAGCAGCTTCGCGTATACACTCTATCTCATCTCTAGTAAGACCCATTTTTTTAGCTATAGCAGTGGCATAACGAACAGTTCTTTCTACATGTTCACCCGTGACATGATCCTTCAATTCGATTGTTTTTGCAAAAGCAAATACAGACTCTATAAGACTCTGGTTAGCTTTCTTTGTTAGCTGAACTATCTTTTTCTTTAATGATTTAATCTCTTCGCTTTCCTCTTTTACTTTTTTTGCGGTCTTTCTTTTTCTCTTCAGGTCTAAAGATGAATAAACACGATTCCCTCCCTCCTCCTTTACTTTCTCTACAATCTTATCAACAAGGTCAATAAGGTCAACTCCCTTTAGAACCTTATCTTCAGGATAAGATACCACTCCCATACTTAACCTTATCTTTACACTATGCTTTCTATTGCCAAAATTATACAGAGATATACTGTTCATAATCCTGTAAGCTAAGACTAATGCGGCATCACGATTAATCCCTGGAGAAACAACTATAAATTCTTCTCCTCCAAACCTAATTAATATGTCGTACTTGCGGACACACCTTTTAAGCTGGGAACCAAACTGTTTAATGACTAAGTCACCAAACTTATGTCCATAAACATCATTAATTGACTTGAAATAATCTATATCTACCATAATTATAGAAAGAGGCTGCCCACATCTTTTGGCACGATAAAACTCTGCCTCAATACACTCCCCTAAATATCGGTGATTATAAAGACCGGTCTGGACATCTCTTAAGGCCAGCTGCTTCAATCTATGGTTAAACAACTTTAGCTCCTTGTTCATTCTCTCTATCTTCTCTCTATTTGCTATTTCCTCAGAAGTATCGATTACAGTACCTATAACAGAAGGTTTCCCTTTATGCACGACATACGTGCCATAAACGTCAAGATAGATTATTTCACCGTTACTTTTAACTCCTCTGCATTTGTGTTTTATCGACGTGAATCTTCCTGAAAGCAATCCTTTCAAAAGATACCTGAAGCGATTCACATCTTCATGATAGATTATAGAAAATATTTTCTTGCCCAATAACCCCCCAACAGGCCAACCGAACATTTCTGAAAGTCTGGGATTAACATATTCAAATGCATCTTTATGAATAAGATACACTCCCACTGCTGCTTCCTCAGAAAGGGCTTTGAACTTACTTTCTGACTCCCGCAACAATTCTTCGTTATACTTTCTTTCTGTTATATCTAAAACAGTGCCTATATTAGCTGGTCTTCCTTCATAATCTATGATGCTCCCTAGAACCTCGCAATATATAACACTGCCATCTTTCCTGATTCCCCTAAAGGTGTAATGGGTACTCTCTGCTTTCCCCTCTAACCTAAGACGGATATTCTCTTCTACAATCTCTCTGTCTTGAGGATGTGTTAAATCTAAATATCCTAATTTATCTATTAACTCTTCTGGCTTATACCCAAAAATCCTCGCCAATGCAGGGTTTACATAACGAAATTTTTTATCCTGTATTATATAAACACCTGCCAACGAAGACTCCGTAAGCTTTCTGAAAAGTTCTTCGTTCTCTCTAAGTACTCGTTCAATTCTTCTTACCACTGTTATATCTCTCTGTGTTCCCCATGCCCCCACAATAAGATCTCCTTCAAATATAGCCATAAGATTGTTTAAGAAAAAATGTACATTGCCATATTTGTCTTTCTCATGCGACTCAGCATTTGATAGACGGTAACCTGAACGAATAAAAGAACGCAAATACTCTATGTTCCCGGGGTCTTCCTTTATAAGAAGGTCCCCTAATCTAACCCCTATCATCTCCTTAGGCGAGGAAAGTCCATACATTTCTGCCATTGCCTTATTACACTCTGCAAGATAAGCGTACTTGTAAGCATGTTCTATTTGTTCATCTTCGGATATTTTAGGAGATAATGGTTTCTCAAGCTCAAAACGCCAGATACCCTCTGAACTTTGTTCTATAAAATTCTTATAACGCGCTTCACTCTCTCTTAAGGCAATCTCCATTTTCTTGCGTTCTGTTATATCTCGCAAAATTCCTATAAAGGAAATGGGCTTGCCGTTTAAATCCAATATTGCTGAAACGCTCAAAACACCAAAAAAAACACTTCCATCCCTTTTTCTAAAAACATATTCCTGATTCTTTACAATCTTATGTTGTAATACCTTATTAAAATCCTCCTCAATCCTTTCTCTGTCTTTGCTATCTATAAAATCGAAAAAAATATTGTGGCCAACCATTTCTTCCAGATTCGTATATCCAAAAATATACGCTGCCATGCGGTTAGCTACTATAATATTTTTATCAATATCACAAAGAATAATGGCATCAGGAGAAGCTTCTACAAGACTTCGATATAGGCTCATTTCTAAACGAGCATCGTCTTTGGCTGTATTGGAATACGTAAGGGCTCTCTCTAACTCTTTTATCCTCTCCTTTAATCTTTCTATATCACTCATATCTTATTTCTTATTTAATTTCCCTTTTTTCTCGCAAAGTTATTAACACCTCTTCTAGCTGAGAAGATATTTTCTGTAATAATACCAATTGCTTCTCCTGAAATGCAATTTGTTCTTTTTGAATCTTCCTGGCCTCTTTAGCTAAGTTTGACATTTCTGCTATCTTACTCAAATCGAACATAATACCTCCTCCCTTAGATTTAATTATATAAATAGACTAGTATTTATCCTTTACTTTTCTCTTCTGATAGACTCTATTATCTATGTCGACTTCTTTGAAAATCAGCTTTGCCTCAGAAATAATAGTCTCTGACTTGCCAATAACAAGATAACCATTATCTTTTAAGGAGTGATAAAATTTGTTGAGAATAGTCTCCTGTAATGGTTTTGTAAAATATATAAAAACATTCCTGCACAAAATTAAATCCATCCCTGGCAAAAAATTATCATTTATCAAGTCCTGTCTCTTAAAGATAACTTTTTTCTTCACATGTTCTTTGACTAAATATTTCCCTTCTCCTTGATATTCAAAGTATTTTTTCAAGAGTGTATCAGAAACATTTTTTAGACGGTAAGGGTCATATTCTCCCTTTTGCGCATCATAAATACTGGCTGTATCAATATCCGTAGCATATATTTCTACAGGAGTTTTTGACCCTATCTCTTCAATGAGAATAGATAAAGAATAGGCTTCTTCTCCCTTCGCACAACCCGCACTCCATATCTTCACTTTTGTTGTCTGATTTTCCCTCAAAATTTTCCTGCTAAGAATTTCTCTTATAACCTCCCATACCGTTAAATCACGAAAAAACTCAGACACATTTATTGTCAACACATCAAAAAGTTTCTTATATTCATCTGGATTAGCTGCCAGTACACTAAGATACTCTCTATACGAATTCAAATTACGTGCTCTTAACCTCAAAGCTACTCTTCTTTTCAAGATATTTCTATGATAGCGAGAAAAATCCAACCCTCTATCTTGATAAATCCTTTCTAAAAGCTGGTTAAAACCAGCTTCGTGGTCTAGCTCTATCTTATGAGGAGGATTCTTGCTTACATATGCAATTGCTTTGATGGTTTCCTGCATAATGCGTTTAAGATAGGTATTATTAACCCTCTTTATAATCTCTTCATATCTGAAATGGTCGGGATTCACAAAGAAAACTGGAAGATTCTTCAAAACCATCTCTTTCATAGCTTTCTTGCATAAATCACACCTACAAATATCAAACCTTAAACCTGTAGTCCTGTCAATAAGGTCTTTAACTGTCTCCTCAAAGATATTTACCTGTCTGCTCATTATGTTTAACCTTTCTCGGTTACTCTTAAGACCTCCTCAACAGTAGTTAAACCTTCTAATAGCTTAGAGATTGCCGAGTCTCTTAATGTTTTTAATCCTTCTTTTACCCCTTGTTCTCTTATTTCATCGGCAGAAGCCTTCCTTAAAACAAGTTTTTGGATTGAAGGAGAATTTTTAAGCAACTCAAAAATACCGAGCCTGCCTTTATAACCGTTATTGGCGCACAAACGACATCCTCTGCCACGGAAAAACTTTAATCCCTCCTTTGGCCCCAACGCCAAGCTCTCCAAAACTTCTTTAGAGGGAACGTACTCTTCTCTACAATGAGTACATATCTTTCTCACCAACCTCTGTGCTAACACCCCCAGCAACGAAGAGGAAACCAAAAATGGTTCTATTCCCATCTCTACTAACCGTGTAAAAGCTGTGGGGGCATCGTTGGTATGTAATGTTGAGAAAACCAGATGACCTGTTAACGCTGCCTGAACTGCAATCTCTGCTGTCTCAACATCACGGATTTCTCCTACCATTATAATATCCGGGTCTTGCCTTAAGAAAGAACGCAAAGCAGTAGCAAAAGTAAGCCCTATCTTTGGATTTATAGGAACCTGGCGCATCTGAGGAAACTGGTACTCTACAGGATCTTCGACAGTCATTATATTTACATCCTCTTTGTTGAGTTTCTTTAGGGCAGAATATAAAGTAGTAGTTTTACCACTTCCCGTAGGACCTGTAACAAGAATAATTCCATAAGGCTGGTTTATTAAATCTATAAAGTCTTTGTACTGCTGGGGAGAAAAACCAATATTTTCTAGTCCTACTGTCATACTGCTCTTGTCAAGAATACGCAAGACGGCATTTTCTCCATGCACCGTAGGACAGGTAGAAACACGAAAATCTATATTCTTATTACCTACGCGCATAATAATTCTTCCATCCTGAGGAAGACGTTTTTCAGCTACATCAAGACCAGACATTATCTTAAGACGGGATATCACCGCTGCTTGGAGGTATTTTGGCAAAGACTCCTGACGATACAGAATGCCATCGATACGGTAACGTATTCCCAAAAACTTTTCTTCAGGCTCGATATGAATATCCGAAGCATTATGCTCAATAGCTTTTACAATAATAAGATTCACCAGTTTAATAATAGGTGCTTCTTCTCCTAAGTCCTCAACTTCTTTCAACTTATCTTTATCTAGAGCAGAAACTATCTCCTGAAGAGAACCACTCGTTCCATAATACTGCTCATGAGCTTTATGAATATCCATCTCATCAGCTAAAACCGGCTCAATCATGCATCCTGTAATGCGCTGTAGTTCATCAAGCACAAAAACATTGGTTGGCTCAACCATCGCCACAGTTAATATATTTTCTACTTTAAACACAGGAATAAGCTTATACTGACGCGCAATATGCTCAGGAACAAAACTTATAACCTCAGGGTCAATAATATAAGATGCCAAATCAAATCTACTAACGCCTATCTGAGTAGCTAAAGCGTAGTCTAATTCCTCTCTTGATATAAAACCTTTCTTGATTAAAATTTCACCTAATTTTTCTCCCGTTAGGGCCTGCTCTTTTAAGGCCTTCTCCAACTGCTCCTCATTAATATACCCTGCCTCTACTAAAATCTCACCCAACCTCTTCCTTTCTTTAGCCATAAGATAACCTCTCTCTTTCTATAATACCCAATAAACCTGTTTTTTCAAGGCTGCATAAGAAGACTATTTCCACACCCCTTCTATCTTTTCTTTACAGAACTTGCATTTACCATCAACAATGTTATTTTCAAGTATAGTATACCCTGAACGTCTTATAAGAACCTCTCCGCAATGAGGACAGAATGTTGATTCCTCCTCTATACCCGGCACATTGCCAATATATACATACTTAAGACCAACCTCTTTGGCAATATGATAAGCTTTCTTAAGGGTAGCAATAGGTGTGGGGGGGATATTTCTCAATTTAAACTGAGGGAAAAACCGGGAGAGATGTAAAGGAACATCAATCCCCAAATTATCTCTTATCCACTCACACATCATTCTAATCTCTTTCTCCGAGTCATTCTTGGTAGGAATTACAAGGGTGGTTATTTCTAAATGCACCCCTGACTCTTTGATTGCCTTAATGGTCTTAAGTACAGGCTGAAGACTGGCGCCATTTCCCAGTTTATTATAAAACTCTTCACTAAACCCTTTCAGGTCCACATTTACAAAATCCATATATTGAAGCAAAGCTTTAAGAGGGGTAGGATTTATGTACCCACAGGTATGCATACCTACATGCAAACCTTCATCCTTGGCGAGTTTTGCTATATCCAGCATATATTCATAAAACACTGTTGGTTCTGTATAGGTAAATACTATACTGGGAACATTATACTTCTTCGCTAAAGCTACTATCTCAGAAGGAGTAGCGTAATAGTTAATTGTTTCATCGGGCTTTTTCTGAGAAATGTTCCAGTTCTGACAGAAAACACAGCGCAAATTACATCCTGCCACAGCAATAGATAAAGCACCTGTTCCTGGAAGCACATGAAAAAACGGTTTCTTCTCAATAGGGTCAATGGCTATAGCTACAGGGTTGTTGTAGCCCAAAGTAAATAACTTTCCGTTATGGTTTATTCTCACCCCACAGTATCCCCGTCTGGAAGGAAAAATTATACACTTACGGGGACAGAGAAGGCATTGTACATTTTTATCCTCTAGCTTTCTCCAATAAAGAGCCTCCTTTTCTTGAGAAAAACACACACCATCTATAAGGAAAATAATAATGGCGATTAAGAAAAGCTTCTCCTTAAACATAACTTGGTTATCTCAATCTACTGAAACTCACAAGGAGACCGCAAATAAACAGCATAAACCCTAATACGAACCCACTTACATAAAAACCATAAAGAGGTATAAATATAAAACTCAAAGCTACACCTCCCAGTGCTCCTCCTAGAAGGTCAAGAAAATAAAACAATCCTACTCTTGATAGACTCCTATCGTTTCTTATTCTATTATACAATTTATTTACCAAAGGAAAAGAAAAACCTGCTATTAATCCCATAAAGACGGGGAAAATGTAAACTAACCCTTCTGCTGCAGAGGGTGCTTTAATAAGCTTTTCAAATATATAAGGTAATAGAGAAACTAGACTCCCCCCGAAGAACATAAGAAGAATCAGATTCTTTACGCCAACGTGCTCAGACTGTCTATTAAACCAATATGCCCCCCCTGCTGACCCCAACATAAACATAGCGGTTATGAGCCCAATCTTATGATAAACATACCCATAGACTATCTGAAACCCCAATATAGATAATATCACCACACCCATACCTGCTGCACCCATACTGAATACAGAAAGTGACAACAACGACGATACCTTTCTAGCAAAAAACAACAACACAACAAAAACAAACAAGAAATACACCCATGGTCTAACACAAGTTAGAAACCTCAATAAAGCATTTGCAGACGAACGAAAATGAGAAGCAAAGAACATTATCCCATAGTAATAACCGATTGGCTCAAAGTCATAATTGAACCTTACAGATTTTACATTTTCCAAAGTTCTATATAAGTAGTCTATATGCCAAGGTAGAAACCGTGCCTTAAAATAATACTTATTTACAAATTGTGTTTTAATTCCATAACTCTTAAGACGCTGGGCAAGAACATTATCGTTATAAGTAAGGAAATCTCCCAGGGCAGCAATCATGCGCAATTTATTACCCGGAATAAGCAAAACATGAGGAAAAACTCTCTTCAGTGTTTTATATATACTGGCATTAAAAACTCTCATTTCTTTTGTTAAATAATC
>CAYXBX010000038.1:0-10326 GCA_964463445.1 uncultured Planctomycetia bacterium
GTGTGAGAAATGTAATTTTACAGGATATTTAGGTAGAACGGGTATATATGAGATTCTTTTGATGGATGATGTGATTAGAGATTTGGTAGTGGAGAGAGCGCAGATAGAACAGATAAAGAAAGCTGCTGTCCAAAGAGGCATGAATACTTTAAGGCAGGATGGATGGTATAAAGTGATGCAAGGGATAACTACTCCTAGCGAAGTTATGAGGGTAGTTTCAAGTGAAGATAAGAAAATTCTCTATCAAGATGAAGGTTTTTCAAAAGAAACCAGCATTTTCTTAGAACAAAGAGCATTTAAACGCCTTGATGCACGCATCCGTATTCTTTACCGTATTATAAAATCTAAAGAGGAACTTACTAAGAAAGGATATCTTTGGGATAAGTTTTCTACAACAAAGAATATTAGCGCCGGCGGAGTAGCTTTTGTTGCGCCTGAAGAGATCCCTGTAGGTTCAATTTTAGAGGTCAATATGGAACTGCCTGATGGTAAAGACCCCATTGTGTGCTTAGCTAAGGTTGTTTGGGCTAAGCCAACAGAGGAAGTAGACAGATACGAGACAGGAATTTGTTTTTTAGACCTTACAGGGAGCGAGAGAACACGTATAGATTATTTTGTAAGAGAGGAAAAAGAATAAAGAATGCAGCTCATACATAGCTTTATGGCCATTAGCTTTTAGTTTTCTGGCTAAAGTACGGACTAAGAGCCAAGAGCTTAAGCTAATTAAGAAGGACAAATGGCAATTTACTATTATCGCGCAAAAACTGACCCTAAAAATGTTGTTGAAGGAGAAGTTGAGGCTTCGACCAAAGAAGCAGCTCTTAAGAAAATAGAAGAAATGGGATATTTCCCTGTAAAGGTTGAGGAACGTATTCATAGAGGAGAATTTCCCTCGCGGTTTTTACTCAAAAGAGCAAGCCTTAGCACCATAATAGTCTTTACTAAGCAATTAGCTATTCTTATTAAGTCAGGAGTTCCTGTTCTAAGAGCTTTAGAGATAGTTTCTTCTCAGATGGAGAATAATTTCTTTAAATCTGTTGTGATTAGACTTCACTCTGAAATAAAGGAAGGGCAGAATCTTTCAAGTGCTTTAGCGAAGTTCCCTTCCGTATTTTCTAATTTCTATATTTCTATGGTAAAGGCAGGAGAAGATACAGGGAAGTTAGAAGATGTTCTTTTAAGAATCGCAGCATATTACAAGAATCAAGAGGAGATATTTTCTAAAGTGAAGATTGCTCTTGTGTACCCTATGATAATGTTGTTTGTGGGGATAGGAACAGTTGTATTTATGCTTTCCTTTGTAGTGCCAAAGCTTATAAATATCTTTTCTGATTTAGGTTCCAGACTCCCCTTGCCAACGCAAATTTTAATTGCTTTAAGTAGTTTTTTAAGAGAAAGATGGCTGATTATAGTAATCTCATTGTGTGCTCTTATTTTTATATATCTTCGCCAGGGGAAGAAAAAAGAGATTAAAACTTTCTTAAGTGTCTTAAGCTTACGTCTTCCTGTAATCCGAGGGTTTGTTTTTAAGAAAGATATGGCAATATTAAGTAGAACCTTGGAAATTTTAATAAAGAGTGGAATACCTATTCTTAAGGCTTTAAGGCTTACGATTCCTATCCTTAATAACGAGCTTATAAAGAAAGAGTTCTTAAAAAGCGCAAAGGATTTAGAGGAAGGGGCCTCTTTAGGAGTTTCTTTAGGCAAATCAAGTTTATTCCCTTCTTTTGTTACCTGTCTTATTTCTGTAGGGGAGGAGTCAGGAAGACTGGATGAGGCTTTAGGGGAGCTGGCCAATATATATGAGGAAGAGTTAAAGGAAGGAACAAAAGTTTTTACCACTATCCTGGAGCCTTTGATGATTCTTATTATGGGTTCTCTGGTAGGATTTATTGTAATGGCAATGCTTCTTCCCATTTTTCAGATAAATATTATGGTTAGATAATGAAGAAAATATTTCTTATAGTTTTCTTTCTGGGTGCAAGTATTTCTCTTTTAGCCAAAGACGATTTCTGTGAGTTAAAAGGAACACATTTTATTGTGTACTATTGCCCAGAACATTTATCTTTTGCAAAAGAGGTACTCTTACGTGCAGAGAAATATTATGTAGATATCGCTAAAGACTTAGGATATGAACGTTATTCGGAGTTCTGGCTCTGGGACAGGAGGGTGAAGATATATATTTACCCTAATCATGAATCTTACCTTAAAGCGAGTAACATGCCCGGTTGGTCTCATGGGATGGCTGATTATGTTAACAGAGTAATTATGAGCTATTTTAGAGGGGAAGGTTTTCTTGTATCTATATTACCGCACGAGATCACCCATCTTATGTTCAGGGATTTCGTTGGCTTTACAGGTCAAATTCCCTTGTGGCTTGATGAAGGGGTGGCACAGTGGGAGGAGAAGCCAAAGAGACATATGAAGGAGCTAATGAGAGATGCTTTGAAAAGAAAGGTGTTTCTTTCTCTGCGTGATATGATAGAGATGGATGTAAAAAGTATAAAATCTGACGATAAAATATATGTGCGTTATACCAACGATGATGGAACGCCGCTCGTTCTTATCTTTACAGGCAAAAATCTTATTAACCTCTATTATCTGGAGGCTGTTTCGTTGGTGGGATTTCTAATTGAAAAGTACGGTAATAAGAGATTTACAAATTTTTGCCGTTGTATGCGTAACGGTAAAAATATAGAAGAAGCATTGCGTTCTTCTTATAGTGAATATTTCAACACACTTGAGGATTTAGAAGAAGAATGGAAGGAATACTATCGTAAAAAGTAAATTGTTGGGGGTGAAATATGAAAGTAGAGCTGCGCAAGAAAAAATTTAATTTATGCAAGGGTTTTACTCTTATTGAGCTTATGCTGGTAGTTATTATTATTGGTGCTCTTGTAGCAATGGTGTTTCCTCGCCTTACGGGAAGAGGGGAACAGGCAAGAAGAGCAGCCGCCCGTGCAGATATTGAAGTGAATATTGCCACTGCCCTTAAACTTTATGAGCTTGATAATGGCGCCTTCCCCACCACAGAAGAAGGTTTAAATGCTCTTTTAGAGAAGCCACCTTCTGCTGTTAACTGGAACGGTCCGTATTTGGAGAAGAAACCTCTCGACCCTTGGGGAAGAGAGTATAAATATGTTTCGCCAGGAAAACACAATCCTGATTATGACTTATATTCTTTAGGAAGAGATGGCAAAGAAGGTGAAGACGATATTACCAACTGGCAATAATAGAGAAACGAGAACCCCATCTTTTTTTAATTTCCATTTCAGTTTCTTGTTCAGGCACAAAAAAGGAGTATCTTATTATAGAAAAAGTCTCCTCTATAATGTTTCAGTATACTCTTCTTTTACTCTTATTGAAGTTATGGTTGCAGCAGTTATTCTTATAACAGGTGTACTTTTCTTATACAGAGGCTTTTTTTCTTCTCTCAACATATCTTCCTATGCTAAACATTATGTTTATGCTTTAATCTGGTCAGATAACAAAATGGAGAATGTTGAAAAAGATTTGAAGAGTTTTAAGATGCCTATTTTTCCTAAGACATCAGGTGTCTTTAGAATACACAATAAGAAATTCTTATGGAATTTAACGTATTCTTTGTTGGCAGCTACAGAAAATGTGGATATGTACGAAGTTAATTTAAAGGTTGGCTGGAAAGAAGGAAAAAGGAATATTAAAGTGGAAAAATCCACTTATATATATTATCGAAAATGATATAAGGTAGTTCCTATGAATGGTTTTCAAAGGTCAGCTGTCCAGTTTAGTTTCACTCTTATAGAGGCAGTAATTGTAGCAGTCCTTTTCTCTGTTGTGGGATTGAGCGTGCTTGGCACTTTTACCAGTGGCATAAAAATATGGCAGAGAGTGTATCAAAAAAATAGCGAGGAGGACATCGCAATATTCTTTGATAAATTTTCTTTTAGTCTTAAGAACGCCATTCTGTATAACTCTGTACCGTTTAGAGGCGATAAAACTAGGATTAGTTTTGCCACTTTTATAAGAACCAATAGTAGATTTAGTGGATTAAGAGAAGGTGTGGGGGAAGTTACTTACCATTGGGATAGAAAGAGTAAGAAAGTATTTAGGACTGTAAGAAATTTAAGTGATATCTATCGGGGCAAGAAAGAAAGTCGCCTGTTTTTTGATGGTGTTGATGATTTTAAGCTGAGCTACTATTTTTACGACTCTAAGGAGAAAAAATATCGATGGAGTGATAAGTGGGAACAGAGAGGAATTCCTGTGTCTGTAAGTGTATACATGTCAATAAGTTGCAATAGCAGCTCTTTTGTTTACAGGCGTATTATTAATATTCCGGTAGGGCAGATTTAATTTAGTAATAACATATGAGAATGCATTTTCAAAAAGGAATGATGCTTGTTTTTATCCTATGGGTGTTTTTTTTACTTTCTCTTTTTGGTTTGTATCTAGCCAGAGGAACAAGACAAAGAGCGATTTTTATAAAAAGGATAGGAGAGCGCAGTAGCCTTCATTTTATTGGTCAGGCGTCGATTAGCTATGCTATTATGGCAGTACTAAAAGATGATTCGGAAGGCTTTGACAGTTTTTCTGATACTTGGGCATCTGACGAGGAAGAATTTAAGAATATAAAAGTAAATTTGGGTGAGTTCAATGTGTTTTATAATTATTATGAAGATGGTAAAATAGAAAGAAAATACGGTGTAGTAGATGAAGCAAGAAAGATAAACATTAATAAGGCAAACACAAAGACTATAGAGAGATTATTTGAGGCTGTGTTTGATATGTCAAAGACAGAAGCCAAAGAATTATCAGCAGCAGTAATAGATTTTAGAGACAAAGACAGTTACCTTTTGATTCCTCAGGGAAGCGCTGAGGATAGTTATTATAGAAATTTGCCTGAGCCTTACGATTGTAAGGATGCTGATTATGAGACGGTTTATGAGTTGCTTTTGGTAAAGGGAATAGAGAAGGAGATGTTTTTGAGGCTGAAAGATTTTGTTACTATTTATGGCGATAAGAGCGTTAATATAAATACAGCCCCTAGAGAGGTTTTATTTGCTATAGGGATAGAAAGAGCCATTATTGACAAAATAATTTCCTACCGTAAGGGAGAAGATGGCGAAATAGGGACCGAAGACGATAGGGTATTTACTTCAGTACAGTCGGTATTACCAGTATTAAGCCAAAATTTCCCTCTTTCTCCCAGTGAAGTAGAAAACTTAAGCAATATTATTGCTGCTGGGCTTATTAGAGTCTCCTCTGATTATTTTAGAATAAACTCAGAGGCTCGGCTTAGCTACTCAAAAGCTGTCGGTTATATAGAGTGTGTTATTAATAGAGAAGGCAAGATTTTATTTTGGCGAGAGAGATAGATGATGAAAGGTAATTTCAGAGAGGCTTTTATTTTCGGAAAAAGTAGTGATAACTTAAGTATTCAGATTGGGAGCGATGGTTTAAGGATTGCTTATACTAAACAAAGAGGGTTGCATCGAGAAGTAGTGGATGTTGCTGGCTACGAAATATCAGGGTTAAAAGAAGAGGATATTGCCCAAAGAATAAGCCAGTTTGTTAAGGGTGCGAAGATAAAGACAGCCAATGTAGTTTTGGTTATCCCTGCGCACCTTGCTATTACCAAAAATATTGAAATACCTTCTTCTGACCCTAAGGAAATTGCTGAGATTATGAGCCTTCAGGCAGCGCGGCACACACCTTATTCTAGAGAAGAGATTATTATTGACTATAAGGTTCTAGGGGTCTATCGCGCCAATTATACAAAGGTTATTCTAGTTATTGTTACAAGAGAAGTAGTGCGCCGTCAGATGAATATTGTAAATAAGGCAGGAATAGGGGTAGAGAGGATATGTTTTGCTTCGGAAGCAGTGGGGAAATTTATATCAGGGCTCTTTAGGATTAGCGGTGAAGATTTTCCTACGGGGCTTTTGCATATCGACAGGTCATTTAGCTATTTTAACATTGTTTTTGGAGGAACTTCTCTTTTTACTCGCAGTATCCCTATAGGCATTCAACATCTTGATGAGGATTATACACGCTATGCCAGCCAGTTTGTAGAAGAGATGAGGAAATCATTGGATGTTTATAGGAGCGAAGGTATAGAGAGTGTTCCTCAGAGGATTCTTCTCCTTATGCCCACTAATAAATACAAAGGATTGTCTTCCTTCTTAACCAATACCGTTGGTATATCTGCAGAAAATGTACTTTTCTTAGAACATCTTCTCTTACGAGAAAAAGTAAGAAAAATGTTTTCTACGGCAAGTCCCTCAGTATTTCTGGATGTTATTGCTTCTTCTTTTGAGGGAAAGAATACAGAGATTAGCCTTATTCCTGAAGAGATAAAGCTTAAGAGGGCGTTTGAGGAGAAGAGCCGCCAGATACTCTGGATGGGATTTCTCATCTTTTCTATTATAGTAGTTATCTTTGTATTGGTAGCCAGTAAGATAGCGTTTAGGAGTATTTATTTAGATAAGTTAAAGGAGCGCTCAGAAGCGGTTCATAGAGAAGCAAAGATATTAGAAGAAGAATTTCGCAATACACAGTTTATAAAACGTTTTCTTGCTAAACGAGGCCGCTCTTTAGAGGTTATAGATACAATCTATAAAAATATTCCTCCTAAAATAAGTATTAATGATATCCGTTTCGTGAGAGAGACGGGTTCTTTATCCATAAAAGGGACAGCAGATTCAATGACTACAATTTATTCTTTTGTTGAGGACTTAGGTAAAGATAGCTTATTCAGTGAAGTTAAAACCCGCTATACTTCTAAACGTAAAGAAGGTGATAGAGAAGTTGCAGATTTTGAATTAGGGATTAAGCTAAGTAATAACGAGGGTAAATGATGTTTGATTTAGGCCAGTTGAGTTCTCTTGTAGAGAATTTGTCTAAACGGGAGAGGGTTATTTTCTATCTTAGCATTGTCTTTATTTCTTTGGCTTTACTGGATAGGTTGCTGATATCCCCAGCACTTACAAAAATAAGTTCATTGGATAAAAAGATAGAGGAAGAGAAACTTATTATACAAAAAGACCTAAGATTACTTTCTCTGAAAGACAAAATAAAAAAGGAGGTTTCCTATTACAGTGGGTATTTAAAAAAAGAAGGTTCGCCTGATGAGGAAATGAATAGTCTCTTGAAGCTTATAGAAGACTTTGCACGCAGATCCTCAGTGAGCCTTCTTAATATAAGACCTTCAGGGATAAGGAATGAGAAAGGCGTTGTTAAGTATTATGTAGATTTAAATTGCGAAGGGGATATGCCTAGAATAGTAAGTTTTCTGTATAACATTGAGTCTGCAAAGGAAATCTTAACGGTGGAAAAATTAAATATATCTCCTAAGGAGGAAAACTCATCCGTTGCCCTTTGTCGTATAACCATTGCCAAGTTAGCCTTACCACAGTAGTTAATAACTAAAGACTTTAGGAACGATAGACTAAAACTGTCTCTAACCACTATTCACTTTTAAGATAAGATACTCGCTGTTTTCTGTATTGCTAATAGTTTTAAGGATATATATAATATTTCCAGTACTTCATACAATAAATAATAATATGGCAGAAAGTATCATTGAAGTGGGGAACTTAAGCAAAACTTTTGGCAAATTCCCTGTATTAAAAGACATATCTTTAACGGTATTTGAAGGGGAAATTTTTGGGCTTCTTGGACTAAACGGAGCCGGAAAGACTACGTTAATTAAATCTATACTACATTTAATTAAACCTCAGAAAGGAGAGATAAAGTATAAGGGAAAGCCGCTTCTTCCTTTACATATTTATAAAGAATTTGGTTATCTTCCTGAGCGTTTTATGCCTCCCTTAGAAACCACTGCTAAAGAACTGTTAGAATTTCTCGGTATGAGTTTAGGTGCCAATCTGCTTACGGTTTCTTTTCTGTTAGAGAAGTTTAACCTTGGCGGTAAAAAGAAGATAAAATATTATTCTCGGGGGATGGTTCAACGGTTGGGCTTGTGCTGTGCTTTCCTTAAAAGACCCGAAGTTATCATATTAGATGAGCCTACTTTAGGCCTCGATCCTTTAGGGCAAAGAGATATAATCAAGCTGTTGTTGGATATAAACAGGGAAGGCACAACTATCTTTTTTTCTTCTCATAATCTTCTACAGGTAGAACGCATTTGCCATCGTATTGCTATAATGAAGAAAGGAGAAATTATGTTTTGTGGGAAGATAGATGAATTCAAAGCATTTCACACAACAGAAAGTTTTGAAGAAGCATTTTTGAAAGAAACCAGCCATAGCAACAATGAAGATAATTGCCCCAATATTTTTTGAACTTAAGCAGGGAGTAAGGGAGAAGACTTTCTGGGTGGTTGTTTTTTTCTTTATCTTCTTGCTGGGAGTATCCCTTTTTCTTGGTGAGCTATCTCTGGGGGACACAGGTGCTGTGCTAAGAACTGTTTGCTTATCAAGTATTGAACTAAGTGCGCTTGGTCTGGTTATTGTCCGTTATACCTATAACTTCTACAGAGAAAAAGAGTTTCGTCTCACAGATATTTATCTTTCCTATTTCTCAGCTGCTCATTACATAGGAGGAAAATTAGGAGGAGCTATTATTGTGCTTTTTATCTATCTTTTTCTCTCTGGTTTTTTAGGTTCGTTACTGCTTATTTTAAATGGAGCTTTTAAGTCAACAGTATTTACAGGTATCTACTCTATATTCTTAAAGCTATGCTTTATTTGTTCGTTTGTTTTTCTTGTATGTTCGCTTATTAACTCTCCTCTTCTTTCTTCCTTTTTAGTAGCTCTCATTTACCTTGCAAGTGAATTATCCTATAACGCCTTGCGGTTAACATCACAGGCAAAATATGTGTTTATAAAATTGGTCTCAAAAACTCTCTATTATGTTCTTCCTAATTATCATAAGGTAGATTTAAAAATACATGCTATATATGGAGTCCCTATTTCCACACTATATATGGCAGAAATTACCCTTTATACGTGTTTTTATGTCATCCTGTGTTATTTTGTTACAGTAACTATCTTTGAGAGAAAAGACCACTGATATGTCTGTAAGGTTCAGGTCAAGTTATCTAATTATAGTTATTGCAACAGGTGGGGTAGTCTTGTTCTCGGTGATACTTAACAAAACACTTCTGCCGAGAAAAAACGCTTTCTACTATATACCCTCAGCTAAATACATTAAGTTTGTGTCAGGGACGTTTTATTCTCTTGCTGCCCACCTCTTGTTTGTTAAAGCAGTCTTGGATTACCCAGAAGAGATACCACATAAGACGTACTACATTATTAGCCTTTGCCGTATAGTGGTATCTTTAGATCACAACATAAAAGAGGCTTTTTTCTTTGGCGGCGTGGTTGCGCCAAAAACGCCGAAAGAGATAAAAGAAGGCATCTCTTTTCTTGAGGAAGGTTTAAAGGTTTTCCCTTCTGATTGGCGGATACCCTTTTGGATTGGGTTTAACTATCTGCAGTTAGGTAATTATTCACGTGCAATTGAGTTGTATAAGTATGCCTCTTCTTTACCAAAAAGCCCACCTTTCCTAAAAAGCAATCTTCCTTTCCTTTATTATCGTGCAGGGAGCGTTGAGGAAGGGGTCATTTATCTTAACAGTCTCCTTTGTTCAATTAAGAATAAACATCTTAAAGATATTATCAAGAAAAAGATTCAATGGCTTAAAGATTTATCTTTTCTTAAGAAAAAAGTAGAAGACTACTATATTCTTTACCATAGTTGGCCAAGTTCCCTTGATGAGCTTGTTAAGAAAAATTTGCTTGATAAGATACCAGAGGATACTTTTGGAAGAGGTTTTTATCTGGATTATAGCAAAGGGAAAATCCCTTTGGTAAAAAGCAGGTTTTAACCAAAAAATAAATACCCCCCTATATTATAGGGGGGTATTTCAATTAAAACTTTTATGTTCTAATCTTGAGACACAAGCAGGTATAGTGTGGTACCGCTATATTGAACGCTTCCTGCGTTTAAGTCTGCTGTTCCGTCAAGTTGAATATCAATCTTACTTGCCGCTGTAGAAGGAACGTTTGTAACTTGAAGATACCTTGCAGTATCGTTAGCGCCGTCACCATCCCAGTCCCTTGCATTATCATTTTGAAAAGTATAAGTTCCTCCCCAGTTAGCTCTTGCCGGCCACTTTTCTAAATATGGTCCGTCCCAGCCACTTGTGCCATCATCAGTAACAAAGCCAGCAGTTGTTGAACCGTCAGCAGGCCACTGGCCCGTATCAGAATAGTAAGCCATTGCCGCTGTTTTTATTGATTTGTAGTCGCCAATAGTTGCAGAAATTTTACCTTTCTCAATGGCTTTAAAAGCATTGGGAGCAACAATTGCCGCTAAAAC
>CAYXBX010000039.1:0-9942 GCA_964463445.1 uncultured Planctomycetia bacterium
ATTTTAATAACAGGAAGCACCCTCCTTAATTCCTCCTTCTCGCTAATCCTTTTAGAATAAGGACGACTTGATTCTCCTCCTACATCAATAATCTTTGCACCTCCTTTTATCATGTTCTCTGCTTTTTTAACCACCGCTTCTTTAAACTTATAAGAATCAACTGATTGACCTTTCAGCAATCCATCTCCTGAAAATGAATCAGGCGTAACATTAATTATTCCACAAACAACAGGCCGATTAAAGTTTAACACTTTCCCCCGTGCCTTAAATAACACTCTTTTCTTTTGTATATTGCCCAATAATTCTTCTAGTTTATAAGCCACCTCTTTTAGTTCAAAAGGCTGGTACTTTAGTTTAACCGCGAGTCTTTTCATTTGATAAAGACTACCAAAAAGAATAGCTGTTGTCTTTATTCTTTTTATGAGAGCCCGTCTATCTATAGCTGCATCAGAACCCAAAGAGAGCAATTCCTGTTTTATAATATTAGCAGAAAAGGAGCTAATATCCTCTAATTTAAAACAGCAATGAAGAGCTTTTGGGGACATAATTTTTATACCCTGGCTATCTACACCTATATCCTGCATTGCCGCTTTAGCCTCTCTGGCTGATTTTATTATGAAAGGAACTATCCTCATAACCCTTAAGAAGGCTTTTTATCAGGGGAAGGCTCTACTCTCTCTTCTTCTGTGGCGCCATCTTCTTCGGTGGCTATTCCGAGTATCTTCTTTACCTCATCAGAGGTAAGTACTTCTTTCTCTAAGAGGGTACTTGCCAAGATGTTAAGTTTATCGTAATTTTCCTCTAATATTCTTTTTGCCCTTAAATAGCAATCGTCTATGATTTTCTTAACTTCCTGGTCAATTAACTCTGCGCTTTCTTCAGAATAGTCTTTATGCTCCACCAACTCTTTACCTAAGAACACCGGCCCGTCTCTTCTTCCTAAGGTAATATTACCTATTCTTTCACTCATCCCAAATTCCGTTACCATACGTCTAGCCATCTTTGTTGCAACTTCCAAGTCATTCTGGGCACCTGTAGTTACTTCTTTAAAGATAAGGTCTTCCGAAGCTCTACCTCCCAAAAGAACACATATTCTATCAATAAGCTCTGCCTTGGTAAGTATATACCGGTCTTGAATAGGAAGCTGCATTGTGTACCCTAAAGCAGATACTCCTCGTGGAATTATAGAAACTTTATGTAGAGGATCGGCATTGGGCAATAACAAAGAAAGTATGGCATGGCCAGATTCATGGTGAGCAATAATCCTTTTTTCTTTCTTAGAAATTACCCTGCTTTTTCTCTGAGGACCAGCTATCACCCTTTCAATAGCCTCTTCCATCTCTTCCATTCCTACAGAATCTTTGTTCTTGCGAGCAGCAAGCAAAGCAGCCTCATTACAGAGATTTTCTAAGTCTGCCCCAGAGAATCCCGGCGTCTGTTTAGCAATAATTGTTAAATCAACCTCTTTGGCAAGTTTTATCTTCCGTGTATGAACCTTTAAGATAGCTTCCCTGCCTTTAATATCAGGGGCATCAATAACTATATGCCTATCAAATCTTCCCGGCCTAAGCAAGGCAGGGTCTAAAACATCAGGGCGGTTAGTGGCGGCAATAACAATTATCCCTTCCTGAGTTTGAAAACCATCCATCTCTACCAATAGCTGGTTCAAAGTTTGTTCTCTCTCATCATGACCTCCGCCTATGCCAGCAAAACGTTGCCTTCCTACAGCATCTATTTCATCAATAAATATAATACAACCCCTCCCGCCTATCTTGGCAGCTTTCTTGGCCTGCTCAAAGAGGTCACGGACCCTTGAGGCTCCTACCCCTACAAACAACTCTACAAAATCAGAGCCGCTTATACTAAAGAAAGGGACTCCTGCCTCTCCTGCAACAGCTTTAGCAAGAAGTGTTTTTCCACAACCAGGAGGGCCAACAAGAATAACCCCTTTAGGAATTCTTCCTCCTAATCTCTGAAAACGCTTGGGGTCTTTTAAAAATTCAATTACTTCCCTTAGTTCTTCTTTAGCCTCATCAACACCAGCCACATCCTGAAAGGTAACTCGAGGTGACTTCTCTTTTTCGATAACCCGCGCTTTTGACTTTCCAAAAGACCATATGTGACTGCCCACTTGTTGGGTGCCACGGTATAGGAAATACCACAATATAAACAGAAAAATAAGCATAAATCCAAAAGAAGAAAAGAAATTGATAAGGAACGTTTTGGGAGGCTCTATCTCAAACTTTTCCACATTACTCTTCAAAAGCGAAATAAGCTCTTTATCATCATCGGGAACGTAAACATAAAACTCACCTCCTCCTGCCTGGGGAGTAAATTTTCCTGTTAGAAGATTTTCCGTTTTCTTTACATATTCAATAGTGGGATGATCCTTGTTTGTTAAAAGCTGACGATAGAAATCGCTGTAGGCTATTTTGATAGGACGAGGTATTATAATAACATTTGTAAGATACAGAATCCCCATTATAACAACAATCCATAGAAAAAGACGTCTCGCCAAATTCTGGTCAAATGCTTTAGGCTTCTTTTTTCTGTTTCTCATCATCCCCCCATTATAACTATCTTATCCTATAAAATCAAGGACTTGATAGATATGCTATTTTCTTCCTTTTTTACCTCTAAGTAAGGCAAATGGACAATGCTTCCTTCTGGTCTATTAACTATTAAATCTCTTATCTCCTCTAAATGCCTAAATTCCAATCTTCGTAAATCCCCCTTGACATTTTCAATAGCAATACGGATAATCTCATTTACAATTGCAGGGTGCAAACTGTTTAAATCCTTTAGATTCAGCTTTATGCTGTTATGAGCAGACGATTTTAAAGAGTTAAACTTTTCTCTCGCATACCTATAAATAAAATCATAATCCTGGGCTGCTATCTTAGAAAGATTAAACAAACTATTTTCAACATTGGGATTTAACTTTCTAAGTTCATCTATGAGCTTGTGCCTTATTTTATTTCTAAGGAATTTATCCTCAAAATTGGTCTTATCTATTACATAGGAATAATTGTTGTCTTTAAGCCACTTTAGTACTTCTCCTTTATCAACCTCAATAAGTGGCCTTATTATATACATACCTTTATACATATTCTTAGGCATAATTGCCCGCATACCTCTTAAGGCAGAACCACGAATAATCCGCATAAGAAGCGTTTCAATAACATCGTCTCTTGTATGAGCAATGGCAATTTTTCTTATTTTATAATACCGGCTACACTGAAGGAAGAAATCAAAACGCAGTCGTCTTGCTGTCTGCTCTAAAGAATCGCCTCTAAAAAAATTATTAACATCTTTTTTTGCGCTCACAAACTTAACTTTATAAGAAGTGCATAAACATCTAACAAACTCCTCATCGCTATCGGCTTCTTTTCTTAACCCGTGGTTAAAATGCGCACAAACAATATTCAACTTTAACCTCTCCCTCATTCTGCAGAAAAGGTGAAACATACACACAGAATCAGGTCCTCCCGAGACAGCGAGAATCACCTTATCCTTCTTTTTAAGAAGATTGTATTTCTTAACAGTATCTAAAAATATATTATCTAACACAGGGATACGCTAAGAGATTATTATGTTTCAGCAAAGACGGAAGATCATCTAAGACCGTAATCTAACAGTTCGCTCATAAAACGGGAAACAAAAGTTTTTATTAAGAAGCGGCTATTTGTATCCAAGTCTATGAACTCAATGCCTGTAAGATAACCTTCACCCTCCTTGGATTGCCAAATTACTTTACCTTTACAATCAATCACGCTTATTTTCCTGTCAGGAAGATGAAATTTAAGTGCCAGTAAAGTATTTTTCTTTAACTTATCGCGGGCAAGAAAACACATCCCCCCTTCACTAATATTCTTGCTCTTCGCCCCTCCAGAAACCTTTTCCTCACGAAGAACCTTATACTCTACTTCTATGCACAAATCTATTCTTACATATCTCCTTCTTTCTTCCACAAGCCCAATTATACTATAATAAAGGTGTTTTTTCAACAAACAAACTTCTCTTACTAATTATGTTATAATAATAGAAAGATGAGAATTCTAGCCATTAATCCTTGGATTGTAGATTTTGCCGCCTATGATTTCTGGCTTAAACCCTATGGGTTTCTTGTAATTCTCCAATTCTTGATGGAAAGAGGCATAAAGATAGATTTTATAGACTGTTTGGACAAGAAGGAAAACAGGGATAATTTTGGAAGAGGTAAATACTACTCTGTCGTAATAGAAAAACCGGCGGTGTTAAAGAATATCCCGCGTTATTTTAAACGTTATGGCATAGAGGAAGAAATATTTAGAGAAAAAATTAAGAATAAGAAACCTGATATTATACTCATTACTTCGTCAATGACTTACTGGTATCAAGGAGTAGAAAGAGCTGCCAGGATTGTAAAAGAATATTTTCCAGAAAAACCTATTGTTCTGGGAGGAACATACCCGACACTGCTACCTCGTCACGCAAAAGAAAACATACCTTCAGATTATAATTTCTCAAGCTTAGAAATAAAAAAATTTTTTAAAAGTATATTTAACATTACTTTTAACCCCTCCAGGTTTTATAATACTCTGCCTATATATGAAAACTTTTATCAATCAATAGACTACGTCGTTTTAAGAACAACGTGGGGTTGCCCTTTTAACTGCAGCTACTGTGCCATAAGAAGCTTACAGAGAGGGTTTTATGAAGTATCTAGCCAGACGATTTTTGATTATATCTTAAATTACCACACACATAAAGGCATAAAAGACTTTGTATTCTATGATGACGCCTTATTTTACAGAAAAGACCATGCAAAAGATATACTAAGAAATATTGTTAAATCAAGAATACAAGTACGATTCCACACTCCCAATGCCTTACACATAAGGTTTTTAGACGAAGAGCTTGCTTATCTTATTAAGAAAGCAGGTTTTATAAATCCTCATTTCGGATTAGAAACTTTAAATGAAAAACTTCAAAAAACCTGGCAAAACAAAGTCAACAAAGATGACCTTTTAAAGGGGATAAAGCTACTTAAAAAAGCTGGGTTTAAGAATGGCGAATTCTGTTTTTATCTTCTCTTGGGATACCCTAACCAGGATTTAAAGGAATTAAGAAAAGACATAGAGACTCTACATTCAGAAGGTGCGCGTATATCTCTGGCAGAATTTTCCCCGACCCCTAAAACAAAAATATTTAATAATTATCGCACTATATTAAAAGAGCCTCTTCTGCATAATAATTCTATATTTACCTTTTTCCCTCACAGTAAACTAAAAGAATTCTGGGATATTAAAAACTACGTAAGGCAATTAAACAAGCGGTGGGAAAGCACTACTTCTTAGAAACAAAAGGGTTGCCATCTATATAAAATCTTAATTTTAAATCCTTACACTTAGTTGCATAATCAATGCCTATTCTTCTTGAAGATATAATATTAAATCTTTTCGAAGGGTTTTTAGAAATGTATAAATCAGAGGACACTATATCTTTACCCAGAAACCCTTTATCTATGCCAAAGGCAGATGTCCAGCGGCAAGGTCCATTGGTAAGAAGCTTGAAATTATCTACCTTTCGGTTTCTTAACATAATATCCACCCCCATAACAGGCTCCAAGACTCTTATAAATACTGCCTGGGGGTCATTCTTCTTTGAGACAACTATGTTAAAACACACATACTTCCCATAAATAGAGTATACATACACTACCCCTCCCTTTTCAAACAACACACGGTTACGAGGAGTAATCTTGCCGCGGAAACTATGAGAGGCATCATCGTTAATACCCAAATAAGCTTCTACTTCCACTATCTTGCCCACCATAAAAGAACCCCTATTCTTCACAACAAGGAAATCACCTAAAATTTGCCTTGCAACCCGAATGGCACTATAAGAAAAGAATCTTTTGCTTCTTTTATTTTTCTCTAACTGCCTCAGAGTTATATCCATAGATATGTTTTACCTTACCATCATCTACAAAAAACATTACCCTGTTTCTTTTATACTTCCATATCTTATAGCCGCTAAAAGAAGAGTCGATCTCATCAGGAGAACCTAATATCTTAAGTAAATAAGAAGAAGAATCTCCTCTATTAATGATGCTATTGTCTTTTGTTATAAAATAATCCTTTACATTAGCCCCCTCTCCAAACGTATCCTTGACACGTAAACTTAAAAGCCCATGCTCACAGGCAACATAATCCCGCAACTTATTAACGCATCCGCTCATAATAAATAAAGAAATACAAGTTATAAGAAGAATAAAATTCTTTTTCATCCTATATTAAGGAGAGATAAAACCAAGTTAACTGTTGCTCCTGTAACTATAGCTGTAATTATCATTATTAACATAGACTTTACCATATCGCGGAGACCCAGTTCCCTTAAAAGCACCATAAAAGTCGCAACGCAGGGAAAGTAGACAGAAAGGACTGTACTGCCCACAATTAACTGTCTTATATTTAAATTAAGTGGCCGCAACATACCCACAGCAACATCCTTCCTCAAAAATCCAACAATCAAAGACCCTATTGCTTCGCGGGGAAGCCCCCATAAACTTTTCACTATAGGAGAAAAAAGGTAAGCAAAGAAATCAATTATTTTAAGATAGTAAAGGATATTTACCAATAAAACGCCTAAAAGAACAAAAGGAAAAGCATCCAAAAAAAACCCTCGCAGGCGTATCCACATTTTCTTTAAGAGAGCGCGGACCGAAGGTCTTCTATAAGGAGGAATCTCTAATAAGATTTCAGGGCTACATCCTTTTAGAAACCTATTTAATATTTTTCCCAAAACAAACCATATAATCGCAAGAATTAAAAAAACCACTGCTACATACTGACCGCCAAATCTTCCCAGAATCCCTATAATCATAGAAGTCTGAGCCATACAAGGAACAGCAACCGCTAGCAAAGTAGCAGCTATAAACTTTTCTCTGCGCTCTTCAAAAAGACGTGTAGATAAAGCCCCCGGTACGTTACACCCTAACCCTAAAACCATAGGAACAATAGAATAACCGTGCAATCCTATTTTGTGAAAAATGCGGTCAAAAAGTATGGCTAAACGGGGCAGATAGCCTAAATCCTCCAAGAACCCAAGCACAAGATAAAAGCTAAACACGTAAGGCAAAACCATTGCCAAAGGAACATAAATCCCTGTTGTAAGAAGGCCAAATGCCAAAGCATAATCAATACTGCCTCCGGCTAAATCGCCAATAAGAATAGAATGAATGAAGTTGCCCTCTCCTATTAAATGGCTTAATTTCATAATAAAAGGTGAATAAAAACTTGTAAAAAATGGGTCAAAGATATAATTTATAAGACCCTCCCCAATAAATCTTATCACTTCAAAAGAAAGAAAAAGAACCAAGAAAGCAATCATCCATGCCCACGGAGGTTTTATACTAAGTTCTTGAATAGCATCCCAGAATGAATGATGACGATGATGAAGCTTCTGCACTTTTCTAAGTGTTTCACCAACAAAGGACCAAGTATCCCCTTTTAGTACAAAATCAGGGACTTTTGCATTTTTTATCTTATGAATTAACTCAACCACACCCTCACCTGTTAACCCACAAGTAGGGACTACTTCAACTTTTAATGCCTCCTTAAGCTTATCAACATCTATTTCTATACCTTTATGCTTAGTTTCATCCCACATATTAAGCACAACTATTATAGGCTTCTTAATTTTTAATAACAGCTCCAAAGTAAATAATAAGTTCCTCTCTAAGTTTGTAGCGTCTACAACATTTATGATTAAATCCGCCTCTTTAATTAAATTAACTGCTACCTCTTCTGCTTTTGAAGTAGGATTAAGGCTATAGGTGCCAGGTGCATCAGCTAACTCTGCCACTACTCCCAGGAAAGAAAACCTGCCTTTGGTAAAACCAACGGTTGTGCCAGGATAATTGGAAGCAATTACCCTTGCACCTGTAAGACGCGAGAACAACACACTTTTACCAACATTGGGGTTACCCGCTAAGATTATCTTCATAACTCTTTAACTATAATTTTAGAGGCAAGCCCTCTTCCTATAGCAATCTGAGTATTGCCACAATTTATAACCACTGGCCCCTGGGTACTGCTTTTCTTAACAATAGTACTTCCTATGCGCACCCCTAAATTCTCTAACTTTCGCCTTGCACCAATCCCCCCTACAATATTTACAACTACTGCCTCACGAGAAGCTCTTAGTTCCACTAAATTAATTATAGACATCAACCCCCCTTCAATAAACTCATTCTAAAGTTAATCACTATCTTACACAGTAAATTTTACGCCTTTTATCCAAGCAGTAAATCCTACCTTTTCTCAGGAGAGAATCGATTATATTCTTAAGTATAACCTTACTGCATTTAAAAGCAACTATTAACTCTCTTTCTGTCTGGGGACGCCGCCTTAGAGAAGCATAAACTTCATCCTCGTTCACTTTTCCCTTCTGTGTATAAGAAGCCTTATTGAACTTTCCTATCAATACACAATTTCTTCCTAAAACTTTTCTAAAGTATCTTGTAACGCTATCAGAAGGAATAAGGCTTGCCTTCGACAAAGGAGCTGGCCTGTAAGGAAGGGTAAGAAATATTTTATCCGGCTTTATTTTTTCTATAATCTCTCTAAACATATAGGCGTAATCTTTTCTGTCATTATACCCCTTTATTAGCATAACTTCTAAGAAAATGTTCCCTGTATATTCATCTCTTAACCTAACTAAGCCATCGATAACTTTCTCAAAAGAAATACCCCTATGGGGACGGTTTATTATTTCAAATACTTCCTGAGTAGGAGCATCCAAAGAAGGCATAATAACATCTGCATCAGTCAATTCTTCTCGTACGTCTTTTCTGTATAATAAAGAAGAGTTTGTAATAACACACACAGGTATTTTGCCAAGCGATATTTTTTTAGCTTCTCTTATAATAACATCTAAATCTCTATGAAGGGTTGGCTCTCCTGAACCAGATATAGTAATATAATCAATTCTGCCAATGCGTTTCAATGCATCCTTTAGCTCCTTCTTGAACCTATAGAGATTAACTGATTTAAACCGGCGGATTGTCTTTTGAGAAGTCTTTCCTAACTGGCAATAAACACATTCAAAACTACAAATCTTACTGGATATAACATCAATACCTAAAGAAAATCCCAGACGCCTTGAATAAACAGGTCCATATATGTAATGTGCACTTCTTAATCCTTTTTTAGACATTTCTTGTAAACTCCATAGAAATACAAATGGCTGTTATGTAACAGTAGTCATCCCTATATGAGAATACTTCCCTGATACAGAAGGAAAATCTCATCAACGCTTACATGAGACTTCGTTACACAAGACATTCAAGATAATCTTACGGGAATGGGTAAGCCTTAACGTTTTTATATTAAAGCGTAAATAATCAAGTAAATCGGGCACCAACACTCCTTCTTGACAATAATTTTCATTTATAGAGTTTACCACACCACAATACCATGTCAATTATTAACTGTACTTATTCTTAGGCAGGATACTTTTAATGGAGGCGTTATGATTATCTTTTAAAAAAATCTTTGTGTCTCTTTAAACTTTTGCTTAAACGAAATAAACAACTAATATAAAATTTAAGAGCCCGCTTAAACAAGCGGGCTCTTTTTTATCTTCATACTGATGTGAAAGCTATTTTTTCTTTTTCTTTGTTGCTTTTTTCTTTGTTGCTTTTTTCTTTGTTGCTTTTTTCTTTTTAACTGCCATTTACCACCTCCTTTTTTTCTTTCGCACTCCTTGTGCGAACACTCTAATTTAAATTTAACAAATAAAAAAAAGTTTGTCAACATTTTTTCGATTTTTTTTGAAAAAAATTTTTAGAAACGAAGGAAGGTTTGATAGAAAACTAGAAGAAAAAAATCGACTAATAAATTTTAAGTTGATGAGGAGTTAATCTCTCAGCTTCTTTCCACAACCTTTCTATTTTAT
>CAYXBX010000040.1:0-9580 GCA_964463445.1 uncultured Planctomycetia bacterium
TCAGATAAAGACGAACTAACTGATTTTTTATTACCGAAGCTACTGGAAGAAATGCAGTCTTCACTTTTAAAACGTGCGAACGGATAGAGGGAAATAAAAGCTATAACTCCCATATAAGTAGATACCACCGAGTTTAAGTTAAAAGCAGAAAAACGGTAACTATTCCTATTCTTTCCTTTCCTCAATAAAATTCTGTTAATCTTTTCTATATTTTCTTTTACTTTTTCAGGCTTATTATCTGTATCAGAAGAAACTGAGCTACTGGAGGTCTGTATAAAAGAATTGTTATTTTCTTCCAAATCTACATATTTTTTTATCTGCTCAATAGTCTTTTTTCCTATACCCTTCCAGCTTAATAAAATCTTCTCTGTGATAGGTATTTGAGGATACTTCTTACGGTATTCAATAGCTTTAATAATAGCCTTGTAAGGTCTTATATTATTAAAAAAGAGAGTAAGAACATAAGCTTCTTCTTCAGTAATACTGCGTATAGAAAGTCTTTTTGCAGGTGTAACCCCGCTTACTTCGCCTTCTCTTTTTACTTCCACCGTGAGTATCCCTAACTCTACACCTTTTAAAATCTTCCTTTCTCTTTCTTTAATCCTTACTATTATATCTTTTACAGTCTGATGAGAAGAACTTATTTCCTTGGCAATCTTTCTCAAACTATTTTTTCCTTGCTGATAATAAGATATTTTGTCAATCTCTTTTATTTTCCGATTAAGCCTCTGGCGCTCTTCTTGAGAAAGTATATTTAGCAAGTTAAAGTATTGAAGGATTTTCTTTATATAAATAGGATGTAAAGGTTGTGATTCCCCTTTCTTCCAGCTCCGCAATGTGTGGTAAGGAATATTTAATTTTTTAGAGACTTCTTTTAATTTCTTTCTTCTTATCACATCCTCAAGCCGCCGAGTAACCTCCTTCCAGATTCTTTTAGGTATTATCCTATCTTTATCTCTTAACAGCTTCCTTACTCCTTTTGTTCCCATTCTTAGTGCTTCATTTAGAAGTTCTCTTTCTTGTGGGGATAATCTTTTCTCTAATCCAAAATATTTCAATAACTTCAAGATAAAAACAGGATTAATAGGTCTTCTGCGTCTTAATCTTATGAATTCATAGGTAGAAAGGCTAACACCTGATTCTCTGCATAACTTAGAGATGCTTATTCCTGCTTTATTTCTCTCTTCCTCTACTCTTTCAAAACACCTAATTAATAATGAGGGTATATCTTCATCAATAACTGGCGAAGAGGCAAGAAATTTCTCTACTGATCTTTCAGCAACACAATTAAGTATATAGCGGGGTGTTTTTAGTGATTTTAAACTGGATGCATAATTTGATGGATTTTTAATGGAAGAAGAACCTGACTTATTTCTTATAGAATGGATCCCAAATTCTTCTTTTTTATAAATACCCTCTCCTTCTGAATAAGGAATGAATACTCCATCCAAATCTTCATCATTAATATAAACAAATAACTGCTCCTCCCCAACTGCACCTATTAGGTATCCTCCCGGTTTAATCTTATGAAATACATTAAGAGCTCTCTCACGCATTTCCTGCTCTGTCCCTAAAAGATATCTAAATACATTCTTGCAAAAAACAGTATCAAAGCTTAAAGAAGGTATTTCCTCTAGCTGTTTTTGGTTTCTCAAATCTAAGTACTGAAATTCTACTAATGTAGATAGTGCTTTTTTCACTGTATATCTATCATTTTCTCTCTCAAAAAACGAATCTATTTTATACTCTGAAGGCAGCTCTCTCACATCCTCTTCTCGATAATATCCTCTCTTAGCACAATATAAAGAATATAAACTTATATCGGTTGCTAAAATTTTTATATCCCAATTATCTATATTTCCCCACCTTTCTAGGTTACGTGTAAAAAGTTCTGAAATAATTATAGCTATAGTGTAAGCTTCTTTACCAAAGCTGGAACCAATAGACCAAACTCTTAGCTTTTTCCCCCTGGGTGATTCCTTAGAATCAAGGATGCTCCTTAAAATCTCTTTAAAATATTGCAGCTGACTTTCGTAATCCCTAAAAAAAGATGTTTTAAATAAGTTATTAAATTTATAATTTAAACTATCCGAAGGAGAATACAAGGAAGGTTTTATAACTATCTTTTCTTCATCCCATTCAAACATAGGAGGTAAATCAATCAACGAAGATGCGATTATCTGTTGAGGTAAAAGGGGATTTAAACACTCTATCCATATCTTAATATTTCTTTCTTCAACATTCCAAAATTTGGCGGGAAATTGGCTATCTTTTGAGAATTCATTTTCCTGGGCAAACTTAGAAAGCATAAGTAAAAAATTCAAAGCAGAAGGAGGTGAATGTTCAAGAAGGGCTAAAAAGATCCTGTATTCGTCCCTGAATTGCGGCAGATAACTGTATAAGAAATTCCAGACTCGAATCCGGACCTTAGGTTCTAAAGAAAACAAGACTTCTTTTAAGAAAGAATATATTAAATTTTTATCGATTCGTTGAGCAATAGAAGAAATAATTCTTCTTACAATAACTTCTGATTTTTTGGCATTGAAATTAATAAAAATAGCGGAAGATGACCTAAAGCCTCTATCTAAAAAATACCTTTCAAATTGCTTAAAAGTTCCATCGAAAAGATACTTTTTAAAATCTGCCTTAATAATGTTGAAAACGTGATGAGTTACATAACGCCCGGTGGTTTTCTTTATAGATTCTTTCATTTCCCGAGGCAAGGAAATAACTTGAGTCTGAGCAGGATATCCTGAGCTATTTAAAATCCTCTGAGTAAATAAGGAAAACGGGCCGCAGAAATTATAATATTCATAATGCACTTTGCCAGGGATGCTGTAAAGAGAATTAAAATGGTCTCGAAGAAGGCTAAATATAATCTCTATAACTTCTTTAAAGCTTTTATTATCAAAATCTATTTTCTTTAACTTTTTGACGACCTTAGAAAATTCATATTCCGCATATATCCTTTCTATGAGATGAAACTCTAAAAATTCTGTTAAGTTTCTACCTCTGTTATATATTCTTTTCCCTATCGGCGGTAATTTTTCTAAGGGGATTAAAAGATATTCCTGGGAGTTTAAAGAAGAGGAAGAAAGGGAAATCTGGGAAAGATAAACCAGCCCTCTCCTTTCTTTAAAATATTTTAAAGTATCAATATGAGAAGTTAATAATTTATAGCCTGCGGTTGAGACGCAATCTCCTATAACATACCTTTTAAACTCCTTACCCAAATTAGAGTCAAAAGCTGCCTTTATACAGTTATCCGTTGTTACACCTGTGATTAGTATATACTTTATGTTTTTAGAAAGAAGGTATTCTTTCAAAAGTTGATTCTCAAAAGCATCGTGTTTATTTTTAGAGAAAACTTTCTCTCCTCTTTCAAAGTCAGGTTTAACTTTATAAAATTCCCCACCCTGGGAACCTTTTATACATAGCTTGGGCATATCCTTAAACTGGTTCTCTTTATATTCAGCTTGAATAAAGACTATATTTACATTGTTTTGGCGAGCCTTTTCTATAAGTTTTACCAGATTCTTATTTACCATATATTGAATGGGAGATAAATCATCTCTATTTTTTTCTATCTCCCTTTTTCCATAGGCAAATTCTTCTCCTCTCTGGCAAAAATCATTCTGGATATCTATAACTAATAAAGCAGTGTTGTGGGAAGGAAATTTTATAGAAGGTAAATTTAACTCTTTAACTAAATATGAAGGGAAAGAAAATAAAATCTCTATGGGGGTTATCTTTCTTTCAGGAAATTCCCCTTTCCAGCAAGAAAACATTCTCGAGATATCTATCTTAGAAAGATTTCTTTTACTTAAAAAATTATACATCCCTTCCACAATATTTTCTTGAGAAAGAGAAGAAGAAGCTAAAACAGGAGAAATACCTCCCAAATCCTCAAATATTATTCTTTCTTTATCTAAAATTTTTAACCTTTTTCTTATTTTATTTTCCAAACCAAGGGAGATAAGCCTTCCATTTTCTGTAATGTAAAATGTATCCTGTATACAAAGACCATAAGTAGAAATTAAGGCTTTTAGAATATTTATTCTTAATTTTTTCAAAACTGTAGCAACAATATAAATAAGGCCTGCTCTGTCAGCAGTTTTAATCTCTAAAATAGTAAGACCCTTCCTTTCTCCAAATTTAATTTGTGTAAAGAATTTATCCTTCCTTAAGAAACTAATCTCTTTATTATATTCTTTGGCTAACCTCTCTATAGTCTTTCCTTCTACAAGAACTTTCCTTAAATCTTCTCTTAAGGCTTGTTTCAATCTCTTCAGATTTATCTTTTCTTCTGTTCGCACATAGAAGGTATCTAAAACAACATCTTTCCTATTATCTGTCCTGATTCTTGCCTCTTTAATATCCAAATTATGTAGCCAAAAAACCCCTGCTAAATCAGAAAGTAAACCAACTCTGTCTGGTCTCAAACACACTATTATCTTATAGTATTTTTCAAAGTGCCTATCTTCATCTTTAAAAACCTCTATAGCTATCTTGCCAGAAGCTCTGTTCTTTAGAACTTCTTCAATTAAATTTATTTCTTGCAATACTACTTCTTTTGATATCTTTGTAACATCTATCTCGTATAACTCATTCTTCAATAGTAAATTAAGATATAACTGCACCTCTCTTTTATCACCATAATAACTAATTATTAAATTGCACATTTTTTTTCTTAAATTTTCCTCCCACCCCTCAAGGGTTTGCCTTCCTTTATAAAGTTCATCAATTTTTATTTTAGCTATTCCATACCATTTGCTGAGACGCTCATAATGAATATAAAGGCCGAAGGTATCCGGAAATTCTGGATTCATTGCCACTCTATCTGCCCAGGAAAGAAGATATAAAAGAGTAAGTTTTAAAGTATGATATTTGTGAGGCTCTACTTTATTTACCAAATCCAATAATGCCAGCTCATCCATCTGATATATATATGTGGAGGCGAAATAATTAAGGTAGTTATGATTCCTGATTAACCATATTATAAAATTCTTTTCCTCTTCATTTAATCCTAACTCTTTTAAAACAGGCTCAGCTAAAATTGCTCCTCTTTCGGGATGGTCAAGCTTTAATAATTCTTTATATTCTTTGCTTTTTGCCTCCTCTTGAGTTAATTTCCCTATATCATGCAGAAGAGCAGCCAGTCTTAGGAGCCATAAGTATCCTTCTTTTTTTACCTCCTCGTAGGCCTCTTTAAGAAAACGGAAGTCTTTTCTTTTCCATAACTTATAAAATTCGGGGAATTCTTCCTTTATTTCTTCTGCCTCCCCTCCTGTTAAATCTAAAATTTTAACGGCAACAAGAGAATGCTTATCTACATTATAGATATGCCCTATACCGGGAGGCACCTTACTTAATCTTTCCATTACTTTTTTCAATGAAGGATAGCGCCAGATTTCAGCTTCAGAGTTCCTTATATTTTCACAAGGTGAAGAAGCCTTCTTTCTCCATTCATCTCCCGCTATCCGCCTAAAGCCCCATTTAAAAAAAGATTCTCTTGCTTCAGGCAAAACCTCTGCCCATAAGGGAAGACCCAAGCCTCTTCTTTCTACTTCTTTTACCAATATTCTCCCTATGCCACTTCTATAATAATCTCTATCTACCTCTATAAGCGCTATTCTGATTGCTTCCTCATCAAAATATTCTCCTGACTTTGCTCTTAAATAAATATAATCCTTGTAAGCGAGAACCAAGCCCACAATCTCATCATCAATTATTGCTTTTAGAAAAATAACTAAAAGAGGCCTTCCTGTATCTTCTTTAAATTGAGAGATTTTCCCCAGCTCTATCTCCCACATTAAACGGCTTAACCGGCGCTCTTTCCTAAACCAGATATCCAAATCTTTCTCCTCAGCCTCCCCTATCTTTACTCTTTTAATATCTAAACTACTGGAGGTTTTCTTAATTTTACCCCACAAATTCTCATAAAATTGGCGATATTTTTCAAGAAATTCATTCTTACTTAAAAGTGAAAAACCTACAGCTTTTTTTATCTTCTCAACTATAAAACTTATATCTTGCCAAGTCAGTCCCCCCTTTAATTCTTCCGCTTTTTTCACAAATTCTTTAAACATTTCTTCGTCTATAACTCTCAAAATAGATAAAGCCCTATTCCTTACCGTTCGGTATATTTGGAAAGCTTTAGAATATAAACCAGTTTTTACATAAGGAAGAGCCGCGCCTGCTAACCTTATTTTATAAAATTCAATGAGATTAAATTTATTTTTTACTATCAAAGAATTTTCCTTCTCCCTCACAATAGCACTGCTGGAAAAATCTGAAAAAGCAGAGACTAAATCATCTCTTAAAGGGTGAGAGGGCTTATAAAGATTTTTAAGTTGCTCTCTTAAAATTGGAGGTAGATTCTTTTCTCCTCCCGGGGTAGCAAAGACTCTGCAGAAATAAGGTTTTTCTCCTATTTTTTCTAAGGAAAGATTTATTGCCTGCTGGGTAGCAACTACTTCTAATAGAAATTGTAAGGGAGAGTATTTTTTAAGCTTATCCTTGATGGGATGGGTAAATAAGAAAAGAGAAGTTAAAACGATTATAGGAGGTGAATGTATCTTTCTTTTTATAAATTCAAAGATAGGCGAACTTGATTTATTTTCTAAGACTTGTTTGAATACAACCTCAACTTGAGGATGGAGATTTTCAGAATTATCAATTATTTCTTCAATAAGCTTTCTACTTTTTTGTTTTTCTCTTAATAATTTCCTCAACTTTAAATAATTTATAAGAAATTCCTCATCTAAAACAGAGACAATATAACGGGCTGCTTCTATGAAATTACCCTTCAGTCGAGGGTAAAAAGCATATATCGCTTTTTCTATCTTTGACAAGGCCATTTTTACTGATTTAGGTGTTCTTCCTGATGCCTTTTTCCAAAGATTCTTCATTCTTTCTTCTAATTTTTCCTCTTTCATCAGTCCCTCATTCTGCCAGTTGGGAATATATTTACTGATGCTGAAAGTTACAAAGTCTTGTTTTCCTCCTTCTGCTTCTGTCTTCTGCCAATTTCTCAGAGAACTGGAGGAAAATGGTATAATGAGTGAAGTCTTTATCTGAGTAGACAGAATTTTCTTCCTTCTTTTTTCAATTGCTGCTATAAGCTGGTCCAGGAATTTAATGAATTTAAAATATCTCTTAAGGCCTACGTCTTTATAAAAAAGTATCTTATGAAAACATTCCATAACCTCATCTGAACCCCTAAGCCCTTCCAATAATCTCTCTATGTATTTGTAATACCAGTAGAAATCATCCTGGAAGCATTTGCCTTTATAAACTAAATCCTTTAAGGTATCTCTAAACCCTGCCAGCCCGGGATTTTCTGCTTCTTTCTTCACATTAGCTATCGGGGTTACTACATTAAAATAAAGAGGAATTATCCTATTCTTTATCTCTTCAGTAGAATAACCCCTTGTTCTTGTCTCTCTTCGGACTTTTCTAAATACCTCTCTAATCAAACTCTCTAAAACCTCAACAAAGGACATATCAAACACATCGGCAAAGATTACCGCAAACTGAAAAGGTATACTTCCGGAAGATGAGATATCTACGAATAAAAATCTTTTACCGGCTTCTATCGCCTGCGGAGAAAACCCGTATTGGCTGAAGAACCGGCGCCAGTTCTCTCTTTGGAAATCATCGGCGTTTAAGTTTGGAATATAATCCGGCCAGTGCTTTTTTCTAAATATGCTTGAAGAAGAATACACAAGAGGCCGGCTGGAAGGGATAAGCGCGGCATTTTTTGCTTTATCACCAGAAACAATCCTGAAGGTATCGGACAAAAGCCCGGCATCGTGGCCAAGGAAAAGATAATTATAGCCCGGCCATTCAACAATAATATTTTCAGAGGCTTTTTTAAGATAAGATATTGCTGTCTTAAGCCTCTTTATCTGCCGGCGCATCTCCTCCGGAGCAAAGCCATATTCCTTATTATCAGACAATAGCCACAAGCGGTTTTCAAGAAAAGGCTCTTCTTTCAATAAGCTCCGGACAGCTAAAATATCCGGGCGACGGCCTCCCGCCCCATCATCAAGCATTTTTTTAAGCCGGTTGGCTTCATTATCTAATGCCGAACTGGAAAACTCACCGGCTCTATCCTGCTCTGTTTTCGCTACCTTATCTATCGGGGTTTTACCAAAATTTACGATTGAAGACGAGCTCTTCTTTTTCCAGGGAACTTTAAGCATTACTTTGCGTTTTAAATCAGAAAAACGCTTATTTTGCAGCCGCGCCGATAAAACTATCGTAGACATCACCAGCATATTCAGCATACCCTTACGGTAAAGAATTATATCTCTATCCGCTATGCCTCTGTAATAAGCAGATTCATTCGCAGATTTGCGGTAAAACTTTATCCAAAGCCCCAGCCTTCTTAAAAACCATCTTAAATCGCTATTGCGTTTAAGGCCCTGCTGAGATATTGAAAAATCCTCTGGGTTACTTGTATCATCATCTTCAAAAATCATCTCATCAATAGTCTTTTCTTTAAGAATCAGTTCCTGCCGCCGCAAGACAGAAACTCCGGCCATATTAACAATAAACAGCAACCCGCCAAACTTCAGTCGTTCCAAAAGGCAATAAATAGCCTGCCGGTAATCTTCAACATAGTTTAAAATATCGCTTGCGATAATCATATTAAATTTTATGCCTTCAGGATCCTCAGCTTTTTTGAAATAACCCGATAGTTCCGGACGCCGCAGGGCATCGCCTAAATACTCAATCATACCGGGAATAATAAACATTTGCGAATCCCTTCCAGAGCCATCAATAACAATAGGCTCTGTTAATTCTTTATCAACGCCAACAATAAAATGTTTATCTCCCTGCAGCAAAACATCGGAAACCGGTACTGGACCGCATCCGACGTCCAAAATATACTTGCCAATTTTCCCTTGCTGGTCTAAATTTTTAAGAATACTTCTAACTTCGTCCTTTACAGATGCAGGGCCATAGCCTTTCGCTAGCTGCTGACAGTGAGAATTGAGCCCAGTCCATTGCCCATCGGAAACCGCGCTGGAAGAGACACGGGAGAAAACAAGATAATCTGTCTCTCTTTTTTCTCCTTTTTTATCTTTTAGTTGGTAAAAGCGGTCGGCTAACTCGTTTTCCAGTTGGGGAGAAAGCGATAACCTTCTTAACATAACAAATCCTGCACTTTCAGAAAGTAAGTCTAACAGTTCACCTCTTACCAATTTATCCATCTCAGCAAAGAGCCCCCCCGGCTCATCAAAATACAGCACATTATAACCCTTGTTTAGTTCCTGCGGATATTTGCTAAGGGCATCAAAATTATAATGCATCCGAAATATCCGAGCTCTATCTTTATAGACAAAACTTACTTGATAAACATAATCCTCTATCTTTTTGATATCATCTTCACCGTAGAAAACAGGCGGCTGTATCAAACAATCAAAACAGTATTGAATATGTTTTTTAAACAGAGAAAACGTAGCCTGTGGATTTCCGATAACCGCATATATATCCGCTCCGATAAGATAATCAAAGTCTGTCTTTTCTAAAACGCCTCCTATGTCAATAGGATAATGCCCTCCGCCTACGG
>CAYXBX010000041.1:0-9449 GCA_964463445.1 uncultured Planctomycetia bacterium
TATTATTGTTGAGGAAGGTGCACGTGTTTACCTTATTACAGGATGTTCTGCTTCTTGGGCAGCAAAGGAGAGTTTTCATTTAGGCATTTCAGAGTTTTTTATTCATAAAGATGGTTATCTTAACTTCACAATGATTCACTCCTGGCAAGAGGATGTGCGAGTTAAGCCTATGAGCGTTGCTATTGTTGAGGAAGGGGCAACATTTGTATCAAATTATGTGTGCTTAAAGCCTGTTCGGGAAGTTACGATGTATCCTACCGCTGTTCTTTCTGGAGAAGGAGCCCGCGCAAGTTTTAATTCCCTTTTGCTTTCTCATCCTGGGAGTTTACAGGATATAGGTTCAAGAGTTATTTTTGCCTCATCTCATACTCAGGCAGAGATTGTTTCTCGCGCTGTAAGTTTAGGGGGTAAGATTATTGCGAGGGGCCATTTGAAAGCAGAAGCCGCTTCTGTTAAGGCACATCTTGAGTGTAGGGGGTTGGTCATTTCAGAACGGGGTACCATTCATGCTGTGCCAGAACTGGAGACAGACTTTAGAGATGTTGACCTTTCTCATGAGGCAGCAATTGGTAAAATCAGTAAAGAAGAGATTGAATATTTATGTTCCCGGGGAATGACGAAATCCCATGCTCAGTCAGTAATTATTCGTGGGTTTATGAATGTTGATATTCTTGCTCTGCCTGAGGTGCTGCAACAAGAGATTAAAAACCTTGAAGATAAAACGTTGGAAAGTAGCCTTTAGGGATAATGGAAGCCAAACTGATAAAGGCAATATTTAAAGAACGTATCAAGAGAACTTCTACGGTAGAAAGTTTTCGTTTTGTGCCCGAGGAGAAGATAGAATTTGTGCCTGGTCAGTTCTTACGTATTATTTTTGATGAACATAATCTTGGCAACAAAGAACTTAATAAGTATCTGTCATTTTCATCTTCACCTACCCATGAGTATATAGAGGTAACTAAGCGACTGAGTGACAGTATCTTCTCCCAAAAATTAAGAGGACTTACTGCCAAAGAGAGCTGTTTTATTAAAGGCCCATTAGGTAACTGTGTTTTTAAAGATGATTATAAAAAAGTTGGATTCATCATTGGTGGTATTGGAATTACTCCTGTTATTTCTATGTTTGAGTATATCGTAAAGAGAAAACTTAATACCGACGTCATTCTTTTCTATTCAAATCGTAGAGAAGAAGATATTGCGTTTAAAGATAAGCTTGATGAGTTTCAAAAGTTTTATCCTAATAAAAAGTTATCTATACTGTTACTGATGAGCAACCCACAAGGCAGGAGTGTATATTTGGACGCATAGATAGTAAATTAATTATGAAAAAAGATAGACGATTTACTGAAAGGGTTGTCTTTATTTTCGGTCCCCCTTCTATGGTAGAGGCGATGAAGGACATATGTGTTGAGGGAGGAGTACTTGAGTATTCGATAAAGACGGAAGTTTTTTTAGGATACTAATTTCCACTTCAGATTAACATAGAGGCAATCTGTGCGTATCTGTTGTAAATCAGTGCCCATCCTGTGTTAAAAAAGGAGGGAGTATGCATAAAATGACACAGACAAATTTACAAAATGCTTTCAGCGGTGAATCGCAGGCGCATATGAAGTATTTAATTTTCTCTGATGTGGCAGAAAAAGAAGGTAAGCCAAATATTGCACGTCTCTTTCGAGCCATTGCTTACGCAGAAGAAGTTCATGCAAAAAATCATCTTAAGGTTTTAGGTGGGGTAGGTAATACTTTAGAGAATCTCGGGGTTGCTGTTGGTGGTGAGACTTTTGAAGTAGAGGAGATGTATCCTGTTTATAATAATGATGCTAAGTTGCAGGGAGAGAAAGAAGCAGAGACCTCAACACATTATGCAATGGAGGCAGAGAAGATTCATGCCAAAATGTATGAAAGAGCAAAAAAAGTTGTTGCTAATGGTGAGGATATAGATTTAAATGATGTGTATATTTGTTGTGTGTGTGGATATACTGTTGAAGGAGAGGTTCCTGAGCATTGTCTCGTATGTGGCGTAAAGAGGGAAAAATTTAAGAAATTCTGATGGTTTCCGTTGTGGTACGTAAATTGCATCAATTAGCAGAGAAGAAGCTTATAATAAAAGCAGGAGCATAATTTTAACAGAAAAGGAGAAAGAGCTTTAACACAGATTTAATGGAGATTAATGATATAACATGGAGGTACTGATGAAAGAGGAAGTAAAAAAAGTGTTGGAAGAAATTCGTTCTTACCTTCAGGCTGAAGGAGGAGATGTTCAATTGGTGGATGTAACTGAAGATGGGGTTGTGAAGGTCAAGCTTACAGGTGCTTGTGGATCATGTCCTATGAGTACCTATACTTTAAAACTTGGTATTGAACAGAAATTGAAAGAACGCATTCCTGCAGTTAAGGAAGTAGAACAAGTTTATTAATTTCCAGGTTTACTAATTTATGGAAAAGTTTCGCGTAACTATAGTTATTCCCAAATGCAAAGTAAGTTTGCTGCATGTTGAGTAATGGGTGATAAATACCGAGTACACTAAAAATGGAGGAAGTTATGGGAGGGATGAAAGATTTGTTTCAAGAAGGAGATTGGAGCAAAGAAAAACATGTACCAGTTATAGAGATAGAGAGTGAGTGTAAGAGCGGTGAAGAGATAGTCGTAAAAGTAACTGTAGGAAAACAACTACCCCACCCTAATACTACCGAGCATCATATTAGCTGGATTGCTGTGTATTTTAAGCCTCAAGGTGATAAGTTTCCTTATGAATTGGGGCGTTTTGAATTTCTTTCACACGGTTCCTCTGTCCAGGGGGCTAATACAAGTGGAGTTTATTCTTCTCCTAGCGTAACCTTGAGTTTTCAAACTAACAAAGCGGGCACTCTTTATGCTACAAGCTACTGTAATATTCATGGTCTATGGGAAAATTCTGTACAGATAACACTAGGATAAAAATACTTACAAAGAAAAGGTTTTATTTTTCTTGACAGGTATTGATTCTGTATTATAATATTCGAATATACGAATGTATTATGGGTAAGAAAGATATTTTGAACAAGAAGTATCGTCAGGCAGCGGATGTGTTAAAAGCAATAGCCCATCCCACGCGGATTAAGATTCTTGAGGTGCTTCTGCAGGATGAGGGTTGCGTACGTCAGCTGGAGGCGTGCCTTAAGAAGCGACAGGCCAATATTTCTCAGCATCTGGCCGTATTAAGGAAAGCCGGGCTTGTAGATTTTACCGAAGAAGGGAAAGAGCGTTGTTATTTTTTAAAGGATACCGCCAGGGTTAAAAAAATATTTTCGTGTTTGCGAAATTACTAGGAGGATAAATATGCCCATATATACTTACTTGTGCAATAAGTGTGGTAAACAGTTTGATGTTCTTGTGAGAATGAACAGTGATAAATCTAAAGTTGCATGCCCTGAATGCAATTGTATAAATTTAACACGTATATTTGCACCCTTTAGTGTAAGAAGTGCAGGGATGAGTTCTTCATGCAGTGGATGCAGCGGTGACAGTTGCGCTACATGTGGTAAATAGCTGGTGTGAGGGTGCTATGTTTAAGAGATTAATAAAATTATCTGTTGAACATCCTTGGTCAATAATTGTATCGCTTATAGTTATTACTATATTTTCTCTCATTCAATATCCAAAAATAAAAGTTGATACTGACCCAGAGAATATGCTTTCTGAAAAAAGAGTTTGTTCGTATTTTTCATAACAAGACAAAAAGAATTCTCACTTTATAACTTTAATCTATATCCTACTAAGTGACTGTGTTCTGTACTAATCTGTTTACATCTTGCGGTCATCTGTGTATAAATGTGTGACGGGTGACTTTGTGACCTTCTGGATTATCCGGGCCTCTCGGTTTCTATAGTCGTAGCCATTGTCTTAACTTTAACTGTGCGGTATAATCATGGTATGATTCAATATTAAAATAATAAAAGAGGGGGTTGTAGTGGGTGAGATGTTTTTTATTCTTCACGCGGTGATTATCCTTGTAGTAAGTTTCTTCGTTCTCCTGGGAGTATCAAAAGCGGATTCTATAGGGTTGCGTACCTTTGGAAGAATGCTTGCCTTTACCCTATGGGTAATTGCTGTCTATCTTATTGTATTTTCTCTGTATGGGTGTTACTTGCAGCGTGTATCCTTGCACAAAAAAGGCCGCATCTGTTATCATAAAATTGGAAGGTAAGAAGCTAGGCTTAAGGATGAAATCCGAATTGGAATATTTCAAAAAGGATATTTTACAGGCACAGAGGAACGAAATTACCGAACATTTCATATATAAAAAACTTGCCTTGGCTGTGAAAGATGAAGATAACCGCCGCATTCTTCAACAGATTTCTACTGATGAGAAAAGTCACTATGAGTTCTGGGCGAAGATAACCGGCGTAGAACTTTCTCCATCTCGGTTGAAGATATTTTTCTACATGTTTATTGCCCGTGTGTTTGGCCTTACGTTTAGTGTCAAACTTATGGAGCGGGGAGAAGATCTGGCACAGGCCGTCTATGAAAAATTGAGAACTGTCTATCCGGAAGTTAAACTTCTTATAGAGGACGAGGGGCGTCATGAAGATGAACTTCTTGCTCTTATTGATGAGGAGCGGCTTAAGTATGTAAGTTCTGTGGTTCTTGGGTTAAATGATGCTTTAGTGGAGCTTAGCGGCGCACTTGTTGGGTTTACTCTTGCTCTTCAGAATACCCGTCTCGTTGCTATTGTTGGCCTCATTACTGGCATTGCCGCTTCAATGTCTATGGCAGCTTCAGAGTATCTTTCCACAAAACAGGAAGATACTCAAAAATCTCCGGTCAAAGCAAGTATCTATACAGGGCTTGCCTATATTCTTACAGTGTTTTTCCTTATCAGCCCCATACCTTATCTTTAAAAATATTTTCCTGTGTCTTGCTCTTGTACTTATTGCTGCTGTACTTGTTATATTTGTCTTTACATACTATATTTCTGTAGCAAAAGGCCTTTCGTTCAAAAAGAGATTTCTTGAGATGGCAGGGATAAGTTTAAGCATAGCAGCGATTAACTTCTTTATCGGAATAATTATAAGGAAAGTTTTCGGCGTGGATATTTAAGGTGTATGATAATTAGTGTTGTTTTGCTTCAAACAACAACGAGCCGTCACATACTCCTGTGTTAAATTGGACCATTTCTTCACGACATGATGAGAAAACAAGTTTATTTTTAATCACTTCCTCTCTTACGCAAAGAATAAGGTCTTTTCTTATGTTTTCAGGCAGGTATATATATTGTCCTTTTTTTTCTCCTTCTATCAGATAGAGTTTATGCCATAATTTTTTATATTCAGGGAAGCTATTTATCATTCTCTTTAGGTTATCTGGTTTTGCCTTATAAGAAGAGGTTATTATCTGTTTTGCCCCTGTTTCTTTCAATATTCTTATTGTATTCTTTATGTTTTTAACTTCTGTATTTAATGGGTATATTAGAGGATCAAGGCGCACAACAACAGGCAGTCTTTTTGCCAGTGTTCTTACGGCTTCTAAGCGGGCCTTTGGAGATGGAGCAGCAGGCTCAAGTCTTCTTGCCAGAGTTTCATTGAGAGTTGTAATAGTGAAGCTTACAACAATTTCTTTTATCTCCTGCAATATATCAAGGTCACGAATTATAAGATCCGATTTTGTTACCAGCATAATTTTTAAATTGTAAGCCCTTATTATTTCTAGGGAAGCGCGGGTTAGTCTTAATTCTTTCTCTACCGGAAGATAAGGATCGGATGAGTTTGCCATTGTGATATAGGCGTGGTTTTTGAGTTTTCTTAATTCTCGGCGTAGCCTTTCAAGGAAATTCTTTTTAGGGCGGGGTCTAAAGAATGATGGTATATAGGAAGAAGCATAGCAGTAGAGACAGCCATGGGCGCATCCTGTATAGGCTGATAAGCTATACTTAGGGGGGCAGCTGCACAATTTGCTTTTCCATGGGTCAAAGGGGGTAATTAAACTCATAGAATAATTCTATGACTATAAAAAAGAGTATTCAATAGTTTTGTCCTTTTATTGAATAAAATTAGCAGTTAAACTTCTTGACACGATTTTTTCTTTATGTTATTTTAAACTTAAAATGAGAAGTATTTTTTCTTTAGTGTTATTTATTGTATTTTCATTTCCTGTATTCTCTCAGGAAAGTTTAAACAGTGAGTTAAAGAAGCAGGCTTTAGAATATCGAAAGGAAGGATACCGTCTTCAGTTAAAGGGAGACTTTAAGGGAGCGCTTATTTATTATCAAAAGTCTGCTGCAATTTATCCCCAGAACGCAGAGATTTACAATGATATTGGTGTAGTTTATGAATCTCTTGGTAATAATAAAGACGCTTTAGCGATGTATAAAAAGGCCATAGAAATCGACCCTAATTACTTACCAGCTTATACAAATCTTGCCATGTTTTATGAGTCAATAGGCGATATTAAGAAAGCTACTAAATACTGGATAGCAAGATACCGCAAGGGTAAAAAGGGTGAGTATTGGCGCGAGAAAGCCAAAGAAAAACTTTTAAAACTGGGTAATTACAAGGAGGTAAGGAAGGAGATTCTAGAAGATGAGGCTATTGATTTGTCCAAAGATATTGTTTATAAAAGAGAACAAGAGCGTCTGAAGAGGACGGAGGAGGCACGGTTGCATTTTGAAATGAGTGTTAGTCTTTTTAATCAGGAAGACTTTAGTGGAGCATTGAAGGAATTAGAAACTGCTCTTTATCTTAATCCTCAGGATAAGGAGCTTCAAATGCAGATTTCCGACCTGTATGTGGCGGCTAAACGCGCTTATACCAAACAGAGAGTTAAACATTATGTTGATGAGGCAATGGCATATATAGATAATAATGATTACCTTGCGGCAGCAAAAGAAATAGAACAGGCTCTCTCTGTTATATCTCGCTTCTCAAGATAAACCAGCCTTTAGTTTATGAACAATTATTATACCCTCGATGCAAAATAAAACACTTTATTTAGTGGATGGCAATTCTTTAGTATACAGATCTTTCTATGCTATGAAATTGTCTACATCCAAAGGGTTTCCTACAGGAGCAATCTTTGGGTTTTTAAACACTATCAAGAGGATAACCGAAAAATATAATCCTAATTATATGGCAATTTGTTTTGATGTTTCTCGCAAGACTCACCGTCAGGAAAAATTTAAGGAATATAAGATTCAGCGTCCGCCCGTACCAAGGTCTTTAAAGGTTCAGATACCCATTGTGAAAGAGCTGATAACTTATTTTGGCATAAAAAGGATAGAAAAAGAAGGATACGAGGCAGATGATTTAATTGCTTCTATAGCTTTTAAGGCGCAAAGAAATAAATGGCCAGTTATGATTGTAACGTCAGATAAGGATATGTATCAGTTAATTAGTGACGATACTGTTTGTATCTATAATCCTTTTAAAGACGTTATTTATAATTATAGACAGTTTACTAAGGAGTTTGGTTTTGCTCCTAAGAGAATTGTTGATTACCTTTCTCTTGTTGGAGATAGTGTTGATAATATTCCCGGCGCTAAAGGAATTGGTAAGGTTGGTGCTCTTAGTTTGATAAAAAAATTCGGTGCCGTCGAGGATATTTTTAATAATTTGGATAAAGTCTCTTATAAGACACGTATTATTTTAGAAAAAAATAAAGAAAATATATTTTTAAGCCGGGATTTAGTCAAGCTCAACGATGTCTTGGAGGTTGATTATAATCTTGATGATTTTAGGATAGGAAAGCCAGACTACAATAATATATATAGAATCTGCAGGGAATTAGAGTTTAAATCATTCCTTAAGGACATTCCCCCTCCCGAATTTAATATAAACATAGATATAAAAGAAGGCTTAAACCCTGAATTTAAGAGGCAAGTGCTGTCACAGAGGCTGCTTTTTGTTTATGTTAATGGAGAGGCTTGTTATGTTTTTGATAAAGACAAAGATACTGTCTATTTGACCTCCTTAAAAGAAATAGGAGACCTTTTATCCAGCGATGAGATAAGGAAAGTATCTTACGATTTCAAGCGTATATACCATATCTTTAGCGGTAAGGCTTTTGTAAGAAATGCCTGGTTTGATATAAAGATAGCAGCTTATCTTCTAAATCCTTCCCTGGGGGATTATTCTTTAGATAACCTCTGTGCTTATTTTCTCAAGGTATATATTAGAGAAATTCCTCCTTCCAGCTGTGTATACTTTATTGCCCAACTGTATAGCTTGTTGGAACCTAAGATAAGAGATAATTCATTAGACAGGTTGTTGTTTGAGATAGAAATGCCTCTTATAAGAGTTATTGCTAAGATGGAAGAATCAGGAGTATCCATAGACAGGAGGGCTTTGGAGGAGCTTGATAGAGAAGTGGATGAAAAGATAGCCGATATCTCGTCGCAGATATTTAAGATAGCTAAAAGTCAGTTCAATCTTAATTCTCCCATCCAGCTTCGTAAAGTACTGTTTGAAAAATTGAGACTCCCCCCTCAGAAAAAAACAAAGACGGGTTATTCCACAGATGAAGAGGTATTAAGAAAATTGGCTGTTAATTATCCTGTTGCTAAACTACTTTTAGATTATCGACAATTTAGTAAGTTGAAGTCTACATATTTAGCTCCTTTTAAACAGGCAGTTGGTCCTGATTCTTCAAAAATCTATGCTGTCTTCAGTCAGACTGCTACTCAGACAGGAAGATTGAGTTCTCACTCTCCTAATTTACAAAACATACCCATAAAGGAAGAGTTCACCCAGAAGATTAGAAGGATATTTGTCCCTTCTTTTAAGGACGGGTACATTCTTTCCAGTGACTATTCTCAGGTGGAACTAAGGGTATTGGCGCATTTCTCCAGAGAGGATAACCTGATAAAAGCTTTTAATGTTGGTGCGGATATTCATAAGCATACGGCAGCCCTTCTTTTCTCTAAAGATGTTAGCGAGGTTACGAAAAGAGAAAGAGAGATAGCGAAGAGGGTAAACTTTGGTATAGTTTATGGAATGAGTTCTTATGGTTTAGCGAAGGAGTTGAGTGTTTCTGAGGGAGAAGCGCGTCAGTTTATAGATAATTATTTCGTACGTTATCCTAAAGTTAAGGAATTTATTGATAGGACCATTAAAGATGTAGAGGAGAAAGGGTATGTTAGGACTATTATGGGAAGGATTCGTTATTTACCAGATATAAATAGCCCTGATTATGAGTTGCGGGAGTTTTCGCGACGGCAGGCCGTTAACACTCCTATTCAAGGTACAGCTGCCGACATAATAAAGAGGGCGATGGTGAGAATACATAGAGAGTTCGAGCGTTATAGTCTCTCTTCTCGCCTTATCCTTCAGGTTCATGATGAACTCGTATTTGATGTAGATAAGAAAGAACTAAAAAAAGTAGTTGACATAGTTAAGTATAATATGGAAAATAGTATTAGCCTCATAGTTCCTCTCATTGCAAACCTTAAAGTAGGAAAGAATTGGTTAGAACTAGA
>CAYXBX010000042.1:0-2128 GCA_964463445.1 uncultured Planctomycetia bacterium
CTCAGGATATGTTTTAAGTGCATCTTGAACCCCCATAATTTCAACACCTTTAAATAGTGAACTATAAAGAACAACTTTATTATCTTGCTGTAAGAAACTTGCTGAGCGTGTTTTTTCAGAAAAATCCATTCCTGAAGAAGCAACAATATCTTTATCTCTTTCATCGATTAGTTTAGTCAAATCTTTTTTCTCCATGGCACACCTTACACTCCTCATATCCTTTTTTTCTTATCACCTCAAACATCTCTTTGGGGCTACCAACACACCAAAGTTTTCCCTCCATCATTACACATCCTCTTTCAGCTTTTACATAATCAAGAATGTAACCTGTATGTGTTATTATTAATGCAGATTTATCTTCTTTTTGTAAATAATTATTAAGCACCTCTCCCATAAGAGAAATATTCTCAATATCTACACCAGACTCAGGTTCATCAAGAAGAAGACAATCTGGATTTTGAAGAATGAGCTGAAAAAGTTCTGCTCGTTTCATTTCACCGCCAGAGTAATCAAGATTTATGTCTCTGGAAAGATGAGTGTGTAAAGAGAGTTTATCTGCCATAGCCTTAATCAACTCTTCATTACCGGATAAAAACTTCGCCATCTGATAAAGTTTTACTCCTCTTATTTTAGGAGGATGTTGATACATTATACCTAAACCAAGCCACACTCTTTCCTCAACAGACAAATTATTTATAACCTTTCCTTTTACTATTATTTCACCATTGATGGGCCTATATCCTCCCAGCCCCATAATAGTCTTTATAAGAGTGCTTTTCCCACTTCCATTAGGCCCAAAGAGAATCATTACCTCGCCTTTTTTTATAGTTAAGTTAATGTCTTTCAATATTACATTCCCTTCTACTTCTACACTTAAATTTTTAATTTCAAGCATCATTTTAAATCACCTCTGCAATTTTTACATACACCATAAAAGTACCCCTGGAATTCTTCAATAATGTTACCATCTAGCTCTTTGTCTTTTAACGTAGAACACATAGGTATATCCACATCAAAAACCTCTCCACACCTTTTGCATAAAAAATGATGGTGCGGCTCTATTCTTGCATCAAAATAAGATTTATCAAATCTAATCCTTATCTCTCTTACAAGACCCCGTTCTCGCAATATCCCTAACACAGAGTAAACTGTAGCAAGAGAAAGTGCAGGAAACTTATCGGTTATTTTTTCATAAATCTCTTCGGCGGTCAAATGCTTTCTTCCATCAACTAATATCTCATAAATTCCTATCCGTTGAGGAGTAATACGGATGCGATTCTCTTTAAATATCATCACAATATCTTTGTTATTCATGGCAGCATTAATATACCTCCTTAAATATATTTGTCAAGAATTATTTTTATGTAATAATGCTTATTGATTGAATTCCTTTTTCCCTGTTGTAAATTGAAAATTGAGTTAAATAAATTTATCTCCTTGAAAAATCACAATAAATATGTTAAATCTTAAATACAAGAACCTAAATTTATTGCTTAATATTATTATGTTATTGAGGGGAGGCAATAAATTTAGGTTTTTTGTTTTTATATAGGTTTAGAAATGAAAGGTAAAAATAGTAATATTTTCAGCAACTTCTACCAAACCATAAACCATCCTGAAAAAAGAAAATTTCACAGAATAAGATGCGACATGAGTATACTCTGCAAGAATTATACCCATCCTGTTAGCCTACAAGCCAAATGTACAGATATATCAATGGGTGGTATGGGAATAAAAATGTTTTCTTATAATAAAATAGACATATACCCCAACGACATAATGGAAATATGGATAAAACTAAAAGAAAAAGATAAACCCATACATCGTTGGGCAAAGGTTGTATGGTTCAGACAAATTGATATTGCTACCTATCGAGGAGGATTTTCTTTTATGGTAGAACAGCCTAAACAGAATTCGGCTTAGAAAACTTATCGTTTTGCCATATCTACCAGTTTATAAATCAACTCTCTCCCCAGAAACTTTCCTAAAGCTCCTTTTTGTGCTTCTTTCTCTCCAAAAGACGAAGTTCCATCCTTAGAATCCCCATAAATCATAACTACGACAGGATCAGCTGAATGTGCTTTTAGCTTACAAGGTGTAGAATGGTCTGCAGTAACAGCAATAATTA
>CAYXBX010000042.1:2228-9198 GCA_964463445.1 uncultured Planctomycetia bacterium
GAATGTGCTTTTAGCTTACAAGGTGTAGAATGGTCTGCAGTAACAGCAATAATTACATTGTTATCAAGATGAGGTATGAGACTGCCAAAAAAATATTTATCAATCAACTCAATAATATTTTTTTTCTTATTAAAATCTCCGTCATGCCCTGGCTCGTCAGGACCTTTAATATGGATATAAAGAGCATCAAATCGTTTGATATTTTCTAATGCTTTGTCTGCCCATATCCTATAGTCCTTTGTTAAATCCCCTGAAGGTAAAGGAACATCAATAACCTTCATCCCACATAAGAGAGCGATGCCTTTCTCTACAGGCATCTGTACAAAACATCCAAAATTTAAAGAAGTTGCCCTATTGATGGGGGTAAACTTTGGCAATCTATCTCCTGCGTCACGAGATAATATCAAGTTTGCGGGAAGTTTGCCTTCTGAAATTCTTTTCTTATTTATCTTGCTACTCTCAAGAACCTTTCTCGATTTTTGGGTAAACTCATTTAAAATTCTTGCAGCAAGAACCGCCTTATTATCATCCTCATACCCCGGCATAGGTTTGACTTCACATAGATAAGGTTCAAACTTTTCTTTAGCTATTCCAAAAACTCCCTCTTTATCATAAGCAGGGTCTGTGTTGGTTATATATCCGCTTAAATTACCATCTTTTCTTATAACTAGAACTCCCCTATGACCAATGGTATTCTTAAATTCAAAAGTTGCATCATCCAATTTTACCTTCTCGTTAAGCTCTCTAGCTAACTGCGTTGCCTCCTGGGTAGTTAGATTTCTTCCTACCCGACGGTCAATTATCTTAGAAGATCCCTCCTCGGCAGTAGCAAAATTAACCCTCAAAGCTAAATCACCATCATCAACTCTTAATCCTTCAGCATAACTCTCTAAAGGGCCTCTTCCAGTATAAACCTTATGTGCATCATAACCCAGAAGAGAAATCACAGCAATATCTGATTCAGGAGCAATCCCTTCTCCCACAGGATAAATAAACCCTTGCACTCCTTCTTTTGCTAATGAGTCCATCAACGGTGTATCAGCTGCCTCAAGGGGCGTCTTACCTCCTAATTCATCAATGGGCAAATCCCCTAATCCATCAAGTACAACATACAGTATCTTTTTCATAATCCTTCCTCCCTCTATTTATTTATTATCTCTTAAGGCGGGTATCTAAATCAACATTTAGAATAACCGCAGGCATCACAAATTAAACATCCCTCTTGATGTCTTAAGGCAAAGCCACAATCAGGACAAACCCCTACAATGTTACTGTGAAGAGACGCTGAAGTAGTCTTTTTTGCTGCCTTAACAACCTCTTTCTCTTGTGTTTTTACCTCTACCTTAATAATTTTTTTCTGGTCCTCTATTCTTTTTTCTAGAACTCTCGATAAAGCATCAGCACAAGAAAATATTTTTTTGCCATTAGCCCAACTAGGAGAGGGACATCTAATTCCCTTTAATTGCTCAATTATAATCTTAGGCTCAATCCCCCCTCTTAAAGCCAGAGACACAAGTCTTCCTATAGCTTCCAGCTGAGAAGCAGCACATCCTCCAGCCTTACCCATCTGAGTAAATACCTCAAAAAAGTTCCCCTCTTCATCCTGATTAACAGTGATATAAAGATTACCGCAACCTGTAGATACTTTAGTAGTGGTACCCACTGTTACCTCAGGACGAGGTTTAGGGTATGGACAAAAACTCTGCGATTCACCAACATGGGGTTTTGATTCCTTCTTCTCTACGGTTAACACCTGTTCCTGCCTGCTACCATCTCTGTACACAGTGATGCCTTTACATCCTAATTTGTAAGCAAGGATATATATCTCCTTTATGTCCTCTATAGTAGCACTGTTGGGTAGATTTATAGTCTTAGAGACAGCATTGTCAGTATACTCCTGGAAAGCTGCCTGCATTTTCACATGCCATTCAGGTTTAATTTCAAGAGCCGTCTTAAAAACTGCCTTCACATCGGACGGCACCTCATCCATATTCTGGATACTATCTCCTGAAGCGAGCCGCTTCATAAGCTCTTCGGAATAAAATCCTCTTTTCTTTGCTGTATATTCAAAAGCAGGATCCACCTCCAAAAGTTTTTCTCCATCAAGAATATTTCTAAAATAACAAAGAGAATACAATGGCTCTATCCCCGTTGAGGTAGGACCGGCGATAATACTAATTGAACCTGTAGGAGCAATGGTGGTTAAAGTGGCATTTCTTATTCTTATATTCCTGCTCTCCCAGACACTACGCCTCCATGCAGGAAAAACCCCTCTTTCCTTAGCTAAAAGCATGGACTCTTCCTTAGCACTCTCGTAAATAAAACGCATAACCGTTCGGGCCAGCTCGCATGCTTCTTCTGAATTATAAGGAATACCAAGAAACCCTAACATTGTTGCCCATCCCATTATTCCTAAACCTATTTTGCGGGTCTTTAAGGTGTTTTCTTTTATCTGGGGAATAGGAAATTTATTCGCATCAATAACATTATCGAGAAAACGAGTAGCCAATCGTGTAATATTCTTTAGTTTATCCCAGTCAACAACAAACTTCTCATTCTCTCGTCTTAGCATCTTCGCAAGGTTAATAGAGCCAAGATTACAGCTCTCATAGGGCAATAACGGCTGTTCTCCACAAGGATTAGTAGACTCAATATTTCCTAGATGAGGAACCAAATTCGCTTCGTTTATTCTATCAATAAAGACTATCCCTGGCTCACCATTTCTATGAGCATAGGTTGCAATAAGATCAAACACATCTTTAGCATTAAGCCTTTTAATAACATTATGAGTACGAGGGTCAATAAGGTTGTATTCTGCTCCTTTAAATACTTTTTCCATAAAATCGTTGGTTACCGCTATGGAGATATTAAAATTTGATATTTCTCCTTCCTTCGCTTTACAAGATATAAACTCTAAGATATCAGGATGGTCTACCCTTAGAATACCCATATTGGCTCCGCGTCGTGCTCCTCCTTGTTTTACTGCCTGCGTAGCAGCATCAAACACTTTCATAAAAGAAACCGGCCCACTTGCTACACCCCCTGTACTCTTTACTACACTGTTCTTGGGGCGAAGCCGGCTAAAGCTAAACCCCGTCCCTCCACCTGTCTTATGAATCAAGGCGGTTGCTTTTATCGCATCAAATATCGACTCCATAGAATCATCCACCGGCACAACAAAACAGGCAGAAAGTTGTCCTAACGATTTACCAGCATTCATAAGAGTAGGAGAGTTTGGCATAAACTCTAAATTTGCCATCATACTAAAAAACTCTTTTCTTATATTTTCTATAGCCTTAGAATCAGAAGTATATTTCTTCTCTACATTTGCAATAGCCTCTGAAACCCGCCTAAGCATCTCCTCAGGCGTCTCTATTACTTCCCCTTTATTATTCTTTCTAAGATAACGCCTCTTTAAAACAATCAACGCATTAGGAGAAAAATTAACATTTGTTCCCATGACAAACTCCTTTCTTTTATAAAGACTTCCCTCTCTCCTTTATTTATATCACTAAAGAGAAAGGCTGTCAAGAAAAATACTATATATTGTATGTAAATAAGGCTGGTTCCCTATATATTGTTAAGAGAGATTAACTGTGTCCCGTATTACCAGCTCCGGCTCAAGAACAATCCTCCTTAAAGAAACATCCTTTTTACTTACTAACTCCTTAAGTATGCTGACTGCTGTCTGAGCCATCTTTCCTAAAGGTTGCCTTACAGTAGTTAAAGAAAAGTTGTTGTGTATACACCTTGGATTGTCATCGAAACCAATCACACTTAACTTAGAAGGAACCTCTACTCCTTTCTCTCTAGCAAAACCCAAGACTTCCTCTGCCATATCATCGCTTGCGGAAAAAATAGCAGTCGGTGGATTGGATAGCGAAAACAGCTCCTCGAGTGCTTCTCTAGCTTCTGTTCTAGAAAAATTAGTAATCTTTATATACTCTTCCTTCACGGGGATATTGTTATTCTTTAATGCTTCTTTGTAACCCTGGAGTCTTTCCTGCGCACACTGAACATTAAGGTCACCGCAAAGATGGGCAATATTAGTATGACCTCGTTTAATCAGGAAATCTGTTGCCTCATACGCTCCTTTAAAATTATCAATAGCCACAAAACTGACCTCTAAGTCTTCAACTTTTCTATTAATTACCACTACAGGAATTTGCTTCTTTAATAGCCTTTTAAGCTGGTGTTCATTGTTAATGATATCTGCAAATATAACTCCATCAACCAGGGAGTCTTTAAAATTATCTTTGTTCCAAAATATATTTATGTGCAGATCTACCCCCTCTCTTTCCAAAGCCAACCCCACCCCTCTTATAATCTCCAATGCATAAAAAGAATAAAAAATTCCTTCATACCCGGGGATAATAAGACCGAAAATACCTAACTTACCTCCCGCAAGTCTCTGAGCATGAATCAGAGGGTGATAATTCAGCTTTTTAATCGCCTCATTAATTTTATCTCTGTTTTCTTTACGTAAAGAGGAAGGATTGTTGAGAAACCTCGATACACTGGCAATAGAGACACCTGCTTCCCGGGCAACATCTATAATAGTAATCTTACGTAGAGGGCTCACTCTGAGACTATTTTAAAGAAACCAAGTCTCCTTCACGAATGGAATATCCTTGTGTTATTTCTTCTATATCGGCAGCAGCTATTTCTCTTCTTGTCTCAATAACTTTTATGACACCAATGGTTTCTCCTTCTCTTGTAACATTAAATTCCATGCCGGGTTTCACTCCTGAGTCTCTTCCTAAATCAATGATAACAAAGTTGTCATTTTTATTAACCGCGAGGATTTCACCTTTCAACCTGCTCCCTTCACTTTCTGACTTTACCACAATCGGAGGCAATTCTACAGAGGCCGAGCTTTTACCTGAAATATCTTCTTTTTTTCCTATTGCCTTAGTAAGCTGGCTTTCTAACTCAGAAAAAAGAAGGGTTTTCTCCTTAAGAACATTTTCTACCTCTGATACCATCTTCTCAAGCTTCACTTTTCTTTCGACTGCTTCTTTAAGTTTATCCTGAAGTTTTATTTTATCATTATTGGCAACAATAAGTTCTCGTTTAAGACTTATATTCTCATCTCTAAGTTTTTCTAATTCATCGGCCAGCCTTTTTCTTGCTTCTCTCTCACTGACCAAATCTCTACTCATTATCTCCATGGTTCTCTCTTTAAAAGACATCTCCATCTCTAACTTATCTTTTGACTTACTCAACTCATCTATCTTTAAGCTCAACTCTTTGTTCTCTTTCTGAAGTTTTGCAATCTGAGCCGTAGCGTCCAAGAGCTTTTTCTGCAAGCCTTCAAACTTACTCTGCAGCTGTGCCTTCTGCTTGACAACATCTGCCCAGTATTCATCAGAATAAACTGCTTTACCTGGTAAACCCTGAGAAGGCTTAACAGCATTCTGTTTAGCCTTATTTAATTCCTGAATCTTCTCAACTAACTGGTCGCGTTCTCTAGAAACTGCCTCGTATCTCTCTTTCAGATCATTTTTGTCCTGCTCTACTCTCGCCAGTTCCTTCTGAATCTTCTCTAGCCTGCTTTTTCCATCCCTGTATCTTTTCTCTACATCTTTATATTTAGAATATAATGACTTGTTCTCTTCGGTTAATTTTGCTTTCTCTTGCTTTAACCTGTCGTTTGCAGCAGCTAACTGTTGTATCTGTGAATAAAAATTAAAAGTTATTATTCCGCTTATAAGCAATAAAACTAAAAGAATAATCAGCGGTAGTTTCTCCTTTAGCATAATCACCTCCCTTCTTTGAAATTCATTATAACATACATATCATCGCTGTAAAGAATTTTCTTCGTAAACCAATAACGCTGCTCCCAGCGATGTTGCCTCTCTACCCAACTTAGAAAAAACAACTTTTAATCCTTCTCTCATTTCACTGAAAGAAAATTTCTTAACCGTCCTCGTTATCTCTTCCAGGAAGAATTCACCAGCTTCTTCAAAACCTCCTCCAATTACGGCAAGTTCAGGATTCAATAGATTAACCAGAAAAGACAACTTAACACCTAATGAAAAGGCGGCCTCTTTTAAAATCTCCCAAGATATCTTATCTTTTTTATTACGCGCCTCAGAAAATATATCCTCTAAACACAAATCGCCAAGAGATGAGATTTTCTTAATAAGCGACGTTGCTCTTCCTAAAGAAATAAGCTCTTTTGCGCGTTTAACTATATCTAAATCCAAAGGCCACTGCCCCAAGAAAGAAAAGTCTCCTAAGTATGAGCTCATTGTTCGTTTTTTATTAATGAAAAGCTCTCCTGCGGCGCCTTGTCTACCTCTATATAAAGAACCATTTAAGAGAAGACCACACCCTACACCAGAAAAAAGATAGACTATATTATTATACTTAGGAAAATTTCTAATATATTCAGCCCATAAGCAGGCATTGGCATCATTTTCGATAACCACAGGAAGTTTAAATTTATTTTCTAAGTATTTCTTTAAAGGAATACTTACATATACATAGGTAGAATCTGTCTTCTGTGGCCAATAAACAACTCCTTTTTTCTTATCAACAATTCCACCCAATGCCAGGCCTATCCCACAGATTTCTCCTCTAAACTTCTTCGCCTTATTCATTATTCCTGTGCAAAGTTCTAAGATAACTTTAATTGTATCATTAGCTGTAATCTTCTTCCTTTTTCTCTCAAAAGATGCTACACATAACTTACCGCCCTTAAGCAAGACTGCCCTGGCATCAAAGAGATTTAAACCGACCCCTAAAGCGTACTTTTCTTTCATTAAACCCTCCTTACAGACCGCAAATAAAGAATCTGGATATCTTTCCTAATTTTATCAGATTGCCTGAATTATTTCAATTGATTTAAGCTGTGGTGAGAGTTCAGAAAGAGATTACTTTTAAGAGAAAATCTAGAGAGTAAGAGTTATATATGGTTGCGGGGGGCCGATTTGAACGGCCGACCTTCAGGTTATGAGCCTGACGA
>CAYXBX010000043.1:0-9182 GCA_964463445.1 uncultured Planctomycetia bacterium
CATTGTTTAAAAGCTGGATACCTACTCTTCTTTTTATATTACTCAGCTCACAAAGAGCATACTCTCCTTCTATAGAAATAACTTTCATTGGATAGGCAAGACACATTTTTTCCTCCTTAACTCTTAAGTTTAGCTCTGGCAACAGCAACCTGGCCCACAGAAATACACGAGTCGTTGGGAGAAAACCGGGAATGCGTGTATACTAAAAAGCCCCTGGTGCGTAATTCCTTAAGCGTAATCTGGGAAAGAAGCCAGTTCTGAAATACCCCTCCAGAAAGAACAACTTTATTAATATTATACTCCTGTTTTACCAACATACTCAATTTTTCAATAATCTTACCCAAGGTATAATGAAACCGATAAGCGACTGCCGATGGTGGTACTTTATTCTCTATGTCATCAACAATATCTAAAAACAGCTCCTGCCATCGAACAACATAAAAATTATTTTGCTTTTTTATTTTAAACCGATAAGGCTTTTTAAACTTAGCCCCCCTTATTTTTAAAGCTTCCATCTCAACTCTTAAGGCAGCTTCTGCTTCGTAGGATATCCTATCGTTCAGACGTAAAAGACTCGACAAAGCGTCAAAGAGTCTTCCTACGCTTGAAGTGTATACAAAATGTTTCCTATCAATCAGCCGCATAATAATATCCAGCTGTTTACAGGAAATATCTTTCGTAAATTTTATGTTTACAGTAAACATTCTTTTTCCAAGAATTTTATAAAGGATGTAAGCAGCAATCCTCCATGGTTCCTCTATGGCTTTATCTTTGCCCACCATACCAAAATAGTCGAAAGCCCCTATCCTTTTAAAGTTTGCATAATCTCCTATGATGAATTCTCCTCCCCAAATTGCTTTATCAAGGCCAAAACCCACACCATCAAAAATCACCCCCAACACCGGTTCGCTAAGGTTATTCTCCAGCATGCAGCTTGCTAAATGGGCATGATGATGCTGAACAGGTATTTTCTTAGCTCTCTTTATATCTTTAGCGTACTGGGTAGACAGATAATAAGGGTGATAATCATAAGCAACTGCTTCTGGTTTAAAATTAAAAATATTCTTGAAGTGATTTAATGTCTCTAGGAAAAAATTGTAAACGTGGGGGTTTTTCAAATCGCCTAAATAAGGGGAAGTAATAAGGTAGTTATTTTTTGTAAGAGAAAATGTATGCTTCAATTCCGCTCCGCATCCTAAAATAGAAAATTTTGTAGGAAATTTAAAGAAATCAGGGATATACCCCCGTGCTTTTCTAATAAAATATGTCTGCTTACGCCATACTCTTACTACAGAATCATCGCTGCGCATATAAATCTTACGGTTATGTATTAAAAAGGCATCGACAAAATTCTTTATTCTGGGAAGCTCCTTTTCATCCTTAACTAGAGGGTAATCCTTGGCATTAGCCGATGTCATAACCAGGATTGGTTCTTCTGTGTACTGTCTTAAAAAATAAAAAATAAGATAGTGCAAAGGAGTATACGCAAACATAACTCCCAAAAACTTCTGATGAGGGGCAACGGCCTTCATCCATGGCTCTTCTTTTCTTATTCTTAAGAGCACGATTGGGCGAGAAACGGAAAGTATGTTTTCTTCTTCTTTATTACTTACAAAACATAACTTTTTAATCAACCGCATATCATCCACCATAAGAGCAAATGGCTTGGTAGGCCTTTGTTTACGTAAACGTAAAAGTTCAACAGCCCTGACATTCTTTGCATCACAGGCAATATGGTATCCACTTAACCCTTTTATTGCAACAATCTTACCCTCTGCAATAGAAATGGATAATCTCCTTAGCACTTTCTCTGTGGTCTTAATACCAGAATATTTAAGATAGCTCTTCTGTGGTTTCTCCCATAGCTCAATGTGCGGCCCACAATCAAAACAAGCGTCTGGCTGAGCATGAAAGCGACGGTCAGAAGGCGTATTGTATTCAGCTAAACATTTTTTGCACATCTTAAAAACATTCATCGTTGTATGCCTGCGGTCATAGGGAATATTCCTTATAATGCTGTAGCGGGGTCCACAGTTGGTACAGTTAATAAAAGGGTATAAAAATCTACGGTCTCTTTTATCAAAAAGCTCCCTTAAGCAATCGTTACAAATAGATAAGTCTGGCGAGATGAATACAAACTTATCATAAGAAGGCACACTTTTTTTTATGACAAAATCATTTACGGAAGACAAAGCAATATACTCTTTTTTGATTGACTTAATATAAGAAGCGGGGGGAACTTTTTTTATTAAATCTATGACAAACTGATTGAGCTTATCATCTCTACCCTGAGCCTCAACAATCACACCAAACGAATCATTTAACACATGCCCATTAAGTCTGTATTTTTTAGCTAAATTGTATATAAAAGGCCTGAAACCTACTCCCTGGACTCGCCCAGATATATGTAGCCTAAGACGCTTTTGCATCTATACCATCTCTACCTGTAAAATGTTGCTTAAACTAAAAGTTAACTCCTTTGTTGCATTGGAATGAAAAGCCAGCAAATACCTTCTACCGTTCTTCTCCATAATCTTCTGAGGAAGTACAATATAAGTCTGCTTCCGGTTAAAAGATAGATAGCTTATTTTAATAGCTAACTTAGCGCGTATGCTTTCATATATAAGAGCTAATTTTGGCTCCTGGTATTTCTTGAAAAAATCGTTATCAAAACCATAAAGTGCAATAAAATCTCCTGTCTTAGTAATACCTTTTTTTTGAAGGTCTTTTTTCATTCTAAGAAATACTTCTTTAGTTGTAATGGCATCTGAGAGAGCACGATGAAACACATCTGAAATAATGTTAAAATAATCTGCCAAAAAGGACAAATTGTAATGTTCTAAACTCAGCAGCCTTCTTGCCATTAAAAGAACATCTATTGAGGGCATCTCAATAAGAGGGTAATTAATTCTGGCTAATTCTGCGTTTAAAAATCCCAAATCAAAACCAACATTATAACCACACAAAATTGCCCCTCCTATAAAGTACAAAATTTTATCAACTGCCTCCTCAAAATACGGGGCATCTTTTACGTCGCTATCAACAATATGATGCACAGCGCTTGCCTCAGGAGGTATGGAACGCTTGGGATTTATGAGTGTAGAAAAGGTAGAAATTTCTTCAGCTCCTCTTATCTTTACTGCTCCTAACTCGCAGATGGCATGCCCTTCATCCGCAGAAAGCCCGGTAGTTTCTACATCAAAGAACACCAACTCAACCTCATCAATAGGGAGAGAAAGAAAATTCATCAGGTAATAACTTTTACTACGACCTTCCTCTGGCGGGGGCGGGTATCAAAATCAATCAATACCACCTGCTGCCATGTTCCCAAATCAAGCTCACCGTCTGTTACAGGGACAAAATAATTGGTTTTTAACAAGGAGCTGCGCAGATGTGAATGGCCGTTGTCATCACTCCAGGTAAAATTATGCTCCCAGTCACTTCTATAAGGAATTATTTCGTCAAATAAAGTTTTTAAATCTTTTTTCTGTCCCGGCTCATACTCCATGGTTGTAAGCGCTGCTGTTGAACCAATAACCTGTAAAAAAAGCAAACCATCCTTTATATTCTCTTTGTTAACAATCTCCTCTATATAAGAAGTAATGTTGATAATATCTGTATTCCCTTTTGTTTTTACATTAATATAATGTGTCTTCATATTTACAGTATACAATATAAAACTAACTATCCAAATCTTCTTACATTCTACCTTTCGCGCGAAAGGTAGATACAGTTACACAACAGGTTAACTTACTTTGCTGCCCGAAGGCACTTCTCTATCAACTGTAAGTACGCTTACTACGCCATCGCCTGAAGTAGCTGCCAAAAGCATACCCTGCGATTCTACACCCCTAAACTTACGCGGCTCTAAGTTAGCAACAACAACTATATGCTTCCCTTCAAGCTCAGAAGGCTGATAATGTTGCTTTAGTCCTGCAACCAGCTGGATTTCTTCTTTATCAATTTGAACCTTAAGCACGTATAATTTGTCGGCGTTGGGATGACTCTCTACACTTAAAACTTTCCCTATTCTTATATCAAGCTTAGAAAAATCAGCAAAATTTACCATTTACCCTCCTTAGGTTACAATTTTTTTGAGAAATTCTCAGTAAACATACATATTCTAACAATTATCTTTGGGAAAGCAACTATAATTTGAAAAGGCAGGTCTTGTTAAATAACTTTTGGCTATTTTCCTAATTTATACATACAGTAGAAACAACTATTAAAATCGATATCCTCTATGTTGGATTTGCCCTTGTATTCTTCAATCCTGCGTGAAATAAATCGGCGGGAGTCTTCAGCCCACAGCTTTAATGCTTCCTCAAAGGATTTGTCTTTTAAGGAGCATATCTCTGCTTCTTTGTGCCCTGCTAAATCGCAGCAGCGGATTATATTTCCTTCATAGTCAACAGCAATATCTCTCATAGCCACAGAGTTACACATAACAATATTACTGTTTGCCCTAATTGAGCCTGTCATAAAAACCGGCATTTTTATAATCTTGCTAAAATCCTTTAACACCACAAATAGCTCCTGCCTCTTTTTAGCATCTAAAATTAATTTATTCTTATGAGTGCGTGAACATGGCAGCATTGTGGCAAAAATAAGTGCTTTTGCTTTCTGCCTCCTGGCAAACTGCCCTATATCTATTATCTCCTCATAATTAAGAGGGCTTATTACTGTAAGGATAGAGAAAGGTATCTTGTTTCTGCGACACGCATCAAAATTATCCAAAAGCTTATCAAAACATCCCTGCTTGCGCATAAAATCGTTTTTATCTCTGTTGTGGCTTTCCACGCTGAAAACTATTTCTGTAATACGGTTATGGTATTTAGAAAAAAGCGGCAAGAAATCGCTAAATAGCCAGCCATTGGTAGCAAAATTAAAAACATAGCCTTTCTGAACAGTAAGCTCTATGAGTTCTTTAAAATGAGGGTATAGAAGCGGTTCTCCTCCTGTAAAACTCAGGTGCCTGAAATGGTATTTCTTGGCCTCTTCAACAACTGCCCTGGCAATTTCAAATGGTAAATCTTTAACCTGTGTATCCTCTCTTAAACAATGCCGGCAGTTAAAATTACAGCGGGATGTAAGAACAAATACCACCGTCTGCCGATTGTAGAAAGAAAATGTAAAGCCACTTAACTTCTCTTTTTTAAGCTGTTGCTCTTTATAAACCTTCCATGCCATTTTCATCAAATTCATTTGCTATCCCCTTTCATTACAGATTAACTTTTTATTTTATAAACCTTATCATTTTTGTGGACGCACTTAATAACTTTGATACCTACTTCTTTACCTTTCGCAGAAAAAGATATATTTTTATGGTTTATCTGCATTGAGGCAACAGTTTGATAAAAATCATCGTGCGCTCCTTTAATATGAATCTTATCGCCTACTCTCAAGGTGCCTTTTAACTTAATAACTCCCACAGAAATTTTGCCAAAGTAATGAGTAACAATACCAATCTCTTTTTCTTTGTTTTCTACCTTTTTCTTCGCGGTGGCCTTTTTCGGTGAGAGTTTGCTTTTTTGCGGCTTCTTCTTTGTTTTATTCGCAGCCTTCTTCTTAGATTCCCTTTTTGTTTTTGGTTTTAAACGGGAAAAAGAGGGTTTTGATTTTTTTCTTTTCTTTTTTTTAACCGGCTGCGTACTGCGTTTTTTGCCAAAAATACTTTTAAATAAATCAAGAATGCTCATTTACTAATATTTTACACAAAATATTTTACAATTCATTAAAATAAATTTATTTTTTAACAACGATAAATCCCGGCCATAAAAAACAAGCGGCTCTTTCATAAGAGCCGCTTTATAAACTTAATTTAACTGAATAAACTTCTCTACTTAATATTTGTAATAGGAAGGTGGTATGCTTTGAGAAATATACTTTACTGCCTCAATTATACACACTCTAATGGCTTTTTCCATCGGCGTATTTTTGTACATAGAAAGTCCTCCACCCAATCCCCAACTGCCTAAGAAACCACTCATAATTGCTCCGCTTACATCCGAGGCTTCACCAACAACTCTTGTAGACGCAAGAACCTCCGAAGTAGAGGTATCTACTATACGAATATCTAAAGCCATGTGAGCCTTATTCAATGCTCCTCCCAACAATGCCCCTAAAAAGCCTTTTCCTATGCTTCCACCGCCTCCTATACCAGCTTTACCTCCTGAAGCTTGAGGCTCAAACTCTGTCACAGCGGCAGTAATAATTAAATCTGCAGTCTTAATTGCTCCTGTTCTAACCTGAGAGGTTCCTTGAGCTGCTCCTGAAACAGCTAGTTCCTGTTCTTTCATAACCGCATTTAAAGCCTGCCTTTCTAAAACTCTAAAACGGCCGCTATTTACCAGAGCTGTAACTAACATCTCTCTTAAACCCGAACCAATCTCTCCTCCTGCCTTAGCAGCTTTAACATCAAAGTCGGCAACAGCTATTCTTGCTTTGGGACCACTATAAGGGGGAAGGGATTGTGTACCGGCTGTATTATCTACGTGAGCCGTAGGCTGTCCTATGGTCTCTAAAGATGCACATCCAACAAATAGAAATCCTATTATTGCCGTCAACAATACTCGATAATCTTTTAAAGATTCACTCCTCATCCTCTCCCTCCTTATCTTGATAAGGCCTTTATTATTTTTTCTCCTAACTGATTGCCTGCTTTAGCAAGAGCTTGCTTTCCTCCGGTAATTAAATCTGTATGGGGTGAACTTGCTGTAGCATCAAGATAGGCAACAATTTTTCCCTCGCTTACTCTTATAAGTTTAACTGTAACATTAGCAAAACAAGAACGCATATTAGAATTAAGTATCCGCCCGCCTCCTGAAGCAATTGCTTTACCCAAAACTACATAATCAATATTCTTTAACTTCGCCAACTTCAATGACTCTTCTTCCGTAATGTTAAGAGTCTGAAAAGCTCTTTCTGCTTTAATATAATCTTTTAACTCAGAAGGGGCTATCACTTTGTATCCAGCATTGGTAAGGGCTTCTGATACCCTCGCCTCAACGGTTGATAGGTCTACTTCGCTAACCCACCAGGCTTGTTGGGGACCTTCAATATTCTGCTCTTTTATAAGAAGTAGAAATACAGGCGTTTCTTTCTGGGGCTGTTCGCTTGCTGATTGCGCAAAAACAGATAAAAATACCCCTAAAAAAAGAACACTTAGAATCACAACACCTATCCTTTTCATTTCACACCGCCTTTTATTTCATCTATTTTCTATTATTAAGAGTACTATTACCATATAATATAAAAAGGCAAATGTCAATATTAATTATCTTTTTATTAAGGCAACAGGTTAAATAAAGTATCCTTTAAAAACCAGCACTATTCCCAGCAGAAGAAATATAATAAGATTGGCCGTTAAAAGACCGGGCCTTCTTTGATATATGTATGCCAGCCTAATCACTGAGTCAGGAAAAACAACTAAAAGAATGCCTTTAATTAACCCAAGCCAGCCAAAGATGGTGATAATCACTGGCCAGCTTATTACCCATACATTATGTACCATTACTATAAGAAGGCCGGTAATAATCGCTAAAACTGCCCCCATATAAGTTAAAGCAGGGCTTTTAGAAAAATCGTCTATCAGGCGCTGGTAAATATTACGGTTAACAAGAAACCCTACCGCCACAATAACCATGTACGTCCCGATAAGCTTCGCAAGAAATACAGAAATCTCCATCGCCTACCTCCTTTTTACTCAACCATAAAACTAACTTCCCGATATGGAAGAAATCCTATCTGCTTAAAACTTAATCTTTTCATTTCTTAAAATAGGGCTTAAGGGTTTTGCATCTATACGCAGGCCACCGTCATGTTCAATCTTTATTGTATAAATCATCCCGGGGACAAACTTAGTCCCCGGTGCCTCAATCTGTGCGTTCTTTACGCCTGTCTTTTTTGCCTCTTTGGGATTTAAAGCATATTCCCAGAATCTACACCACAATTTTTCCTCAAAAGGATTTTTTAAACCTTCTATTTTATATCCTGTGGGAATTTGATAAGCCTTGTTTATTTCGTATTCCTGCGTATTTTTCCCATCCAGCATAAAAACTTTCCAGAAAACATAGGCGCTTTTACCTTTCAATTTATCGCCTCTTCGTATATAGAAATCATCAAAACGAATAACCAGAGACTGAAACTGAATAATGTTGCCAGAGAAAGTAAAATATTTAGGCTCAAGGGGTTTTAGATTGGTATCGTATTCTAAAAACTTAATAGTGGTGTAAACTTTTTGTGTTTTGGGGTCTTTTTTAACATCTGTTACAATCACCTCAGCAATTCTTGAATCAGCGCTCAGGCGCTCGGTAACCTTTTTAAGCACATAATTATCTTTTTGAATTTTAACTGCATAAAAAACAATAGCCAAAACTGCTGCAAGAATAACAAGCTTATAAAACCCTCCGGCTAAAACTTTTATAATTTTCTTAATACCGCCTGTTTTGATCTTTACATCTTTCATAACTGCACGCTGCTATTATTCCAACCGGAAAGAATCTGCAATGCTATCCAGTATGGGCTCTATCTTCTCTCTCATATCCAAAGGAATGCCTGCCTGGAATATATAAATATGGTAACCTCCCCGGGTGGGTAGAAGATAACTTTTAAGTAAATATTTAGTGTTTCCTCTTCCGCCTCTAAAGGTTAAAACCCACCCTGATATATTACCTATCACTCTCTTATTTTTGCTTATCAAAGATGCTCGCATATCCTTTTTAAAATCTTTTATATAATTTTCTACAAATCCGCCCATTGTAAAATCCTCTGTAGGCCCTTTACGATAAACCCTTCTTATCTGCAAACCGCTTTTACCGTCTATGCTGTTTACCTCTGATAAAACTACGCCTGAACGATAAGAACGCGCCTGCCAGCCGTCAGGATACCTTATTGAATAGCCATATTCTCTATCAACAAATATATGAGTAAGATTTTGCGGATAGCTCGCTATACACATTAGAAGAAAAGTAACACAGTCAACACAAAAAAACAAGATTATATCTCCAACAAACTTTCTCAACCTCATATGGAACCACGCAATTGTTTAAATCTCTCAAAGATATCCTGCCTTAAATCATCCACATACAGGTCTGGCCCATTTTCTTTTTCTACCATAAGGCAACCACGACTTGTCTTTCTCTCAAAATATTTACCAAGGTTCTGTGATATCTCTTTAAAAT
>CAYXBX010000044.1:0-9179 GCA_964463445.1 uncultured Planctomycetia bacterium
TTTATTAAAAAGGAATTTTTATTTTTGTTCCAGGATAAAGACGGTCAGGATTCTTTATGACATTCTTGTTCTCTTCGTAGATGAGTTTCCACTTTCTGGTTGTACCGTAAAATTTATAGGATATTTTCTGAAGGGTATCGTTCTTTAAAACCACGTAGTATTTATATTCCTTCTGGGGCTGCTCTTTCATAGAAGAAGAAACTATAGACTTTACGGGAATTTCCTCTCTGTTAATCTCTTCCTCTATAGCAGACACAGGCGTTTCATCTGCTTCTACTTTTGTTTCCTGCCTGACTTCTTCTTCAGCTTTATTTTCTTCCTGAACCTGTTCCCCGGAAACTTGAGGATGTCTCGGAGTTACCTCAGGGGGATGTGAACCTAACTCTATTTCTATAACCGTAAGAGGACGCTTTTCGCCCAACCGAGACTCTTTCTTCTTTTCCTCCTCTGATGGAGCACCCATAATATAGCCTTGATTTCCTTTTATCTCTGTTCCTTTGCGCGGCTTGTAGATAGTATAAGTCCTTACTAAACACCCGCAAAGAAATATCATCCCTAAACTTAATATTAAAAATACCTTTTTCATTTTATCCTCCCCTACCCTTTAAACTCATCTATAATTATTTTTTTAATCTTTCCTGTATTCTACCATCTTAAAAAAACATTTCAACTGTGATTTTCCTCTCATCTCTGCCTTGTTGATATACCTGTTAAAATCTATAAAATGCCTCAGAAATTAACAAGCCAGTATTACGAAATCCCCCCTCCTTTTCGAGCCTACGATACTCGAAAATTATCCACAAATTTTACTGCTCCTCGCCGCTTAGATTTAATCCTAATTCCTTAAGCTGCTCCTCCTTAATGAAAGAAGGAGCATCGGTTAATGGACATACCCCCCTTTGGGTCTTGGGAAAAGCAATTACATCCCTTATACTTTCTGAACCTGTTACTAAAGCATATAGCCTATCCAATCCAAAAGCTATACCTCCATGAGGGGGAACCCCGTATTTAAACGCCCTCAATAAAAATCCGAACCTATCCTCAGCCTCTTCTTCTGTAATGCCAATTATATCAAATATCTTCTTTTGCAATGCGGACGAATGAATTCTTATTGAACCACTGGCAATCTCATTGCCATTTAAAACCAAATCATAAGAGCGTGCTCTTACTTTTGCCAAATCGCTGTCTAAATACTTAACATCCTCTTTGCAAGGGGAAGTAAAAGGATGATGTTGGGATTGCCATCTATTCTCCTCTTCATTGAATTCAAAGAGAGGGAAATCCACAACCCACAAAAAACGCAATTTCCCCTCTCCTATATCAGGCTTATCAGTAGAGTATTTATCCATTGCCTCCTTATAAGAAATACGCAGGAATGGCGTCTTGATATCTTCGTTCAGCACTTCTTTAAAAACAAACGAAATCATCTCTTCTGTAAGAGAATAAATATCTTCCTCTTCGATAAAAGACATCTCTAAATCAAGCTGCGTAAATTCAGGCTGACGGTCGCGCCGCAAGTCCTCATCCCTGAAACACCTAACAATCTGATAATATTTATCAATCCCTGAAGCCATAAGAATCTGTTTAAAAAGTTGTGGCGACTGAGGTAAGGCATAAAACTTATGCAGAGCCAAGCGGGCAGGAACTAAAAAATCCCTTGCCCCCTCAGGAGTAGACTTAGTTAAAAAAGGAGTCTCTATCTCCAGAAAACCTTTCCTGTCCAGAAACCTACGAAAATGGTGATTAAAAGAATGACGGATGATAAAATTGTTAAGTATTTTTGAACGACGTAAATCAAGATAACGATGAGTCAGTCTTACCTCTTCGGAAGCTTCTATATTATCCTCTATTAAGAAAGGCAAATCTTCGGAACGGCTTAAATATTCCAACTCTCTGGCAAATAGTTCAAGACTGCCACTGGGAATCTTTGGGTTTTCCGTCCCTTTGGGCCTTCTGTTAAGCTCACCTTTTATCTTTACTACATCCTCATTGCGCAATTGTCTTGCCTTAGCATAAGCCTCAGAATGAGGCTTAGGTGTAAAAACCACCTGTAACTTACCATAACGGTCCCGTAAATCTATGAATATAATTTTTCCGTGGTCTCTTCTTGTATCCACCCAACCACACAAAACCACCTCTTTGCCTACAAGCTTGTCATCTAACTCTCCCAAAGTATGTGTTCTAAACATCTTTACCTATCCTTTCTTTTAAGAATGCAATAAGATTATTAAGCTCCACCTCTTCCTGCAAAGAAGCTATCATATCTCTAACAATAATCCTGCTTCTTTTTATCTCCTCATCACCTACAATCGCAACCAAAGGAATATTAAGCTTCTGAGCCAGTTTGAGTTGAGCTTTTAATGACTTCTCCCTATAATCAATAACCGAAGAGATTTTGTGCTCTCTTAAGCTTCTTAGAATCTTATATGCCTCATTATAGACAGAAGCTGAAGTATAAGCCACTAAGACATCCGCAGAAGGCAGTTGGTCGGTTGTTGACAATAAAAGCATCATTCTTTCTAAACCTAATGCAAAACCAACCGCAGGCATATCAATACCCCCTAATCTTTTTATAAGGTCGTTATAACGGCCTCCTGCGCCAATAGCATCCTGTGAACCTAAAGAAGAAGAACTTATTTCAAAAACCATATTAGTATAATAATCAAGCCCCCTGACCAAGAAAGGGTCATATAAATAAGAAACCCGCATATCATCCAACAGGTTGAGTAGCTTATAAAACGCTTCTCTGCAATCACCACACAGATGGTCGTCTTTTATCTTTAGTGAATTTACTATCTTTTTACATCCTGATTTCTTACAGTCAAGCACTCTCAAAGGATTGCGGCTAATCCTCTTTTTGCAGTCATCACAAAGCATAGAAATATAAGAAGATAATTTATTTTTAATAAGCTCTGCTAATCTTAGCTTATCTTTTGAACACCCTAAACTATTAATTCTTAAAACGTACGTCTTTATGCCAACTTCTCTTATAATCCGAGAGGCCAACTCAATAATTTCAGCATCAAGGTAAACATTCTTAGAACCAATCGCCTCTGCGCCAATATGGTTAAACTCCCTCAATCTCCCTTTTTGGGGACGTTCTCCCCTAAACATAGAACCTACATAGTAAAATTTACAAAAGTCTCTCTGTTTATATAAATTCTTTTCTACATAAAAACGTACCACTTGGGCTGTCCCCTCTGGGCGTAAAACAATATCCTTGCCTTCTATCTTAAACATCTGTTTCTCTACAACATCGGTAGCCTCTCCTATGCCTTTCTTAAAAAGCCCCCTTTCTTCTAAATGGGGTAAAATTAGAGGTTCGTAGCCAAATATTTTGAATATCTTTCTTGCCTTCTGGGTTAAGTCCTCAAAATAAAAGGCAGCTGGTGGGTAAAAATCACTGGTTCCCCTAACACTGTGAAAAATATTTTTCATTGTAAAGATGGAAAAAGAAAGACACTTTAGACGAGGTCGCAAAAAACTACTTTATTTCTTTTTTCATCTCTAAGCCGGGTTTAAATACCACGGTATTACGCTCAGGAACAGGGACAACATCACCGGTCTTGGGATTTCTGCCAATTCTGCTCTTTCTTTTCTTTACTTTAAATACTCCGAAGTTCCTTATCTCTATCTTCTTGCCCTCTTTTAAAGCACCAAAGATAACGTCAAATACCTGCTGCACAACTTCTTTCACTACAATTTGCTTTATCCCTGTCTTGGCACTGATTTTTAATACAATATCTCTTTTTGTCATACACAATTTTTATACCATTCTAGAAGAAAAGTGTCAAGAGAAACTTTCACAGCCACAATGAGTTGCAAAAAATAACTTTCCCCTTAACATCTTATCGGATTTTCTGCAAACAAGAATGAAACAGCCGTCAAAATACGAGTCTGACAACTCATTATTAAGACATAAAAACAAATAGAATCTTATAGCATCCACGGAAACAACTGCATCTAAAACGATATGGCTTATCTGGAAGGCAATATAGAAAGGTTAAACCTTAAGAACCACATTATCCTTGCCCACAAGAGAAACTATCCTTTCAATAAGCTTATCATTTACATTAAGGAAGAAACTTTCCGCAGTCTTTATCTTAACTCCTTTAATCTTTTCATTATTAAGCACAAAATAGACAGGAATTGAACCCTTATGTTCTAAGAAAATCTCTTTTAAGGCTTTAAGATTAAAACCGCCGTTATGAACAACTATATTCAATTCCTTAGCTTTATTAAAAATATCTTCTACGGGGATAATATCATTAGCAATAATTTTCGGCACTTTATCTTTAGGCTGTAAAGCCCCTTTTACTAATACCACTTTAGACTCCAGTATATAAAGGGCACTCTGCTCATAAAGACGAGGAAAAACAAAAACATCCACCGACGAAGTCATATCCCCGATCTTTACAATAGCCATCTGTTCATTATTTCTTCTTGTAGTGGTAATCTTTACCTTTTCTATCACCCCCATAACAAGAATTTCCCTCGTGGTTATCTCTTCGTAGAAAGAAGAAATATCTTCTACATTTAGAACCTCCTTAAGCCTTGTATAATTCTTAAGAGGATGACTGCTTACATACATTCCAAGAAGTTTTTTTTCAAAGTCCAGGATTTGATTCATTGGCCATTCTTCAACATTAGGAATCTTGGGTGTTTTGGGCTTGGAGTCAAAAAGAAAAAGCTGGTTGGAAGCCGACTTTCTTCTCGAAGTTCTCTCAAGAATTTTATCAAGCATAATCATCATTTGAGCACGTTTCATCCCAAAACTATCCATCGCTCCTGATTTAATAAGACTTTCCAAAACTTTTTTATTGACAGTACGGGAATCAACCCTTTCGCAAAAATCAAAGAAATCCGAAAATGGTTTTTCTCTTCTCACACGAATAATACTCTCTAAGGCTGCCTGTCCTACATTTTTAATCGCCATCAGACCGAAACGAATGTTACCCTCTCCTGTGACGGTAAAATTGGTAAAGCTTTCGTTAATATCAGGTGGTAAAACGTCTATCCCCATTCTGTTTGCTTCATTAACATACTCAACAACCTTATCAGTATTGTTTCGCTCACTGGTAAGAAGAGCAGCCATAAATTCCACACCAAAATTAGCTTTCAAATAGGCAGTGCGGTAAGAAATCATCGCATAGGCTGTGGAATGGCTTTTATTGAAACCATAGCCCGAAAAGTACTCTATCAAGTCGAAAATAGCGTTTGCCATCTTAGGAGAAACATTATTTTTGCGGCACCCCTCTATAAACATACTTCTTTGTTCCTGCATTATCTCAGGAATCTTCTTGCCGATTGCTTTTCGCAAAAGGTCTGCCTGAGAAAGACTAAAACCTGCAAGCTCTGAAACTATCTGCATAGTCTGCTCCTGGTAAAGAATAATTCCGTAAGTTTCTTTTAAAACATTTTCCAGCTTAGGATGAATATAAGTAATAGGTTTTTTACGGTGTTTGCGGGCAATAAAATCTTCTACCATACCGCTACCCAAAGGACCCGGCCTGTAAAGTGCTAAGACAGCAATTAAGTCTTCAAAACGCTCAGGGTGAATTTTCTTCAGAATATCCCTCATCCCCCTGCTTTCTAACTGGAATACACCGATTGTCTCTGCGTTTTGTAAAAGCTTGAAGGTTTTCTTATCATCCAAAGGAATAGCATTAATATCTATATTCTTATTTTGAGTCCTTTTGATGATTTTTATTGCTTCGTCAATAACTGTTAGGGTCTTTAGGCCTAAGAAATCCATTTTCAATAAACCAGTCTTTTCAACAGACTCCATATCAAATCCCGTAACAGTTTCTCCTGCGCTTCCTTTCACCAGAGGTATACGCTCTATTAAGGGTTTATCTGAAATAACAACTCCTGCAGCATGTGTGGAAGCATGGCGTGATAAACCTTCAAGCTGCATTGCTACATCAATAAGGCGCTTTATCTTTGAGTCTGAGTCGTATACCCCTTTAAGCTCAGGACTTATTTGCAAAGCTTCTCTTAAATCAATATGATGTCCTACAGATGAAGGTATCATCTTGGCAATCTTATCAACCTCACTATAACTAAAACCCATTGCTCTTCCTACATCTCTTACTACTGCCCGTGCTAGCATTGTTCCGAAAGTAATAATCTGGGCAACATTATCTCTGCCATATCTTCTTGCCACATAATCAATTACCTGCACTCTTTTCTCATAACAGAAGTCGATATCTATATCCGGCATATTAACGCGTTCTGGATTAAGAAACCTTTCAAAAATCAAGTTATACCTTAGAGGGTCAATATCAGTTATCCCTAAGATATAACTTACGATGCTTCCGGCGGCGCTACCTCTTCCCGGACCCACAGGAATATTGTTCTCTTTGGCAAACTTGATTAAATCCCAGATAATAAGAAAATAACTGGCAAAACCGGTCTTCTTAATAACCCCAAGCTCGTATTCTAATCTGTCATGAACATCTTTGCCTGCCACTGGATAACGCTTGCCGACATTCCTATAGCAAAGCTCTCTTAAGTAATCATCCTCTGACATACCTTCAGGAAGAGGAAATTTAGGAAGAAGAACTCGAGAGAAATCAAAAACAAAATTACACTTATTTGCAATCTCTAAAGTATTCTTTAAAGCCATGGGAATCTCTCTAAAAATATTCCTCATTTCGGAGGGACTACGAAGATAAAAAGTATCGCTTCCGAACTTGAAGTGCTTGGGGTCATCTAAAGTAGTCTGGGTTTGAATAGCTAAGAGGACCTCATGAGCGAAAGCTTCGTTTTTCTCTAAGTAATGAACGTCATTGGTAGCAACCAAAGGTATATTTAAGTCATTTGCAATCTTTATAAGATTGCGATTAACTACTTTTTGCTCCTTTAATCCGTTTTCCATTATTTCCAGATAAAAATTGCCTTTACCAAAGATTTGCAAATAATCGTCAGCATATTTGTAGGCTTTATTAACATCGTTCTTTACAATAAGAGAGGGAATCTCTCCCTTAAGGCAGGCACTAAGACAAATAAGACCGCTATTGTATTGAGAAAGAAGCTCTTTGTCTATACGGGGTTTATAATAAAATCCTTCCAGGTGAGCCAAGCTAACAAGTCTGATTAAATTACGATACCCTTCTTCATTCTTGGCTAAAAGAATAAGATGGTAATTCGACTCTTCAGACTGTTTGTAATCTTTTTTAAAACGCGAATCCGGCGCTATATATACTTCACAGCCAATGATGGGCTTTATCCCTTTATTCATACATAGGCGGTAAAACTTAATTGCTCCGTAAAGGTTGCCATGGTCTGTTATGCTTAAGGCAGGCAGTTTAAACTGGGCTGCTTTATCTACTAATCTCTCTAAGTGGCAAGCCCCATCTAAAAGACTGTATTGGGTATGCACATGAAAATGTACAAAATCGGCATGCTTCATTGTTTAATTAGCCTATTATTTTCCACTTAACAAAGACTACAAAACTAATCGGATAAGCCTATTTTAAAAACAAGCGGTCTATTTTTAAAAGATGAAATAAATGAAAGCAGTTTATTTTACCACTGCCACCGCACAATATCAACCCCTATGTAGGACGTCACCCATGTAGGACGTCCGACGTCCTAAAATATGAGGTGAATTTATCAATACTGGCATACATTTTAAACCGCCTTTTCAAAATACTCAAAAAATATTACTCCAATGCATATTCGCTCATACCCTGTACATTCTTTTCGTAGAACCTTAACCATTCTGTAAAAAATTGTAGATACTTATCTCTACCGCCAAAGATTTCTAACACAAAGTTATTGTTTGTCACAGAGGGAAAATTTTTTTTACCAATAAAATCAAGATGACTCGACCATCTGTATTTTTTTAAAAACTCTAAGGCCTCGTTTAATTTTTCACCGTCTAAACTCTTCTTTCTCCATCCCGCCTGCCACAAATCAAGAGGGTTAGCATGTATATAGCAGACCAAGTGCATCAAATATCTATCGTCATCTACAAGAATCGCCTTGAACTTTCCCTGAAAAAGATGTCCTACTCTTTTATGTTTCTCGTTAAAAGCCCTTGCATATCCACCGTGCAACTTTTTTATAAAAAGAGAAATGCCTCCATCTTTTAACTGTCTACATATAAGATGATGATGGTTAGGCATCAAGGAAAAACACTGAACTTCTACAAGAAGGTTCCTATTCCTTGAGAAAATCTTGCGTCTGTTATGTGTGCGATTTGAATACGGGTTTAAAGCAGGATTACTATCGTTAAACTCATAAAGATTATGAATAAAACGTATTCTGTCAGATTTATTTAAAAAGATTTTTCTCTTCTCTACCCCTCTATTCAATATATGGTACAACGCATCGTTAACAAAAGCTTTCTTCATACGATAAACACAAAAAACTGTCAGAACTTATCCGGTCGTCTAATTTTATCAGATTTTAACAAATATTCTACTAAAATTGGCCGATTTTGAACTTAACCTAAAATAATCAAAGCCAGCATTACCAAATTAACCACAAATTTTAGGACGTCCGACGTCTTACATGGGTTACCATTTATCCTGATGAATCTTATCTTTATTATATCTGTCTGCGGGAGGCAATTGCTGAGCAGGATATCCTACAGGTATTACAGCAAAAGGAACAACATAAGAAGGCATTTCTAACATCCTCCTTACATAATCGATTCGCTCCTCTAAAGGATAAACACCCAACCACACTACCCCCAATCCTAAATGGGCCGCTTCAATAAGAAGATTTTCTGTAGCAGCAGAACAATCCTGCACTCAAAAGCCTTTATAAATCTCTGCCTTCAAATCTCCGCATACTACAATTCCTATTGGCGCATCTTTCAACATACTCGCATAAGGGCTTAGTTTAGAAAGGCGTTTTAATGTTTCTTTATCTTTTACTACAACAAAATGCCACGGCTGCTCATTTCCCGCAGAAGGCGCAGCCATTGCTGCCCGAAGAAGTTTATCTATGAGCTCATCTGAAACAGGCTCTCTTTATATTTACGTATGCTGCGGCGCTTAAAGATTGTATCCACTACTACCTCCTTTTTTAACGCTTCGCGCTATGCACAAATGACCGCAAGATATAAACAGATTAGCACAGAAATTTGTCCTTTGGGCGTCATATGTATCGCTGATAATGTAAAATATTTTGTGCACTTTTCCTTTGACAAGGAAGGTATAAAAAGA
>CAYXBX010000045.1:0-8756 GCA_964463445.1 uncultured Planctomycetia bacterium
GTAATCTCGATTCCTAAACCTCCAAATTTCCCTTCCGTCTCTACAAGAAGCTCTCGATACTCATCGGGGTCAAGAAACTGGCTGTAAGAATCTAAGGAGAAAAGCAAGCCGCTTATCGCACCATAAATAACATCTTTGGGAGAAAGCTCCTCCACATATTTATTCTGTATTACTGCTAATACCTCTCCAAAAAGGTCCAATTTCCTGTAAATGTCTTCTTTCGCGGACTCCTCTTCTTTTGCTTCTTTAGAGAATGCCCTGAGCACAGAGAAAGCAAGAAACACTCCTATAAGAACTACAGCAAAAAATCTTTTCTTCATTTTTCCTCCTTTCTATAAATCAACTTTTCTTCAGGGTACGTTCTATTAACTCTTTTACTACCTTAGGATTGGCCTTCCCTTTTGTCTTACGCATTACCTGACCAACTATAAACATTACTGCCTGCTGTTTACCTGCCAAATAATCATTTACTGCTTTAGGATTGCTCTTGATAGCCTCTTCTACAAAAGATACAAGTTCATCCTCCTCTGAAACCTGGGATAAACCCTCTTTTTCAATAATTCTATCTACATCTTCATTATTCTCAATCGCACAAGACAGCACCTTCTTTGCTGCCAGATTATTCAACTTACCTTCTCTGAAGTATTTTACTACACGGGAAAAATTATAGGGTGTGATTTTAACGTCTTTTATGCCTCCCTGTAGTGAATTAACCAATTCTAAGAAAGGGCCTAACAGCCAGTTAGCCGTACTTTGAGGATGAGAAACTTCCTTATTGGCCTCCTCAAAAAAATTGGCCAGAAATGAATCAGATATTAATACATCTACCTCTTTTTCACTTAAACCATACTCTCTAATAAACCTTTCCCTCTTAGCGATAGGAAGCTCCCCGATATACTCCTTTTCTTTATCTATCATGCTGTCCTCTATAACAAAATCTCCTAAATCAGGCTCGGGGAAATACCTATAGTCATGAGCTTCCTCTTTTGTGCGCATAACAAAAGTTTTCTGTCTGCTCTCGTCCCAAAGCCGTGTCTCCTGGAATATAGCCCTATTTTCCTCTAAACAGCCTATTTGCCTTTTAGCCTCATAGGCGAGGGCATCTCTTACCCCTCTAAAAGAATTCATGTTCTTCAATTCTACTTTTGTCCCCAGGTTCTTTGAACCCTTTTCTTTTACCGATATATTTGCATCGCAACGCAAGAAACCCTTTTCCATATCACAGCTGGAGGCTCCGATATACTGTAATGTAAGCTTAAGATAATTAAGGTAGCTAAATGCTTCCTGGGGGCTGTTAATATCGGGGTGTGTAACTATTTCTAAAAGGGGTATGCCAGTACGGTTAAAATCAACCAAGGAATATTTTCCTTTATGAATAAGTTTTCCTGCGTCTTCTTCTAAATGCACCCGCTTTATACCTACCCTCTTAGATGAAGGCAAAACCAAAAATCCTTCCTCTCCTAAAGGTAAAGCGTATTGAGAAATCTGATAGTTCTTTGGCAAATCGGGATAAAAATAGTTTTTGCGTTCAAAATATATACTCCTGTTTATCCTGCAGTTTAAAGCAAGCGCAACCCTTATTGCTAATTCTAAGGCTTTTTTGTTAAGAACAGGTAAAACCCCGGGATAGCCACAACACACAGGACAAATATTTGTATTGGGAGGGCTTTCAAAATCCGTAGAGCAACTACAGAATATCTTTGACTCGGTAGCAAGCTGAACATGGACTTCTAAGCCAATAACAACTTCGTATTCCATATCATTTAAAAGCTGAAGGGGGAACTCTCTTATGATAATCGGTTATCTCTTGAAAAGTGAACCCCACTCTTATAAGCATCTCCTCATCAAAAGATTTACCAATAAGCTGGGCCCCAATGGGCAAATTATCATCGGTAAATCCGCAAGGAAAAGATACAGCACAGACTCCTGCAAGATTAGCAGAAATTGTATAGATATCAGATAAATACATACTCAAAGGATCCTGTGTTCTTTCGCCTAATTTAAAAGCTGCCGTAGGAGAGGTAGGAGTTAAAATTACATCAACAGAAGAGAAAGCGTCTTCAAAATCTTTTTTAATCAAGGTTCTTACTTTTGATGCTTTCATATAGTAAGCTTCGTAATAACCACTGGATAAGCTATAAGTCCCAATAAGAATTCTCCGCTTTGCCTCCTGCCCGAACCCTTCTTTACGCGTATTCTTGTATAAGGAGATTAAATCTTTTTCTTCCTTACGTAAGCCGTATTTTATCCCATCAAAACGTTCAAGATTAGAACTTGCCTCAGAAGGGGCAATAATGTAATAAGTAGCTACTGCGTATTCCGTATGAGGCAAAGATATTTCTACGATTCTTGCCCCTTCTTTCTCAAGCAACTCTGCTACTTCCTTAACTTTCTTATCTACTTTTTGGTCTAGCCCTCTTGAGAAATACTCCCGGGGCAAACCAATACGTAACCCTTTAACATTTTTTACTAAAGATTTGGTGAAATCAGGAACACCCTGCTTAGAAGTGGTAGAATCGTACTCATCAAAACCACACAGAATATTAAGCAAATGGGCACAATCAACAAAATTAGTAGTGATTGGCCCTATCTGGTCTAAACTCGAACCAAAAGCTACCAATCCAAAACGGGAAATCCTTCCATATGTAGGTTTAAATCCCACCACTCCGCAAAAAGAAGCCGGTTGACGTATGGAACCTCCTGTGTCAGAACCAAGGGCAAAAGGAACAAGACGAGCTGCAACTGCTGCAGCAGAGCCTCCGCTGGAACCACCCGGTACACAATCAGTATTCCACGGGTTGCGGGTAGGCCCATAACACGAATTCTCTGTTGAAGAACCAAAGGCAAACTCATCCATGTTAGTTGTCCCTATAATTAAAAGGCCGCTATTTTTTAAACGTTTTACTACGGTAGCATCATAAACGCAAGTGTGAGAATTAAGAATACGCGAAGCACAAGTTATTCTCTTCCCCTTAATACAGATATTGTCTTTAATCGTAATGGGAACGCCCTTAAGCGGTGAGTATCCTTCCTCTTCTTTTACTGGCGTTGAATATACATCTACAAAGCTTTTTATCTGTTTATCTATTTGCTTGATTCTATTGTTAAAAAAAGAAAAGACCTCTTCCTCAGATATCCTGCCCTCTTTTATCTGCCGGGCAATCTCATATCCACTTAAGTTTACAATACTTTTATTCATTCGATTACCTTAGGGATCTTAAAATGATTATTTTCCTGGGAGGGAGCATTCTTTAATATATCATTAAAATAACTCTTTTTCTCCGCTTTATCCTGACGGAAAATATTTACCTCGCTAAAACCTCCCCTTGTTGGCGAAATACCATCTACATTAAGTTCTTTAAGCTTATCTATGTAATCAATTATACGAGACAACTCATAGGTTAATTGCTCTTTTTCTTTTTCATCTATACTAATGCGTGCTAAATGTGCAACGTATTCAACTGTTCTTTTATCAACCATACTGTTAAATATTATTGTTCTAAAGCGGAGATTTCTTTTAAGGCTTTTTTAATCTCACTCTGAGGATAAGCATAATTTTTTAACTTTTTGTCAAGAAAGTTATCGTAAGCAGAAAGGTCAAAATATCCATGGCCACTGAAATTAACTACTATACAACATGGCTTGCGTACATTTTTAGCAATATCCACTACAGCTTTAATTGCATGGGCTGCCTCAGGTGCGGGAACTATCCCCTCTGTTTTAGCAAAAATAACCGCTGCTTTAAACACTTCCAGCTGATGATAGGCTCTCGCTTCGATAATCTTCTTACTGTGAAGAAGGCTAACTAAAGGAGCGCAGCCATGATATCGAAGGCCTCCTGCATGAACAGGCGGGGGAACAAAGGTATGGCCTAATGTGAACATCTTTAAAAGTGGGGTAAGCTGCGCTGCATCTCCAAAATCGTAGTGAAAAGAACCGCGCGTTAATGAAGGGCAAGCTGTAGGCTCAACAGCAATCATCCTAATATTTTTCCCCTTAAGTTTATCTTTTACAAAGGGAAAACAAAAGCCAGCAAAATTGCTTCCACCACCAACACAACCAACTAAATAATCAGGGCTATCCTTAGCAATTTTAAGCTGCTTCTTAACCTCCTCGCCGATAATTGTCTGGTGCAGAATAACATGGTTTAAAACACTCCCTAAGGAATATTTGGTATCGTTATTCGCAGCAGCATCCTCAACTGCTTCTGAGATAGCTATACCTAAACTGCCATAGGAATTAGGATTTCTCTTCAAAATAGCTCTTCCTGATTTTGTGAGTCTTGAAGGAGAAGGTATTACTTCTGAGCCCCAAACTCTCATTAATGACTTCCTGAAAGGCTTCTGTTCATAACTTACTCTTACCATATATACCCGGCACTTAATACCAAATATGTTGCAGGCGAAGCTTAGAGCACTTCCCCATTGTCCAGCGCCAGTCTCTGTGGTAATCCGCCTAACTCCTTCTTTTTTATTATAATAGGCTTGAGCAACAGCCGTATTGGCCTTATGACTACCTGTAGGAGAAACACTCTCATCTTTATAGTAAATCCTTGCCTTTGTCTTTAAGAATTTCTCCAGCCTTCTTGCGCGCCGCAAAGGTGTAGGACGCCATATCCGATATATCTGCAAAACATCACCAGGCACATCAATCCACCGTTTTAAACTTATTTCCTGCTCAATTAAGGCAAGGGGGAAAATAGGTGCTAAATCCTCTTTACCAAGAGGCTTCTTTGTGGCAGGGTTAATTGGTGGATATAAAGGGAAAGGTAAATCAGCCTGTATATTATACCATGCTTTAGGGATATCTCTCTCTGCAAGAATAACTTTAAACTTATCCATTTAGCTTTTAATTATATAGTAAAACAAAGATAATGCAACATAAAATTTTGGCAAATCAGCTCAATACTTCTATAGCTAAGCAACAGTTAATTTCGCTGCCTGTCTCTTAATACATTACTCTGCGTTATAACTTTCTGTTAATAGCTACAAATATTGATTTCAACAGTTGAGCCTCATTCCTGGTAAGAGCTGTACGAGACAGTATTCTTCTTAAAGAATACAGACTGGCCTCTTTCCTATTCCCTTTTATCCTTATCTTCTTTAAAGTCTCTTCAATGAATAGAAACAAACTTTCTATCTCCTTCTTCCTAGCTAATTCAAGATAATCAATATCTAAGATGTTCTGGACGTATTCAAAAATCTTATAGCAGACAATACCCACAGAGAACGCCAAATTATAGGAGGGAAAAGTTGAAGCGGATGGTATATAAAACACACTGTCACACAAACTCATCTCATCTTTGGAGAGACCAAAGTTTTCTTTGCCAAAAATAATAGTTATCTTGTGTTTCTTAGCAAAAGCTACAATGAAAGGCAGAACATTCTGAAAATTGTATATAGCCTTATAACTTCTTTTTCTGCGTGTCGTACCAAAAACAAAATGAGAATCTCCCAAGGCACTCTTTAGATTATCAAACAACTTCGCTTTCTCTAGTATATCACGGGCACGCTTAGCTACTTCAAAAGATTTCCCATTTAAATTAGGTTTTACCAGACAGAGGTTATCAAAAAGGGTATTTTTCATAACCCTAGCACATAAACCAATATTCTCAGGAACCTGGGGGGAAACTAAAACAATGCGGATATTTTTGAAAATAGCACCTTTAGCGGAAGTTGATGCGCACACCTTTATCTTCCAAAAACTTAAACATCTTCTCTAACTCTTTCTCTTTGCCTTCAAAACGAACTATTGCCCAGCCCATTTCCGTAGAGAAAGATGCCTCCATAATGTTGGGTATCACCTTAAAATGCTTGATAATGTAATAAAATACAGGTTCATTCTTCAAATCACCCGGAATAATAAGCTCTACTTCTTTTATACCCATTGTTCATCACCCCTTTAATTCTACCAGATTGCAGCGTTTATGCCAATCATTCTTTTTAAATAGAATGCAAAGGCTCATTCTACACATTCCTTTGAATAAAAACAAAAACTGTTAATCCTTCCGTACCACCGCAGAGATTCTTAGCCTAATTATATTATTGTCATCTTTTATCAACAATCCCTCTAAAGAAACTTTACCTTCGTATCCCTCAGGGTCTAATTCAATACCGACTACAAACTTGTGTTTTTCTTTAGATATATTTATTTTTAGACAGTCGCACATTGACACTGCGGATACTACCTTTTCTTTGAGAACAAACTTGTGAGAGAGAATCTCCTTCGAAGACACTTCGCCAAAGTCAAAATTTATAATTTTTTCCTTTGGCTGAGCATAACATACAAGTACAAAAAGAAGGGAAAAGACAGAGGCTATTTTAACCATATCATAAGGATTGCTAGCCCTAAAAAGAACCATCCCAACGTTGCTTTAATTAACCCCAGGTTTCTCGTTAAAAACTTATTGAATTGCTGGGAAGAAAATCCAAATAAAGCCAAAACAAAGATAATTATGAGAGGTAAAACAAACATAACATTATAAAGGACAAGATATGTAAACGCCCTAAGGCGAAGAGAAGGAAATTTTAATATAAAAACAATGGTAGGGATATAAATCTGGCCCGTGCAAGCTGCCTCTAAGATAGATACACATACTCCTACTATAAAAGATATGAAGCACAGTTCTATTATCCGAGTATATTTTTTTTTACGCAAGCCTCTGCCAATAACAATGTTTATTTTCTTTTTTAAAAACATGGGTAGTTGTAAAATCATACCATCCGATGTTCCTGATCTTTTATATCTAAAGAAATCGTAAAAAGATAAGACGGCAAGTAAAAAGCATAAAGCCGCTACTATATAATAGAAAGCCTTCATAAGGATATAGAAATGTCTTAGGGAATACAAGAAACTAAACAATCCTAATCCAATAAGGATATAGGTGATAAATACACTTAATATGTAAAAACTCCCTACATATATAATTTCCTGTTTATTATAGCCATAAACAGTAAGGAAAGATATAAAAAAGACTATCACGGCAAAAGCACAAGGGTTAACGCCATCAAGAAGACCCCCGCTAATAATAGTAAAAATAGACAGTTTCTTAAATTTCTCTATTAAATTAACTCCCGAGAAAAAATACGGGAAGGTTACTCTTTTCCCGGAGTATCTATTAATCAGTGTCTCCAGATTATTCTCGATTTCCTTTACCCCGTTTAAAAGAGTATTGCCAATAAGTATTGTAGGCACAACTGCTTTCTTCGCTGGGAATTGCTTCGCCAAACCAACCAAAACGCTTAAATTCTCTGGTTTATCGACATCGAGAGCTTCTAAAGTTAACTTATCTCTGTATTTCTCTAATATTTGAGGCAAGAATTCTCTCTTTAATCTTATACAGGCGCCGCAATGAGGAGAGTAAAAAAGTACTACTCTAAGCCCACCTTTATCCTTAGCAAAGGTGTTTATACCTGTTATAATAAAAAAGGATAAAAAGACAATCGCGGTTTTTTTTATGTTATGCATACTTTTAAATTATATCAGAAAAATATTGATGAAAAAATATAAAATATTACAATAGAGTACAATATGAGTTATACTTTTAGTGATAAAAAAGGGGCATTTACACTTAAGAGCCCAAACTTACATACGGATTTGTACCTGCCTCTTACTAATGCAAAAGGAACCATTTTAAGTTCAATAAGCCCTCGCTTAGCAGGAGATATAAAAAGAAACAATGACCACTTCTTAACCCCTCCGGCAAGTATAGAAGATATAAAGCATAACCTCTTATGTCGCCGGGATTTCTTCTTAATGTTTCCTGACAAGTTAATACGCATTTCTGAACATAAAAGGAGCTCTCTTGAAATCGGCATGCTTTATCAAAAACTCTTTTGTATCTACCCTGAAATAGAAATAAACATAACTAATTTTGTTCCTCACGCTATAGATGCAGAAGTTATGTGGATAAACATAAGAAATCGAACAAGAAAAAACATCTCATTTGTTCCCACATCTTTTATTCCTCTTTATGGTAGAGGTGAGAAAAATTTACGAGACCATCGTCATGTCAGTTCTCTTCTTAACCGTGTATATTTTAGAAAATATGGGGTTATTTTGAAGCCTACTCTTTCATTTGACGAAAACGGCCATCATATAAACAAAACTTGTTATTTCGTGTTAGGATACTCAAGAAACTCCCATCCACCATTAGGTATGTTTCCTACTCTAGAAAGTTTCTGTGGAGAAAGAGGCAGCATCCTTATGCCGGAAGCAGTAATTAAGAACCTTTCTCCTTACAAAAAGAAAATAAAAGCTTTTGACGGAAAAGAATGCTGTGCTGCTTTAAGATTCAGGCGTATAGCTCTTAAGCCACTAAATGAGGTAAACTTTGTGCTTATAATGGGCATCGCTGACGAAGAAAAAATTATTACTCAAACTTTCTCTAAACTGGACACAGTAGGTAAAGTGAAAAGGGAATTAGAAAAAACCAAGAAATACTGGCAAGAAGCTACAGAGCGTCTTCAAGTATCATTTGGCAATCGAAACTACGATAACTGGCTGAAATGGGTAATCTTACAGCCCACATTGCGTAAACTTTTCGGCTGTTCTTTTCTACCTCACTTTGATTACGGAAAAGGTGGGCGAGGCTGGCGGGACCTATGGCAGGATGCCTTAAATCTTATTCGCATCGAGCCTGAAAAAACAAAAAAACTTATTCTCCATAACTTCTGCGGTGTACGTATCGACGGCTCTAATGCCACTATTATCACTAAAGATAATAATTTTATCTCTGACCGTAACCGGATAAGCCG
>CAYXBX010000046.1:0-8677 GCA_964463445.1 uncultured Planctomycetia bacterium
CCACTATTATCACTAAAGATAATAATTTTATCTCTGACCGTAACCGGATAAGCCGCGTATGGATGGACCATGGAATATGGCCTTATTTGGCCTTAAAAGAATATATCCACACAAGTGGGGATTTGGATATCCTTCTTGAGAAAACCCCTTATTACCGCGACCATCAGATAAAACGTGCCCAGGAAACTGACTATAGGTACACACCAGCGGACCATATTTTGAGAACAAAAAAAGGCAGAATATACAAAGGGACAATTCTAGAACATCTCCTTGTAGAAAATCTTGTTCCTTTTTTCAATGTCGGAAAACATAATATTATCCGCCTGGAGAATGCTGACTGGAATGACGGTCTGGATATGGCTGCGACTAGAGGAGAAAGCGTTGCCTTTAGCTGCATGTACGCTTACAACTTAGAAGATATTGCCTATTTACTTGAAAATGCGGCAAGAAAATACCCCACGGTAGAAATTTTTGAAGAACTTCTCTTACTTCTTGACCACATAAATAAACCTATAAATTACAATAATCCTCAGGAAAAACAAAAACTTCTCTCCTCTTACCTTGAGAAAACAAAATATTCGTTAAGCGGTAAAGTAAAAAGGATTCCTGTTAAATCTCTTATCAGGGACCTAAGAGAAAAGGGAAGGTGGCTTAAAGACCATATTCGCAACCAAGAATGGCTTAAAGAAGGCTTTTATAATGGCTATTATGATAATAAAAGCAGAAGGGTTGAGGGCAAAAAAAACGGGCACATAAGAATGATGTTACCCTCACAGGTATTTGCTATTATGAGCGGGGTTGCCACCAAAAATCAGATAAGAAAAATATGGAACTCTATAAAAAAACATCTTTACGATAAGAATCTTAAAGGCTTCCGGCTAAACACTAATTTCAAACAACAGTATTACATGGAGTTAGGACGTGCCTTTGCCTTTTCTTATGGTGATAAAGAAAATGGCGCATTCTTCAATCACATGAACATTATGCTTGCCTTTGCTCTTTACCAACGCAAGTTCATCAAGGAAGCAGAGGAAGTTTTATCCTCAATCTATAGCATGAGCACCTCTCCGCCCGCTAAAATATACCCTATGATTCCGGAATATTTTAATAACGAAGGGAAGGGTCTTTACTTATATCTAACTGGTTCGGCAAGCTGGTATACCCACACTCTTCTTAAACAAATACTAGGGATACAATACAACTTTGGAAATCTTATTATAAATCCTTCCTTTACCAGCGCTTTCTTCAGAAATAACATAGCGGCAAGAATTTGGTGGAACAACAAAGAGATACATATCACTTATTCACCAGCTCGGATAATTAAAACTGGTATATACAGAATAAAAAAGGCTTATTTCAACAAAAAAGAAATCCTACCCCATAAGGGAAAAATAGAAATACCTGCCTCCCAATTATCTTTCCATCGCTCCATAAACCTGCATATAATCGCAGGATAATCTTCAGATTTTCCAACGCTTATGGAGAAGGTAAATAATAAAGTATCAATTCTCGAAGGCGTCGTCTGATATCCTCTCTTATATATCTACTTTTTCCCCTAACAGCATCTAAGGCTTTTTTAAAATATTTGAAAGAAAGGTCATATTTACCAATCTTATAGTAAGTGTCAGCTATGCTATATAAAGTTTCAGGGCGGTTATCTTCAAATTCAAGAGCTTTGTAAAAACACAAGAGTGCTTCGTTGTAATTCTCAAGGAAGTTAAGCAACCATCCTTTATTGTGATAAAGCTCAATGCATTCCTTATCTCTCTTTATCCCCTCGTTAAACCACCGCAAAGCCTCCTCATAAAATCCCATCTCGGCAAGACAAAGAGCTTTATCATTATAACTGCAACCATCATTGGTGCGTATATTTATAGCCTCATCTAAAAACTCTATGGCTTTCCTAAAATTCTTCTTAAGAATATGTTTCTGGGCTGAAAAATAATTTATAAAGAACGGGTCGTTATCTCTGCGGGCGATCTTTAGAGCTTTCTGTATGATTCTTTCTGCGCGCCGCATATGGAAAAAGGTTATTTCCCTGTCTAACTTTTTACGTAATCTTTCTAACTTCTCTGGCACAGTATTCCTCCTGCATTATAATCAACCCTAAGCACATTAAACCCTGCCTCTTTAAGGTGAACTTTAATGCGAGCAGGAAAATCTTTGCCTTTTTTTATACCATAGAAAGGGGCATAATGGAACAGCTTCCCTTTTCTCTTCAGAACCCTATATAGCTTGTGATAGAAATCAACGGAATAAAGCCCGGGTGAAATCTTAAAAGTGGGCGGGTCATGAATAATACAATCAAAATACATTGCCGGAAATTTCTTAATATATTTTACCACATCTGCTCTTTTTATTCTTATGTTTGGCAAAGAAAACAGCTGTGATGAACAAGGGTTAAGACGCGCTATAAGATAAATGTTTTTGTCTTTCTCAAAAGTATAAACTATTTTGCTTCTTGCCGCAGCCATAATAGCCGTATATCCAAGCCCCATACATGTGTCAAGAACTATCCCCTCTGGTTTTACAAGTTTAATTTTCGCCTCCGTATCTCTACGAGGAGAGGTCATCTTCACGCGATGCATAGGCACGGAGCCGATTGTAACTGTAGGCCAATCAACGGTAGGCATAAGTTTATAAAATTTCCTTGTTTCTTCATCAAAAAAAGCAATAGGGATAAGCCCCTCTTTCTTAAGAAGATAGCAAACATTGTCTTTGAGTTTGACCCCCAGGTTTATCATATAACCGCCCTTCACTATAAGTGCACTTTTATCTCTTCTAACATTAAGCCGCTTTTTGCCAAAATCAACATCCAAGAACATTCCCTCTTCGGGCCTTCTACGAAGCATCTCCTCTATATCTCTCTTTAAGACAATCATAGAATATATTATAAAATCATTAAATTCCCTTGACAAATATTTATATTGGATTATAAAATATCTAAAGTGGTTCTAAGAAATTTGAGGTTTAACTAACAAAAGGAGGTGTTTAAATGAACAAGGCTCAATTAATCGAAGCAGTAGCAAAAACCACCTGTACTAAAAAAGAAGCTCAAATGGCAGTTGAAACTGTCCTTGAGGCAATAAGGAATTCTTTAAAGAAAAAAGATCCGGTTACAATCTCTGGGTTCGGTACATTCCGTGTAAAGGAAACAAAAGCAAGAATGGGAAGAAACCCCAAAACAGGGGAAGCCATTCAAATTCCTGCAAAAAAGAAGATTGTTTTTAGAGCTTCTAAAGAATTAAAATCTATTATTAAGTAGCTAAAAACAACAACCATAACTCAACGAAGAAAAGTCATTATTCTTCGGAGGAGATACTTTAGGAGGGTACCTTCTTAAAGCAGGCTATAAAGAATCCTTCCATATAGTCTGTAGGAATAATTCGTAAGGTTAAGTCTAAAGAGAGCGAAAACTTTTTTTTGCGCCATCTTAAGAGGCCTCTCTTTATATTCTTAAAAGGAACTTCAACAGGAAAAAGGGAGATATTATCCTTAAACTTATCCAATGCCCAATCAACAATCTCCTCATTCTCCTCAGGAGAAAAAGTGCACGTAGAATAAACAAGTATCCCTCCTTCTTTAAGGGCACAGAAAGCAGAAGAAAAAAGCCTTTTCTGTTTATGTGCCATTTCTTTTACTTTTCTATACTTCCAGTACTTAAAACTGCGGGGATTTTTAATATAAAACTTTCCTTCAGCTGAACAAGGAGCATCTAAAAGAACCTTATCAAAATAATCGTAGAATTTCTTCCTTACTAACACCCCATCTAAGAGGATAGCCTTAACGAAACTCGCCCCTTGTATCTTAAGATTAGCCAAAAGCTTATAATAACGGGTGCGTATCTTTTCAACAGCAACAATCTCTGTCTCTTCTTTAACCAGAGAGGCAATTTGTGTAGTCTTTGCTCCAGGAGCAGCGCATAAATCAAGGATCTTCTCTCCTTTTTGTGGTCGAAGAATCAATGGAGGAATCATACTGGAGATGTTCTGAACATAAACCAAACCTTCTCTATAAATAGACGTATTCTGGAAACGTCGCATATCGCTTTTAAGAATAAATGCTCCCGGGGGCCACTCTAATTCTCTTGCCTTTATATGTTCCTCTATTAATTTTCTGCGTAAAGATCTTAAATCTGTTTTAAGATAATTTATGCGAAAGCTCTGCGCTTTCTTGGATGCAAAACTACTACAGATATTGTTATAATTATGGGGATAAATCTGCTTAAGGCGCGATAAAAATTCCTCTGGTAATCTGTAGACTTCTTGTTTCATAAACTAACCTCACAAGGTAGAGAAGATTTAAAGAAAAAGTTTTTGCCAACATGAAAAATAAATTCCACTTTACTAATGTCCCACATATCGTTATAGAAATAATCCTGGAGTGCTTCAGCATATACAACCTCTGCTATGAAAATAAAATGGTCTCCGACCTCTATGGTATTAACTACCTTACATTCTAAAGAAGCAACACATTCTTTAATAGATGGAGCCTCTTTAAGAACGTTGGGGTTTGTGGGGTTAAATCCTGTGTCCTTAAATTTATCCGTCTCTCTTCCTTTAAGGCGACCGCACAGCATAACTTTATCAAGATAACTCCAAGAGGGTACATTAATTACAAGCTCTCCACTTTTTTTAATAAGAGACGAAGAAAAGTGCTTCTTAGCCAAAGCTACTGCTACAAGAGGCGGTTCTTTAGAAACTGGCATATGCCACGCACAGGTAGTAATATTTCTCTTACCTTTATACCCACAGCTTACAAGAACAACCATACCACAGTTAATAAGCCGGCTGGCAATTGAATTCTCAATCCGCTTCTTCATAACTTTCCTCCTTACTTTTATATAACTTTAAGGCCAATCTTACGTGCGTATAATAAGACCTCTCTGTACTCATCAGACGTTATACGCCGACGAAGCTCTTTAACTTTGTAAGCTTCATAACAAGGATGATACTGCTCCATTATATTAACACAAGCTGAAGGTGAAACTTCCTTTATAAAATCAAGCACTGCGAATGAACCCCCAAGACGGCTGGGTAAAACCAGATGGCGCACAAGAAGGCCTTTCTTAGCAACACCTCCCTCTATCTTAAGGTCACCTACCTGCCGATACATTTCTTTTAATGCCTCTTTTGCAACATCCCAGTACTGCAAGACCGCCGACAACTCTTCTGCTACCTCGTTGGAAGAATACTTCATGTCAGGCATATATATGTCAAAAATACCATCTAAAAGCCTCAAAACATCACCACTGTCATACCCTCCACTATTATAAACTAATGGTAAGCTCAACCCCTCATTGACAGCAATACATAACGCCTCAACAAGTTGTGCCACAACATGAGTGGGGGTAACAAAATTTATATTTTCTGCTCCTTGGGCCTGTAAAGTTAACATAATCTGCGCAAGTTCATCCGCTGTAACTTCTCTGCCTTCACCAAGATGAGAAATATCGTAGTTCTGACAGTATATACACTTTAAGTTACAATTAGCAAAAAATATCGTCCCTGAGCCGCCTCTTCCTACTAACTCTTTTTCTTCCCCAAAATGTAAAAATGCACTGCTTACAACCGCAAATCTGCCTGTTTGACAAAATCCCTTTTCTCCTTTAAGGCGGTTTATACGACATCTGCGCGGGCATAAATCACAATTACCAAGACGGTCCAGTAAACAGTCTCTCAACTTGCTTAATTTCTTCTGAGAATAGACAGGAAGTGGCGTTATCATAAGAATTTCTTTTTCATCTTAAAAGCAACTATTAAGGCTACCACAAAATAAAAAAAACTAAAAATGTACACTCCCGGGTGTTCTACAAAATACTGAGTTACTTTCTGAGGAGAAAACCCCTTTATACTTGCTAAAATTGCCTGTATCCAGAATATACGCAGAGGAGAAGCCAGTAAAACCGCAATAATATATCTTTTTAAAGGTACTTTACTTAACCCAAAACTTAAATCTAACACTCGATAAGGTATAAGAGGAATAAACCTGAGAAGAAAAATCCACCCCAGATTAACATCTCCCAATCTCTCATAAAATTTCCTGAATTTACCTTTGAGTTTCTGTTCCACAAAATCTCTACCTAACATATTACTAAGGTTAAAGAAAATAATGGCGTTTATTATCTCTGCAATATAAATAAGAAACGTACTTAAGTAAGCACCAAAAAGAACGGCTCCTATTATCTTTAAAGGGTCTTTTAAGTACCAGATAAAGAATGTCCCCACTACATAAAGAAAAACAAAGATTAGAGAAGCATAAAGAGGAGAAATTCTTCTCAGTAAATCATTTATCTTTTTATGGTCAATAGAAAACGTGTTCCCCAGAACAAACAATAAAACTACAAGCAGAATTAATATTGCAAATCGAATAAATGTACTATTTTTTATTATTTCCTTCATTGAAATTTCTCCTTCTCAGCTGACCGCAGGCAGCTTCTATATCTTGACCGCGAGGTTTTCTTAGAGTAAAAAATACGTTTTTCTTCTTCAGGATATCTTTAAATCTATTTATATCATAAACAGAAGGAGGCTGCCAGTTAAAATAAGAAGAAGGATTGTAAGGAATCAAGTTTACCTTGCAGTTAATTGTTCTGATAAGACGGGCAAGTTTATATGCATCTTCCTCTGAAGAGTTAACTCCTTTTATGAGAATATATTCAAAAGTCACGGGAAATTTATACCTTTTAGCATACTCCTTTGCTGCCTTCACAACTTCTCTTAAAGAATATCTTTTGTTAACGGGCATTATCAAAGACCTTTTCTCTTCACAAGAGGCATGTAAAGATATAGAAAGCCTTACCCCTAAATTAGAAGAAACCAGCTCCCTTATACGCTTTGGTATTCCACATGTAGATATACAAATTCTTTTTTTTCCAAAATAGATGCCATAAGGAGAAGTTAAGATTTCTATGCTTTTTACCAAATTATCAAAATTATCCAGGGGCTCTCCTATACCCATAAACACAATATTGGTAATTTTAGAAGGTTCAATAACTTTTTCTACCTCTAAAAACTGATTAATTATCTCTGAGACCTTCAAATTCCTCTTAAATCCTCCTATCCCACTTACACAAAAACGGCAGCCAAATTTGCATCCTACCTGGGTAGAAACACATAAAGTAAGCCGCCTACCTTCAGGAATAACTACACTCTCTATAGCATCGCCATCGCTTAAGGAAAATAAAAATTTCTGTGTTCCATCTCTGGATACTCTTTTCTCTATTACCTTAAAAGAAGAAAAATAAAAGTTTTTCTTTAGATAATCTCTTGCCTGTTTTGAAAGGTCTGTCATCAAAGAGAAATCTTTTATTCTTTTCTTATAGACCCAATTAAAAACCTGACGCGCATAGAACTGTGGATAACCATCTTTCTCTAAATAATCTTTGAGCATATTAATTGTGAAGTTTCTAAAATCTTCCATTTTTATAGTGCTGTGTATTCTAAGAAATTATACTATGGGAATCAACTTAAAGGAAGGGCCTCAACTACATAAAAGAAACCGTTAAGCCAAACAATAATCCATACATATAGGTGTGACTGTCAGGCTCAACAAAATAACCAGCAGGAAAGCCTCCTGATGTAACCAGGCGGGTATCAGACTCATTGATGCGCCAGTAGGTATAGTAAGGAGTAAAACTTAAAGCTATACGTCTGCTTAAAGCATATTTTATAGGGAAACTAAGCTCCAGCCCCCAAACTGTGCCTAAAGTAAACGTTGTCCCATCGTAAAGCTCAGAATGCATTTCCCTGAAATCTTCAGGGGCATACATTATTTCTCCTTCAAAACCAACAACCCATCTTTTGCTTAAAAGCCAGTTTATGCCTCCTCCGAAACCAAAATAAAACCAGGAGTATTTCTCTTTATATACAATAACACCATTTATTATTCCATTTTCTCCGCGATACCATACTCTTTTTCCAAAATCCACATATCCGAAAATCTCTCTATCTTTGGAAACTCTTCTTTTTCCTCCCAATTTTACACCATAGCGGTAAATATCCAAATTTGCCTTGTAATAAAATGGGTCTCCGCCGCTTGTAGCACCATCGTATTTTACCTTACCATTGTTGTAACGAAAATACCCTTCGACAAAAGGTCTGCCTTTAATGATATCGTTATATGTACTGCTTACATATCCAAGCTTGGTATAAAATCCCCATACACCACCAGTCTCTTCATCAAGAGTAGAACCATTACCATTTACCTCTCTATAATGAATATAATACCAGTTTCCACCCATCGAAACGTACAATCTACCTTTCTTACCACTAATATTTTCCTTGCCAGCATAAGGCCGGCTTACAATATTCCTACACTCCTCTTTTGCTTTATTGTAATTTGCTCTCTTAGCTTCAAGTACTTTATTCTTTAGCTGGGCAATCTTTGTTTCTACCCGGTCTAACTCTTGAGAAACACTTTTACTTCTTGGTTTGGAATTGTCATAACCATAAGAAGGGCTAGAAAGAGATGTACACAAAAAAGTAACTATAAGAATTGAATAACGTAACTTCATTTGTTTTACTATATCATTAAAAATTATTATCTGTCAACAAAAAAACACACCTTCCTGCAAAGAAAGATGTATTTTTGTATCTACAAAATTTTAAATTAGAAAGTAAACTTGATAGAACAATACATGTGATCATTGTTGCGGAACTGGCCGTTAGAACCGTAA
>CAYXBX010000047.1:0-5376 GCA_964463445.1 uncultured Planctomycetia bacterium
ATACTGCGCGTTTTCAGGCGATATCTGCATTTACAGGAACAGGATTCACCACGCGCGAGGCAGAACTTATTCTTGAAGACCCTATAAGGAGGAGAACCGTTACCGTCCTTATGATTCTAGGCAAGGTAGGGATAGTATCTATTATCGCAGGGCTCTTTCTGTCTTTTGGAAAGGACAGTCTGTTTTCCGATGCAGGCAAAGTTCTTTTTTTAATCCTTTCCATACTCATTCTTTATAAGTTGACCACACTTAAGGGATTCAGCCGTACATTAAACCGTTTTATTGAAAAAAGAATTGTAGCAAGAGGTTTTATAAAACAGAAGACACTGGAGGAACTTTTTTCTCTGCCCAAAGGTTATGGCATTGCAAAACTGTTGATAACTAAGGATTCTAAAGAGAATGGACTTACTCTCTCCGAAGCCGGTTTTATTAAAAAGGATATTCTTGTTTTATGTATTGAGAGGAAGGGTACAATTGTTCCTTTTCCCCACGCCGAAGATAAGCTGAAGGATGGAGATCGCCTTTTATGTTACGGTCTCTTAAAAAACATAAAATCGTATGCTATCTAAAGTTTGCTGGGAAATTAAAGAAAGGGGTGCGCTATGAAGATTTCTGAATATTTTAGGGAAGAAGATTGTATCATGGAGTTAAAGTCAAAAACAAAAGAGGAAGCAATAAGAGAAATAGCCGAGACGCTCTATAAGAAAGGCAAGATAAATGATATGGATAAATTAATAAGTGATATCTTAGAGAGAGAAGAGCTTGGTTCCACAGGTATTGGCCATGGCATTGCTATTCCTCATGCCAGGACAGAGGCAGTTTCTGATTTTGTTGTTGGATTTGGGCGTTCATCCAGGGGTATAGATTTTAACTCTATTGATGGAGAAAAGGTTAATCTTATCTTTCTTATGGGAGCAAATCCCAATCAGTTGAATCTCTACTTACGTCTTCTGGCAGAGCTGTCAAAGTTTCTTATGAATGCTTCTTGTCGTAAAGAGCTAATGGAAGCAAAAGATGCTTCAAGCGTAATTGAGATGGTAAAAAGGTTTGAAGGCAGCTAATCCAATCTTTCCCAGAGGTAATTCATGAGAGAATCCGTGTTAGCTTTGGTTTTAGCAGGGGGTAAGGGCGAGCGTTTGCATCCTCTTACTTTAGAAAGGACCAAACCTTCTGTGCCCTTCGGCGGAAAGTACAGAATAGTTGATTTTGCTCTTAGTAATCTGGTTAATTCAGGGATATATGCGGTATATGTTCTTGTACAGTATAAATCACAATCGTTGATTGAACATATAAGAACTACTTGGAGAAGGGCAGGCGTATTACCGCAGCACTTTATTACTGTTGTTCCTCCCCAAATGCGCCGGGAGGGTATAAAAGAATGGTATAGAGGAACGGCTGATTCAGTGTATCAGAATATAAACCTTATTTATGATTTTAAGCCGAAAATAGTTGCTATTTTTGGCGCTGACCATATTTACAGGATGAACATAAAACAAATGGTTGATTTTCATATAAGAAAGAAGGCACATCTTACCATATCTATGGTTCCTGTGGAGCAAAAGGAGGCAAAGAAATTTGGCATTTTAAGAGTGGATGATAATCTTAAAGTTAAGAGTTTCCGGGAGAAACCTTCCCTTAAAGGAAAGAGTATGGTATTTGCTTCTATGGGTAACTATATTTTTGATACTGATACGTTGATAGATGTGTTGGAAAAGGTTTCTGATAAAACTACTACGCATGATTTTGGGCGGGATATCGTCCCTTATTTAATAAGAAAGAAGGCAAAGGTATTTGCTTATGATTTCTCAATGAACAAGATTCCTTTGCTCAAGAAATACGAAGATAGGTTTTATTGGAGGGACGTAGGTACTATCTACAGCTATTGGTGTGCTAATATGGATTTGTTAGGAGAAAGGCCGCGTTTGGACTTAAATAATCCTTTATGGCCTATATATGCCTCCAATTTTAATGTTCCTCCTAGTTATATAGCAGGTTCTTCAATTAGCAATTCTTTGGTGGGAGAAGGTTGTCGGATATACAATGCAGAAGTTATTAATTCTATTTTAGGAAGAGGAGTGATTGTAGAGAAGGGTTGCAGGATAAAAGACTCGATAATTATGGATTTTACCATTGTAAGAAAGAATTCCCAAATCAATAGAGCCATTATAGATAGGTTTAATATTATAACCAGTAAGTTTATTGGATACTCTCTCCAGCATGATAAGAAAAATTATTTTGTTGACTCTTCAGGTATTGTAGTTATAAAGAGGGGGTCTCGCAAGCCATTCAAGGGAGGAGGCTATGGATATCTTTAGCACTATAGAAAAACGAAGAAGCATAAGAGGATATCTTCCTAAGGAAGTTGAGGAGGAAAAGATTAAAAGAGTTTTTGAAGCAGCTCGTCTTGCTCCCTCAGCAAGCAACCGGCAGGAGTGGCGTTTTATTGTAACTAAGGACAAGGATAAAAGGGAGGCGTTGTGTAAAGCAGCAAAAAACCAGGGGTTTGTAAGGGAAGCGCCAGTAGTTATTGCCTGTTGTGCCGAAACAGATAATCATATAATGAGTTGTGGACAGTTGTGTTATCCTATTGATGTAGCTATTGCCATTGAGCATATATGCTTAGCAGCAACAGCATTGGGTTTAGGGACATGCTGGATAGGAGCTTTTTACGAAGAGGAGGTTAAAAGGATACTTGATATTCCCTCTTCAGTAAGAGTTGTGGAACTGCTTACCTTAGGTTATCCTAAAGATGATACTCAATATTCTCCCAAGCGGCTTCCTTTAGGGAAAATAGTATTTAAAGAGATGTGGGGTGTTCCTTACTATGCTTAAGAAAGTCAGGGGGATATTGGTAAGTTTATATCCGTAGTAAGCTGATTTTCTGCATTGATAACATCTCTGTTTACTCTTTTAAGACAGCGGTAGACTCTTGATTTCAAAGAAGAGGTAATTGTAGGAGATAAAGACATTTCCCTTAAAACCTGAATAGCCATTCGAAAATAACGTACAATTTCTCCTTCGTCTGTAGCGCAGAGTTTGTTAAGCTTATAGAAGCTTATTCCTTCATACCATGCACAAGATGCTTCGGCAAGGTTGAAAGAGAAGCTTTTGCTTAAGGGATATATATGGAATCTTCTTTCTACTTTATGAATCCCTTTCATAAAGTACTTAAATTCTTTCTTTAATCTTTTTGTTTTTTTTGTGAGCTTTGGTCTTTTTTCTCCTTTGCGTGGCTCATAGACTAAAGCACATATAACTACGAAGAAGGATAGTTCATCCAGGGAATCAAATATACCTTTTTCATATAATTCTCCTACCTGGAGTTCAAAACTGTATACTCTTGAAGCTAATTCTGCTTTCCAGCTTATCCCTCCATTGACTATATATTTCATTTCTTTTAGAAGGGCAACCTTTCTTTTAAGAAGGTTTAAAGCCTCCTTCTTCTTAAAGTAGTTTGTCTGTTTGAAAAGGAAAGAGCGGGGGTATATATCGTATAGTTTTTCTTGCATAATATTATAGAGGTTCAAAATGGTAGCATAACAACTTCTTAATTGGCTTACTATAGGTTCATACTCGCCGTATATTATATTCTCCAATTTGTTCGTATCGATACGTGCAGGGTCCACTCTTATATAGACAAATCCTTTTGAGTCAATACCTCTTCTTCCTGCACGGCCTGCCATTTGATAGAAATCTCGCACTTTTAGATACCTGGATGTTCTGCCGTAGTATTTATATAGAGTATCGAACACCACCGTCTTGGCAGGCATATTTATTCCCAGAGCAAATGTTTCCGTTGTAAAGATAAGTTTTAAGAGCCCTGTAGTAAATAACCTTTCAATTATTTCTTTTAAAGGAGGAAGCAATCCTGCATGGTGGTAACCGATACCTTTTTTAATGAGGGGATAAAGAAAATTGATATGAGTAGTATCAGTAACATCAAAGGTTTCTGTAAGCTTACTGAACAGTTCTACAACCCTGTCTTTCTCTTTGCTCTCAAGCAGGTTAAAGCCATGCATCTGGTGCGCAAGAATTTCACAGCGCCTGCGGGAAAAAGAGAAGTATATACAGGGCAAGAGATTTTTTGATTTTAGATGTACAACAAGAGAACTTAATTTGTTTGGTTTAATATGATAATTGTTATTGCTGTAGTGTTTAGAGAGAGATTTTGACCTTTTTAACTCTTTGTAGGTAAAAAAGAAGTTGTCGTTGCATTGATAGCGGAAGGTTAAAGGGACGGGCCTTTTCTTTTCAACAACTTTTTTTATGGGATGAGTATGTACTGACTTAAGCCACTGGATGAATTCGTCTATATTGGGCAGTGTTGCGCTTAGAGCAAGAAGGTGCATATGCTTAGGAAGAAGGATTATTGTTTCTTCCCATACTGTGCCCCTTTCTATATCGTCAAGGTAATGAATCTCATCAAATATAACCCACATTTTATTATTAAAACGCGCAGGAGAAGTTAATATGGCATTGCGGAATATTTCCGTAGTCATAATAATAAGAGGTGCATCGGGGTTAATACTAACGTCTCCTGTTACAATGCCTACCTTGTTAGTATATTTTTTAGAAAAATCTCTGAATTTCTGATTGCTTAGAGCTTTTATAGGCGCAGTGTATATTACCCCTTTATTATCTTTTAGACAGGCATCTATTATATGCTCGGCAATAAGTGTTTTTCCTGCACCGGTGGGAGCAGATACAATAACAGAATATCCTTTTAACCCATACTCTATTGCTTTCTTCTGAAAATCATCCAATAGAATTGTTTCTTTCATGGACAATTAGCATTATACCAAAAGATTGGCATAAAAAGAAATGACAAGAATATAATCAACCTAATATAAAGAAGCCAAAAACTATTTGACAACCCAATACCACGAAGTATAATTTTAAATGAAACAATGAATATCAGTATATATCATACGAGAAGATTAACCTTCTTTCTATTCCTTTCTTTTATTACTCTGCCCTTTTATCTTTTTTCTGAGGATTTAAAACAAGAGCTTGAAAGGAAATTGAAGGTTTTAGAGGAGAACATCTTAGAGGAGAAGAAAAGTATTATGTCTTTGAAGGAGGAAATTTTGCGCATTCGGGAAGAGAGAAAGAAGATATCTTCACGATTAAAAGAAATAGAGCAAAAAGACAAAGAGATCGCTGACTTAAAAGACAAATTAAAGAATACCTCTAAGCAGAAAGACGACCTCTCCAGCAAGCTAAAAGACGCCCAGGCTGAGATAGCCTCTCTTAAAGAGAAATTGAAGGCTAAACCCAAGAAACAAATCGTATACAAACCATCACCTGAAATGGAAAAAGAAATAGCCTCTCTTAAAGAGGAGCTTGCCAGGAAGGATAAAGAGATAGCACGCCTTA
>CAYXBX010000047.1:5476-8573 GCA_964463445.1 uncultured Planctomycetia bacterium
GAGGAAATTAAAAGAAAGAAAGAAGAGATAGAGTCATTAAAGAAGAAGCTTTCACAAAAGCTTGACCCTTATAAGGATAGGATAAAAGAGCTTACCGCAGAGATAGATACGAAGGATAAAGAGATAGAGTACCTTAAAGGTGTTATCCGCGAAGCAATTGAAAAGATAAAGTCATTCTCAACCCCTTTATCATCCTATCAGTAATTTTTTAATTGAAGATGAGTGTTCACAAATTCCTTTCTTATTGTTCAGAGGGTATTTCCCTTACCAATGATATATGTGCAAAAGATGTATTTTATTAAATTGAAAAAGAAAGGTTGGGCATTAGGAGGATTTACCTTTATAGAGGCTATTATGGTTATTGTTATCTTGGGGATTCTTGTTGTTGTTGCTAATCCCCGGTTTGAGATATTCTATGACCTTAAAAGAAGAAGTGCGGCTAAGAAGATAATCTCCGACATCCGTTATGCCCAGAGTCTGGCGGTATCACAACATGATGATTATGCTGTTTATTTCGATATATACGACAATAGTTATCGTGTATATCGCGTTTCCGATAACACAACGGCAAAAGACCCCTTTACAAGAACAGATTTGGTTGTAGATTTTGACACGGAAAATTTATATAAAGGAGTTGACATTCTTTCCGTTGATTTTGATACAACAAATATATTAAGATTTAACTGGGAAGGGACTCCTTATGATGGTAACGGAGATATTCTAAATAATACAGGAATGATTGTGCTTCGTTACAAGGGAAAGAACTTAACAGTGTATGTAACCCCTCAGACAGGAAGGATAGCCTGGCAATGAGAAAAAATATTTTTAGGAAGGCGCTAACTTTTATTGAACTTATTGTGGTTATTGTTATCTTAGGCTTGGCTATTCCTGTGTTAATAGGTCTTTTTACCCAGGCAAACTTTAACGTTTTGCACTCAGAATTTGTTGGAAGTGCAAATTTCTATGCTGAAGAATTGATGGAGGAGATAATCTTTAGGCGCTTTGACGAGAATGAAACTTCTCCCTGGAGCACTTCCTTGGGGCCCGATACTTCCACGTTGGGCGTAGATGGGTTGACTCAGGAAAATTATACTGACCATAACAACTGGGATGATGTTGATGATTATAATGGGTATTCAGATACTCCCCATAAAGGGTATACAAGGAGTGTAAGTGTTGAATATGAACAGTTAGACGGCACTACCTGGCAGGCAGCTTCTAGTGTACCTACAGATTACAAGAAGATTACAGTTTCTGTGTCAAAAACCAGTGGCGATATGTCTACAGTAAGATTGGTTACATTGGTGGGTGGTTATTAGAAAAATGAAGAAATCAGTTACGTTGATTGAGCTTATAGCAGCAATTACTATTGTGGGTTTGCTTTCTGTAGGGTTTGCCTGGTATTTTATCGATGTAATCAATACTTATAACTTTGTTTCCTTTAGAAGTGAAATAGTTAATACAGCAAGAAGTGCTTTTATGCAGATGACAAGAAAAATACGTCAGATAAAGAAACGCACTCCTTCGGAGAATACTATTGAAGTTGCTGAGGCGGGAACTCTGCAGTTTATATCTTTAGATATAAATGACAATGATATTCGTATAAGATACAGATTGTCAGGAAATGACCTTTATTATGATTTAGATAGCGATTTCGATGGAAGTTTTGAAAGCTCCTATTTACTAGTAAGGGGGCTATATAACTTTAATTTTAAATATTATACCGAAGATGGTACAGAGCTTAGTCCACTTCCTCTTTCTTATTCTGATAGAGAAAATATCTATCAGATTGGCATAGAATTTGAGGTGAGGGAAAGGGACCAAATTTATCAATTTCATACTAAGATTTGTCCGAGAAACTTTAAAGAGTAGTGAATATGAAAGGCTCAGTAACATTAGTTATTGCTATATTCTTTATGCTGATTTTTGCTCTTTTGGGTATAACCCTTTTACAGATGCAGGCAGTGGATTCCCAGCTCAACTTAAGAAATTTTGATTCAGAAAGAGCTTTATATATTGCGGAGTCAGGGGCAAACTGGGCTATTACCTATATAAAGAGTAACCCTGATTTCAGGGGAACGCAGGAGCATATTCTAGATTATGGAGAGTACTCTGTTTTAATAAGAGACCCTCTGGATAGTGAGGAGGGGGATATTGTTATTGAGTCAACAGGGTATATACCTCTTAAGGATAATTACAGGGCGAAAAGAACGGTTAAGATTGTTATCGTTATTGGTGATTTAAAGAACTCAGTGCAGATTAAAAATATATTTGACTGGCATCTTATGCACAGTGGTTCGCGTATTGACGGTGAGATATTGGCTGGTCATTTTGATGGCGATGGAGACGATACTTTAGACGAGTTAGGAGAGGATTATGACCCTCCGCCTTCCCCAATTCTTCCTCCTGACGGAAGCGGTGATAACCGCGCCTTCATTACGGAAGGAGAATATCCCCAGATAGATATGAATTATTTTGAAAGCAATGCCTCTGAAATATGGGATTTAGAGAGAGAAAGCACCATTCAATCTATAAATGGAAACAGGATAACAGTGAGCGATAATATATTTACCACACCTGCTTCCCAGTGGAACAACTGTACGATTATAAGAAACTTAGAAAGAACCTGGCCTAATGATGACAGCTGGCAGGTTATTACCCAGAGAGTTAACAACCGTACCATAAGGGTAGAGAGTGTTACTGATTGGCAGGTAGGAGACCGCGTAAGAACAGGACGGCGCTGGTACCAGAGTGCAAATTTTGGCGGCATAATATACAACAAAGGAGATGTTCTTATTGACATAAGAACAGGAAATATATTCCTGCATAGAACATATATTATTGCTGACAGGGGAGCTAGCGGAGGTAATGGCGATATTGCCATAAGAGGAACAGGCAGTATTTCTACTACTCCTGGTATTTTTGGTGCGCGTTATCCAAGCATTGCTACAAAGTACGGGAATATAGACTGCCCTGATACTCCAAGTGGCGGCAGCGAAACATCGAAGCGGCTTAAGCACCGTTTTGGAGGAATTGTTTATACGGAGTTTGGTGATGTTTTCATAAATTATATAAGCGGCCTTGCTGTTATGGGAGT